>NZ_JAMYPO010000002.1:0-344003 GCF_040320365.1 Mesorhizobium sp. M0701
ATGATCGGCCGCCATGCGCTCCGACAGAGCGACACTGATCGTGCTGAAGGAGATGTGTGTCGCTCCTGTGCGAAGGGTCGCGAGCAAGCCGCCATCGCCATAGACCACGCTTTCGACCGCGTGATCGTCTGCCAGCATAGTGACGACTGCCTCGCCGCGGCAGGCTTCTGAAAGTTTGGCCGCCGATCGCGCACCCTTGCGGACGAGGACATCCTCCTTGCCCGGCGTTCGGTTGTAGACGGTCATGGCATGTCCTGCCTCGAGAATGTTCGTGGCCATTCCGGCCCCCATGTGCCCCAGTCCGATGAAGCCGACATCCATGATGTTCTCCTTTCCATGCGGGTCGCGAAACGCGCGTTTCTCACTCGTGCCGATCCGCCCGATCCAGACGCTCGGGTTGGCTGGATCTTCTGGGCTTGAGGTCTTGCGGTATACGGTTCCCGTTGGAACGTGCTCCATCACCGTGCGGTTGCCAACATGCAGTGCACTTTCGGAAATTATCTCGACTCAGCTCAACGACGGTTGCGCATACTCGGCCTGATGACCAGCTGGGCAAAGGGCGATCAGGCGATCGATCGCCGATAAGGCGAAGCGCAGGCTGGGCTCGTCGGTCAATCGTCCATCCCTGATCTTGTCGGCAACGTTGCCGATGACGACCTGCGGACCGAGAACGGGACGTGACTGGATGGCGAGCAGCGTCTCGTTGGCCTGTGCCTGAGCACGACCGCCGCTGGTAAAGGCCGGCGACACGGAGATGACGAGCACCGCTTTGCCGGTCAACGCCGACCGACCGAGTGGCCTCGACGCCCAGTCAAGCGCGTTCTTGAGGACGCCTGGGATGCCGTGATTGTACTCCGGCGTCGCGATTACGATCCCGTCGCTTTCCGCAACGGCTTGCCTGAACGCCTGCACCGTCTGCGGTGTCGACGGTCCGTCTTCGTCCTGTTCGTAAAGAGGTAGCCGCAGATCGCCGATTTGGAGATCAACCGCCGAACTGAGCGCCGGCTGCAGGCCTCGCAGGACAGCAAGGGAGTAAGAGCCTCGGCGCAGGCTCCCCGGCAAGCCGAGGAGCCGCGCCTGACTACGTGCTGCTATCATCGTCACCGGTACAATTACTTTTCGGACTGCAACGGGCCCGAGCCGGCGCCGGTCGCTTCAATGGCGGCAGCGATCTCGGCCAAATCCCGCCCGGTCAATTCCAGGCTTGCCGCGTCGAGCCAGCCATCCACCTGAGCCGGGCTGCGCGCGCCGACGATCGCACCCGTCACCCCCGGCCAGGCCAGCGTCCAGGCGATCGCAACCGCGGCAACGCTCGTGCTGTGACGCTCGGCGATCGGTATTAAGGCACCGGCGAACGCCAGGTTGCGGGTAAGCTTTTCGCCGGAAAGGCGCTTGAAGGTGACGCTCGCTTTTCCCGTGCGATCTGTCGGAGGAACGTCAAGTAGAGGACCTGATCGGCCTAATCGGCCAATGGGGGCGATTGAGTGTCGTCGTCAACAATGCAGGCGCCGGTTCGCGCCGAAGCGGAATTGAACTAGGCGATCGTCCCGGCGCGAGATGGGACAAGGTGCGCGGCGCCAACCTGGACTCCACCTATTTTGTATCATCCTACGCCTTGCCGCTGCTGCGGGATTCAGGCGGAGGTGCGATTGTCAACATATCGTCCACGGCCACATTGCACGGCAATTGGGGCCTGTACTGCGTCGCCAAGGCGGCCGTCGAAGCGCTCACGCGATCGCTGGCCATCGAGGGTGCTCCGCACGGGATCAGAGCAAACTGCGTCAGCCCCGGTTGGATTGCCACCGAAACCGACCTAACGACGCCCGCGTCGGGCAGCGCCGGCGATTGGACGGTGGCGCCAAGCGTATTGGGCCGAATGGGAACGCCGGCCGAAATCGCTGCGGCGGTGGCGTTCCTGGCGAGTGATGAAGCTTCGTTCGTCACGGGCCAAACCCTGATCGCCGACGGAGGGCTCTCGATACTGGACTTCACTTCGCTTTCTCTTCTCGATCAGCGCGGTTCGGTGCTGTTCTCAGGCATGGTCGGCGACACTCCGTAGGCAGGTCTGAACCAGGCCGAAGCCGACTGCCGATCTTTCCGATCGAATATCCGATGATCTGATAGCAGGAGCGCGCTGCCGCCTTTGCCATACTCACCGGAGTACCAGTTTCGGGCTTCGCTGCTGCGGCTGAACGAACGGAACCTACCCCGGACCTTCGCGCGCCGATTTTTTACTAGCTTCCCGCGAGCGACAACCCACTGGCGCGCTCGCATAGCAGGGCGAGCAATTCGCTGCGCCGCGCTTCCGGCGTATCGACGGGCAACACGAAACAAAGCGTCTTGTTGATGGCCCCGTTGCCATCGCGGATGGGCGCGGCCATGCACCAGGTGAAACGGTCTGCCAGTGCAGCGGTCTCGCTGAAACCTTGCTGGCGCGCCAGAGCGACATCGCCGAAGAACTCGGCTGGCGCAATGACGCGGCCGTCGGGAAGCGTGTAGTCGCCAGGCGGAATGAAGTCCCGTATTTCGTGCTCGCTCATATGGCCGAGCAGCAGCCTTCCGGACGCCGTCCACGGTATCGGCACCTCGACTCCGACATCGCTTGAAATCCGGAACGGGCCAGGCGAGTCCCGGCAATCAAGGACGACATATTTGGTCCCGCGCAAGCCGCACAGTTGGACGGTCTCGCCCGTCTCCGCGCCTAGTCTGTCCAGGGTTTCGATGATGCGCCGGTAATGGGCATTATGATGTGAGTAGGCCCAGCCGAACAGATGCATCGCCTTTCCGAAATAGACATAGCCTTCCGTTCCGACATTTTCGAGCATTTCGGCTTCAAGCAGACTGTTGACGATTTCATAAGTGGTTGAACGCGGCGCGCCGATCATCTTGGCCATGTCGCCGACGCGCATCGGCGCGCGGTGCCGCAGAAGGGCCTCGAGTAGCATGATGACGCGGTCGATCCCGCGACGCCGTTCGCCATTGCGCGGCTCGGCGCCGGCTTCCGTTTCAATTAGACCAGTGACGCTATCGCTCATGTAGGCCGCACCCGCGCAAAAATCATTCGGCCCTCGTCTCAAGACGCTTGAAAGATGTCAAGGCTCAGTCTAGCATCCCATTTGTCCGATATACAGGCCTGTTGTCTGAAATATCGGACAATAACGAGCCAGGCGCAGTAAGTCCTGACGAGAAAAACGGGCGGTTTCCGATGCGGCAACCGGCGGGTTTTCTCGTCCCGATCCCGCACGTCCAGGCATAACTTCAGAAGGGAACAATCATGACGAAATCATCGTTTTTCGCATCCGCCAGTGCCCTTTGCCTCGGCCTTCTCCTCAGCCTCGGCGCCGGGTCGCAGGCCAACGCCGCCGCTAAATGCATCAAGGGCGATCGCAAAGCGCCATATACGATCGGCTGGGCCAATATCTATTCAGTGCCGACCTGGATGAAGCAGACACAGGGCACGATCGAAGCCGAAGTCGAGACTTTGAAGAAGCAAGGCTTGGTCGACAAACTCGTCGTGACCGATGCCCAGGGCGACGCCAACGTCCAGATTCAGCAGATCCAGTCGATGATCGATTCCGATGTCGATGCCATCATCTTGATCGCTGGTTCGTCGACCGCGCCGGCGCGCGTGCTGGCGGACGCCTGCGCCAAGGGCATCGCCATCATCAACTTCGACAGCCTCGTCGATACCGACCAGGTGACCGCCAAGGTCAACACCGATTCCTCACAGTGGGGCGATCAGGCGGCCAAGTTCCTGATCGACGCCATCGGCGGCAAGGGCAAGATCCTCATCCTCAATGGCCCAGCCGGCGTTTCGGTCAGCAACGACCGGCGCAAAGGCGCCGATGCCGAACTTAAGGCCCATCCCGATGTGAAGGTGCTTGCCGAGACGAACACGGCCTACAATGTCGCGCCCGCCCAGGAGGCCGTGACCAGCCTGCTTTTCGCCAACCCCGAAATCGACGGCATCCTGTCGCTGGGCGGCGCGTTGTCGGCGGGCGCCGTGCTCGCGCTCGACAAGCAGGGCCGCGACCAGGTGCCGATCACCGGCGAGAATGCGCGCCAGTTTCTCGAACTGTGGAAGGAAAAGGGCCTGAAGAGCTGGGCGACGATGCAGCCGAACTGGCTCGGCGCCTTCGCCACCTACACCGCCGTCCAGGCACTGGAGGGCGAGGAAGTGCCGGCTTTCGTCAAGATCCCGTTGCCGGTGATCGACAATTCCAACATCGACGAATACCTCGCCCGGGCGAAGGATTTCCCGGCTGACGGTTACATCTATTCGCCGTACGATGAGGATCTATTCAAGAAGCTGCTGGCCCAGAAATAAGCCTGAAGGGTTGTAGCATTGACAACCACGGCTCCGCTTCTCGCCGCGCTGGGGGTGTCGAAGTCCTTTTTCGGCAACCCCGTTCTGCGCAACGTTTCAATCGCTCTCCAGCCGGGCCGCGTGCATGCGCTGCTGGGCGAGAACGGCGCAGGTAAGTCGACACTGATCAACCTTTTGTCCGGCGCCTTGCGCCCGGACGGCGGGGCGATCGAGGTCGATGGGCGCCCGGTCTCGCGCATGACCCCCGCTCATGCGCGACAGGCCGGGATCGCCGTTGTCCAGCAGGAACTCAGCCTGACGGCCAGCTTGTCCATTGCCGAAAACATCGGGCTCGGTGCCTATCCCAAGCGGTTCGGCTTGATCGACTACAACGAGCTTGCCGTCCGGGCCAGGGCCGCATGCGATCTTGTCGGGCTTTACGAACCGCTGTCTACGCCGGTGGGGCACCTGTCCCTCGGCCGCCGGCAGATGGTGGAGATCGCCAAGGCGCTTTACCGCCGGCCGCGCGTGCTCATTCTCGACGAACCCACCTCATCGCTATCGGCAACTGAGACAAAAATCCTCACTGACCTGCTGGAGAGGCTTCGGGGCGAGGGCATCGCTATTCTCTACATCTCACACCGACTGAACGAGGTGATGACGCTGTGCGAGCATGTCACCGTGCTCAAGGATGGGACCTGCACGGCGGACTGCTCGCTGGAAGGAACCGATGCCGCCGGACTGGTACGGCTGATGGTCGGCCGCGACCCCGGCGATCTCTTTCCACGATGGCGGCCTTCGCCATCGCCGGCCGACGCCATCTCGGTTCGTAAATTTTCGGCCGGCCTGATGCGCGACGTCGATCTCGACATCAGGACGGGCGAGGTGCTTGGCATTGGCGGCCTGGTCGGGCAGGGGCAGGAAGATCTGCTGCTTGGCCTCTACGGCGCGATCCCCGCCAGGACGGTATCCGCGACGGTTAACGGTGTTTCGGGTTTGCCCCGTAGCGTGCCGAACGCCAATGCGCTCGGCCTCGCTTATGTCCCGGCTGACCGCAAGCGCGAAGGCCTGCACCTGATCCATCCCATCATCACCAATATGATGCTGCCCGCCTTCGCAAGGCTGCCGGCGCTGAAGCTGCGCAGCCGGCGTGCCGAGCGCGATATGGCAAGGGGTCTCGCCGCCCAGCTTGCCATCAAAGGCGACCTCGACCGCCCGGCGCAGGCACTCTCAGGTGGCAACCAGCAGAAGGTCGCGCTGGCGAAATGGATGCCACACGAGCCGCTTGTGCTTCTCCTTAATGACCCGACGCGCGGCGTCGATGTCGAGACCAAGCGTGAGATCTACATGATGCTTCGCAAACTCGCCGCCGCCGGCAAGGCGATCGTGCTGCTCAGTTCCGACACACCCGAACTGGTGCACCTTTGCGACCGCGTCGGCGTGGTCCGCGAAGGCCGCATCGTGGCCATGCTCAAGCGCGAGGCACTGAGCGAGGAAGCCATCGTTTCCGCCGCAATGGACGCCGAACAGCAGAAAGTTGCGGCATGAGCACGGTAGCATCCTCAAGCCAAGCCGGCGCGCTCTACTGGCCGGTTCAGCTGCGCCGCAATGTCGGCGTGCGCAGCCTGTTCGCTGTGGTCCTGGCGTTCGTCATTGCCTACGGTTCCCTGTTTCCCGGCCTCTTGACAGCGTCCGGTTTCGCCAAATTCACCCAGAGCTGGTTTCCGCTGGCGCTGGTCGCCATGGCCCAGGCGATCCTCATGCTCACCGGCGGCATAAGCCTGGCCATCGGCGCCATGGTCAGCCTGGGCGCGGTGATCGCTGCGACGACGATGACTGGGCCGCTGGGCGTAGCCGGCGGTGCCGCTGCGGTGGCGCTGACCGGTCTCGGCATCGGTGCCGCGATCGGGTTCATCGTCGTGAAACTTCGGTTGCCGGCGATCGTGGTGACGCTCGCTGGCTCCTTCATTATCGGCGGCGCTGCGCTGCTCATCCTGCCGAGGCCGGGCGGCGCCATACCCGAGTGGCTGTCGGACCTGCTTGCCGGCAACACGCCGGCGGCATTCGTGCTGCTGGTACTCATCGTGCTTTTGTGGAAACTCTATCTCGCCACGCCGCTTGGTTTGAGCATCTATGCTGCAGGCGAAAATCCCGTCGGCGCCTACCGCTCCAGCGTGCCGATCGACGGTGCCCGGATCGCCGCCTACGCGATTAGCGGCCTGCTTTGCACAGGCGCCGGCCTGTTCATCGCCGCGCAAACGGGTTCGGGCGATCCAGTCATCGGCACGGCGTTCACGCTGAATTCCATTGCCGCCGCAGTGCTCGGCGGCATCGGTTTCCTCGGCGGCCAGGGTACCATGCGCGGCGCTCTTGCGGGCAGCCTGCTGCTCAGCCTGATGATCAGTGTCATGTTCTTCCTCGGCTTCACGCCGGTCGCCCAATATGTCGCCCAGGGCCTCATCATCATCGGGGCGGTAGCCATCCCGCAATTCCGCAAGGTGCAGCAATGACAGCACGGAGCGGCAGGCGCGCCGTGACGATTCTGCGCAGCCGGCCCTTCCTTACGATCGCTATAGTTGCGGCGGTATGGATCGCGGCGAGCTTCGCTTCACCTGGCTTCGGCGCTTATGGGCATTTGCGCTATTTGGTTGAATTGGGCGCGGTGATCGGCCTGGTCGCGGCGGGCCAAACTTTCGTGGTGATTGCCGGCGGCATCGACCTTTCCGTCGCGGCGATCGTCACGGTTAGCGCTGTCAGCCTGCCGCTGCTTTCGTGGCAGGCGGATCCGACAGGGCTCACCGCCGTTCTTGCAGTTCTCACGTTGACGAGCGCAATCGGTCTGGTGAACGGGCTGGGCGTGGCGCTGTTGCGCGTTCATCCAATGATCATGACACTGGCGATGGCGACATTCCTGCAAGGTCTGCTGATCATCATCGCCGGCGGCAGTGCCGTGACCGCCGAGAACCCGCTGGTCCGCTGGCTCGGCAATGCGCGGCCGGTCGGTATTCCGGCAGGCGTGCTTTTGTGGGTGGTCATTTCAGTGATCGTTCTGACCACGATGCATGCGACATCCCTTGGCGCCCGGATATTCGCGATGGGCGCCAATCCGCTCGCCGCGGCGCTGTCCGGGGTTCCGGTCGCCTCGACCACGCTGGCGGTCTACGGCATCAGCGGCTTCTGTGCGGGACTTGCCGGTGTGTTGGTCCTCGGCATGAACGGACAAGGCTATGTCGGTATCGGCGATCCTTATCTGCTCGCCTCGATTGCCGCCGTGGTGCTTGGCGGCACCTCGATCCTCGGCGGGCTCGGCACCTATGCCGGCACCATCCCCGGCGCCATCCTGCTGGTTACGATCACGGCGCTGATCACCGTGGTCAACGCATCGCCCGGCTGGCGCAGTATCCTGTTCGGGTCGCTGATCCTGGGGCTGCTGCTTCTCTCAGGCAGAGAGCAGGCCCGCCGATGACATATCGTCCAGCCGACAAATGCGCCGTGCATTGCCATAGAATAGTGCCGTCTGCTCGTCCGCGGAAAGCTCTCCTGCAATGGCCTTGAAGCTGTCATACACCGCATTGAACGATGCATGCAGGCCGGCGACCGGAAAGTCGCTGCCGAACATCGCGCGCCGCGTACCGAAACAGTCGATGCAATGCATGACAACCGACCTTAGGCTGTCGAGCGTCCAATCATGATCGTAGGCGACCAGATCCGATATCTTGATGGCGACGTTCTCGCGCTCCGACAAAAGCCGCAGCCCTTCGCGCCACACCCGCATCCCGTCCGCATCGCGATCGATCGGGCTGCCGCAATGGTTGAGAACAAAGAGCTGGTCCGGAAAGGCCGCTGCAAGGCGCGCCGCGCCGGTGAGCTGGCGCGGAAATACCATCAGGTCGAAAACCAGCCGGCGACGCCCAAGCAGGGACAGGCCGGCACGCCAGGCCGGATCGTCCATGATGCCGTCACTGGCGGCAAAACGACGGGCGGGATCCGGATCCCAGCTCAGTATGTCGCGTACGCCGACGACACGGTCGAATGCCGCCTGCGCCTGGACCAGCGCCGGCGCTTGGCGGTTCGCCAGAGGTACGTGAACGACATAACGGGCGGCCACGCCGCGCGACTTGTCGAGGGTTTCAAGCCACCGCGTTTCACCGACGCAGTCATCCCCAGCCCAACCGGCTTCAACATGGACGGTGGCGACGACACTGTGCTGGCCGGCGTCGCGCAAATAATCTTCAGGAAGGTAGTTTCGCCGCAAGGGGCCAAGCTCGCCCAGACCGCCGCGTTCGCCAGCCGTGGGCGTGAGCCAGGGATGGCGGCCGAGGCCGAGATCCCAAAGGTGATGGTGGGCATCGATGATCGGTCCGCAGTAACGCTTTGGCACGCATCTCTCTCATGGTGTGGCCGGCATCGGAAATCGATCCGGACTTCATCCTGCGAAAGCGAAAGGACTAGCATCGGATGACCGAAAACTCACCCGTACTGTCGCTCGCGACCCGTGAAAATTTCCTGCTCGACGATCGTATCCGCGGCGTGCCGCCTGGCACCCTCGGGCTGGACAGCAGCTTTGTCGCATCTGAGCGCTGGCATCCAGCGCATGGACGTATGTCGTTGCCGGTGTTGACCCTCGACGAGGAGGCCTTCATCGCCAATCGTGACCTGTTCCTGGGGTATGCGCGAGAACAGGGCGCCGTGATCGCCCCGCATGCCAAGACCCCGATGGCGCCTGACCTTGCCCGGTCGCTGATCGAGGCCGGAGCATGGGGCACGACCGTCGCCGACATAAGGCAGGCCACAGTGATGCTCAGAGCCGGGCTCTCTCGGCTGATCATCGCCAATGAGGTCGGCGGACCAGGTGGTGCGAACCGACTTGCTGTCCTTGTCGGCGCCTGGCCAAGCGCCGAGTTCTACGTTTTTGCCGACTCTTTCGACGCCGTGAATGCGCTTGCTGAAGCTTGGCGCGCCAATGCGACGCTGCCGCCATTGCGCGTGCTCGTCGAACTTGGTGCGGGGAGGGCAGGCGCCCGGACCACCGGCGAAGCCGAGGCGATCGCCGACGCGGTTGTAGCAGCCGGAGGGCGGCTGCTGATCGCCGGGGTCGCAACCTACGAAGGTGCCGCGGCGCAAGCCGATCCTGGCCGCACCGATGAGGCGATATCCGCCCTGTTGGCAATGACAGCCGATATGTTCCTGCGGCTCCGCGCCCGCGTCGGCGGCGACACCCCGCTGATCGTCACCGCCGGCGGCTCGGTGTACTTCGACAAGGTGGTCGCAGCGCTTTCGCCCCTCGTCTCCAGGGACGGCAATGCCACGTTGGTGCTGCGCAGCGGCGCCATCTTCTTTCACGACCATGGCGTCTACGACAGGTCGCTTGGCGCACTCGATGCCCGCGACGGTTTTGCGATCGGCGGCGTCAGTGCTTCCGCACGAAATTCCTTCCATCCGGCCTTGCGCCTGTGGGCCGAGGTACTGTCGCGGCCGGAGCCCGGCCTTGCTATCTGCGGTATGGGCATGCGCGACGTGTCGTTCGACCAGGGCTTTCCGAAGGTCGTGACCATCTTTCGTGCCGGCAAGCAGCTGCCGAAAGCGCGTGCCGAGGTCTTCAAGCTCAACGACCAGCACGCCTTCCTGACAATTGCGTCGGGCGACGATATTGCCGTTGGTGACGTCGTTGAATTCGGCATCTCGCACCCCTGCACCTGCCTCGATCGCTATCGCGTGATCTTCGGCGCCGACGCGGCCGGGTATGTCCGCCACGCCTTTCCTACCTATTTCGGCTGAGCAGATATCGCGGCCACTTCCAAAAAAGAGAACCTCGAAAGGATCTGATATGATCAAGTACTTCCAGTCCGGCTCCCGCATGTCTCAGGCGGTCGTCTATGGCGGCCTTGTGCACATCGCAGGCCAGGTGGCAGACGACCGCAAGGCCGGCATCGAGGGTCAGACGAACGACGTGCTCTCCAAGGTCGAGGCGCTCCTTGTTGAGGCCGGCAGCAGCAAGTCGAGGCTAGTGGCGATCAATATCTTCCTGCCGCAGATCGCCGACTTCGATGCCATGAACAGCATCTACGATGCCTGGGTGGATCCTGCGCGCCTGCCGGCGCGCGCCTGTGTCGAGGCGCGTCTCGCCGATCCCGACCTCCGCATAGAGGTCACTGCGATCGCAGCTGTCTGAGCCGCCGCCATGCACACTGGCCTCAGCCATACGCTCGACTTCGACCGGGACGGCAAGACACTCGGCCATCTCAGCATTCCGTTTTCGATCGACCGTTCGCCCTATTTCCAGGTCAAGGTCCCGATCTGCCTTGTCCGCAACGGCGAAGGCCCGTCGGTCCTTCTGATGGCCGGCAATCACGGCGACGAATATGAAGGCGAGCTGTCGCTGGCAAAGCTGGTGCGCCGGCTCGATCCCAAGCGGATCAAGGGTCGCGTCACAATCCTGCCGATGGCGAACGTGCCGGCGGTGATCGCCGCAAAGCGCTGCTCGCCACTCGACGGCGGCAATCTCAACCGCGCCTTTCCGGGCGACCCGTCAGGCACGCCAACAAGCCGGCTTGCCAATTTCCTGGAGATGGAACTGTTTCCCCGCCACGACGTCATCTTCGACATTCATTCTGGCGGCACCTCGATGGAGCATCTGCCGACCGCGCTTGTCGAGCACAATACCGATCCCGACCGGCACCGGCGCGGTGTGGAGCTGATGCGGACGCTCAGCATGCCCTATGGGTTCGTGGCCGACAACGGCCAGGCCTCACCGACATCCATGGGTGCGGCGCGCCGGGCCGGCGCCATCGGCGTCAGCGGAGAGTTCGGCGGCGGTGGCACTGTCACGGTCGATACGATGGAGATTACCGCCCGCGCACTCGACGCCCTGATGGCCGCCTTGGGAGTGGTTGAGGCGCCGGTTCTTGCACCGGCAACCGGGCCTTCGGCGCCGACGCGGCTTCTTTCGTTGTCTCGGCACAGTCAGGGTCTTTATGCCACAAGCCGTGGTTGGTTCGAGCCGGCAGTCAGGCTGGGCGACAGCGTGACTTCAGGCCAACTGGCGGGCTGGTACCACGACCTCGAACGGCTCGACCTCGCCGAGCAAGCCCTGCACTTCGTCGAAAGCGGCATTGTGCTTTCGCGCCGGCTGCACACGATGTGCGAGGCGGGAGACTGCCTCATGCAGGTCGCCGAGCCGGTCGACTGATAAGAAGCCCTCCCGACCATACGCCCATGTCGGGATCAAGACTGAGGATAACGGGATGCAACTGTCCATGTGGACCTATCCTTGGGATGTCCAGGATCTGGGCTTGGAGACGGTCGAGCGCGATCTTGTCGAGCGTGCCGGGCTCAACATGATCAGTCTGGCGACTTCGTATCACGCTGGCCGGTTCCTGCAGCCGCGCAGCCCGCGCCGGAAAGCCTATTTTCCGGAAGACGGAACCATCTATTTCAAGCCAGATGCGGCACACTGGGCCGACCTTGCCATCCAGCCCAAGGTGGCGGACGTGATCATGGAAGGCGGCGATGTGCTTGGCGACCTTGTTCGCCGGCGCGAGGTGGGCGGGCTCGGCGTTTCGTGCTGGACGGTCTGCTTGCACAACACCCGGCTCGGCATGCTTCATCCGCAGGCCGTAACCCGCAACGCCTTCGGCGATGCCAACTACTACAATCTCTGCCCATCACATCCAGAAGCGCGCGCTTATGTCCGCGCGCTGATCGCCGATATCTCGCACAGCTACAGGCCGGACCGGATCGAGCTTGAAAGCCCGTCCTTCATGGGCTTCGCCCACGAATACCATCATGAGAAAGATGGTGTCGGGCTGACGCCGGAAGACGATTTTCTGTTGTCGATATGTTTCTGTCCGTCCTGCCTTGCGCGCGCGGCCGGGGCCGGCGTCGACGGCGAAGTAGCGCGCAAGCTCGTCGGGCAATGGATCGTCGAGACCTGCGAGCGCGCCGTGCCCGAACGGCGCTTTCCAGACTTTCCGGGGAGCGGCCTCGACACTTTTTTGCCATGGCCGGAACTCCATGGCTACCTGCTGTGGCGGTTCGAACCGGTGACCAGCCTGGTCGCCGAACTGCGCGAGGTGGCCAATCCGGCGACCCGCGTTGTCATCATCGATTTGAAAGACGGTTGGCTTGGCGGCTGCGATCTCGCGGCGCTCGGCAAGGTCTGTGACGGGGCAATCCTGTGTGCCTACGACATGCAGCCCGGCGATGTCGCCAGCCTGATGGCGGCCGGACGCGCAGCCCTTGGCATGGAAAAGTTCCTCGGCGCCGGCTACCGGCTATTCTATCCGGAAATGGCAGGCCCCGACATCCTCACCGCCAAGGTGAAACCTGCGATGGCGCCGGATGTCGACGGCATCAATTTTTACAATTACGGCCTTGTCCCTGCCGCACGACTCGATTGGCTGAGTGCCGCACGATCCGTTTGAAAAACCGATCCGTTGCCTCAGTCTGCTAGGACTGACCTCGCTTTGCCTTGGAGCTTTATGAGCGTGCCGACTATTCGCTTCGGTCACATTGGCCGGCGGCGGCCGGACAAGCTGAAAGCATGGCTGTGAAGGTCCATGGGGATCTAAGATTATACGCTCTAGCGTATTTTAGTCTTTATACGCTTCCGAGTATACGTAGCGGCGGTGCCGCCTTCGTCAGGCCGGACGGCTTTGTCGCGTGGCGGTCAACGCACGGTGTGCTTGATCCTGTACAGGTGCTGATCGAAACACTTGATGGGTTCGGTTTCCGCACGGAGGCGCACGAACACTATCGGTGAACGGCGGCGAGTGCGGATGCCTCCCGCCTTCGGGCATGACTTCCTTGCCGATGCCATCACTGGGAATGACAGCGATGCCAGGCGCTTGCTCCTTTTCCTACTCGTTGTCGCCGAGTAGGGCCGTGCAAACCGCTTCGGTGACCTTGTCGGTGGTGGCGGTTCCGCCGAGGTCGGGCGTGTGCAGTGAGGCGTCCGCCGTCACGCGCTCGATGGCGCGCATCAGGCGCGCCGCGGCAGCCGGCTCGCCGAGATGCTCCAGCATCATCACCGCCGACCAGAACGTGCCGACCGGATTGGCGATGCCCTTGCCGGTGATGTCGAAGGCCGAGCCGTGGATCGGCTCGAACATCGACGGAAACCGCCGCTCGGGGTTGAGGTTCGCAGTCGGCGCGATGCCGATCGATCCGGCAAGTGCGGCCGCAAGATCCGACAGGATGTCGGCGTGAAGGTTGGTCGCGACGATCGTGTCGAGCGACCGCGGATTGAGCGTCATGCGCACCGTCATCGCGTCGACCAGCATTTTGTCCCATGCGACATCCGGAAAATCAGCCGCGACCTCATGCGCGATGTCGTCCCAGAGCACCATGCCGTGACGCTGGGCGTTCGACTTGGTGACCACCGTCAACAGCTTTCGCGGCCGTGACCGCGCCATCTCGAATAGCGCATGATGCGCGTGACGCCGGCGCGGGTGAAGATCGAGACCTCGGTTGCAACTTCCTCAGGCAGGCCGAGATGCGAGCGCCCGCCCTGGCCGGCGTACTCGCCTTCCGAATTCTCCCGAACGATGACCCAGTCGAGATCCCCTGCCGTGACGCCGCGAAGCGGGCTCTCGATACCGGGCAGGATGCGGGTCGGGCGCACGTTGGGGTATTGGTCGAAGGGCTGGCAGATCGCGAGCCGCAACCCCCAAAGCGTCAGATGGTCGGGCACGTCTGGCGCGCCGACGGCGCCGAAATAGATCGCGTCGAAGGCCTTCAGCCGCTCGGCGCCGTCCTTGGGCATCATCACGCCGTTGAGCTTGTAGTAGTCCGAGCCCCAGTCGAAATGCTGCACCTCGAGACTGAAACCGCCGTCGCGCGTGGCGCAGGCGGCCAGCGCACGAAGGCCGGCCGCTACGACTTCCTTGCCGATCCCATCGCCTGGAATGGCCGCGATCCTATAGCTTCGCATTGGTCCAGTCCTCCTCTTGTGGCGCTAAACTCGCATGGACCATCGTGCTGGCCTTTGGCAGTGGGGCCGAATGCCCCCATTACCGCAAATGGTCAATCAAACCGTTCAGCAGGAGCAGCAACGCCCCAGCGACGACAGCCGCGGCCGCGTCGTCCAGCATAATGCCGACCCCACCCCTTACCTTGTCATGCATGATACGGATGGGCCAAGGCTTGACGACGTCGAAAAACCGGAAAGCAAGGAAGCCTGCTGCCCACCAGAGTGGGTCGATCGGAAGCATGGAAAGTGTCGCGGCGGCGCCGAAGGTCTCATCGATGACGACGATCTGCGGATCCTCCGTCCCGGTACCGGAGATAACATGCGATGACGCCCATACGCCAACGGCGAACAGGGCCGCATAGGCAAGCACCGTCAGCCAAGGCGATGCAGGTATCAGAGCCGCGGCAACAGCCACTCCAACCATTGCGCCGACCGTGCCCGGCCATATTGGAGATAATCCCGCGCCAAGAGAGGTCGCGAGCAGGTAGGCAAACCTGGGTGAAAATTTATGCATCGAGTTTCGGCCGGCTTCCGACGGATGGCAAGCAATCATAGTCACATCGTTCGGGTGCGGCCGCCAGACCGCCGGTCGATTTGCTCCGTCAGCTTTGGCGAGCGCCTTAATCCGCCGGCCGCATCCGCCAAAAAGAAATCGCTGTTTGCGGCGGGTTGAGAACGTTGCTGAGCCAGTTCTCCGTCTGCGTTGACCAAGTCGAACGGTGGCGACGGTGGAACAAACCCGCAAATTGCTGGTAAAGCTCGGTGAAACGACATCATCAGAGGAGCCGCCATGATCGCCGGTCTCATGAAAAGTCGCATCGACCCGCTATGGGAGCAGGCCGCCTCTCCGCTGATCGGGATCGGCATGACGCCGAACCAGGTTACGGCTAGCGGGCTCGTGCTCGTCGCCTTGTCGTCGGCCGCCTATGTCTATCACCATTCAAGTCTTGCCTTTGGCCTTTGCCTGGCGTTTGCCTTCACCTTCGACGCGCTGGACGGTGCGGTCGCCCGCCGGACAAATATGAGCACCAAGGCCGGTGGCTATTTCGACGCCGTCGTCGACCGTTATCACGAATTGGCCGTCTTTGCGGCTATCGGCTGGGTCGCCGATCTGTGGGCGATCGCAATGTTCGCATTTGCGGGCGGGATCCTCACCAGTTACGCCAAGGCGCGGACGGCGCTGGAAATCCCTGTGAAAAACGACGGTTGGCCGGATTTCTTCGAGCGGATGGAACGTCTGGTGTTCATTTGCGTGCTGCTCGCCGCCGACGGAGTTGCTACCGCCATGGGCGCGGCTTCGCCCTGGATTCTGGCGGGTGGGTTCGCGCTGTACGCAGTGCTGGCCAACGCCACAGCGCTACAACGGATCAGTCGTGCATTTGCGATGCTTAAACGAGCCGACGGCAAGCAGCCGTGAGACCGCAAGAACGCTTGAATTCAGCCTCATGTGAGGCTATATGCTGCTTCATATGAATGGGAAGCAGAGATGTTAGCATTTGGAAATATAGCCGACGTGCTGGGGCTGTCGCCCAAGGAAACGGCTGCACGGTCGCCATTCGGGCTGATGGCTCGAATTGAAGGCGGATTGCCAATCGGCGCGCTGGAACGCGTCTCACAATTGCTGGCACCGGCCGATGCCCAATTCAAATACCGCCTCGTTCCAAAGGCAACCTATGAACGTCGCAAGAGGGGCGCTCTTCGACTGTCTTCGGAGGAGGGCATGCGGGTAGCACGGGTGGCTCGTGCATGGGACTTGGCCCTCGACGTCTGGAAGATCGAAGATCAGGCTCGTGACTTTCTATTTCGACCTCATCCCATGCTGGAAGACCGACGCCCGATCGAAATGGTCATCCAAAACGAGATCGGCGCCGAGCTGGTGATCGATATCCTTGCAGGCCTGAAATACGGCACTGCCGCTTGACGGCGCAGATACTCGATCGGACGCTGCCGTGCTTCAGGATCGGCGATCCTGCCGGCATCTATCCGATCTTTGACGCGACGGGCTCGACGATCGCGCCCGGCCGCTGGAACACGCTTGGCAGCCCAGTGATTTACACCAGCGAGCACTATTCGACAGCGTTGCTGGAAAAGCTGGTGCACGGCAGCGGCAGACTGCCGCCCAACCAGCACTACGTCCAGATCATGGTTCCGCGCGGGCTAAGCTACGAGATATTTTCGCAGCCGTCGCTGCCGGGGTGGGATATGATGCCGGCAAAGGTGAGCAAGGAATTCGGCGAGACGTGGTATGTCGAGCGCCGCAGCGCGATCTTGATCGTGCCAAACGTCGTGGCTCGCCTCGACAACAACGTGTTGATCAATCCGACCCATCCGGAGTTTGCCTTGATCACAGCCAGCCTGCATCAACCCGTATATTGGGACAGTCGCCTGTTCGGCTCCTGAGCAGGTCAGGAGGGGCAGGTTCCTGCCTGCGGCGTCGATTGTTCAAACTCGTCAGCGCCAGGCCAAGCCTGGGGCGACATGGGTCAGAATCGCCTCGATGACATGGGCGTTGTAGTCGACCCCGAGCTGGTTGGGGACGGTAAGCAGCAGCGTATCGGCCTCGGCGATGGCTTCGTCGCCCTTTAGCTGCTCGATGAGGATGTCCGGCTCGGCGGCATAGGAGCGGCCGAAGACGGCGCGCCTGTCTGCCTCGATGTAACCGAACTGATCTCCGCTCTCATTGCCGCCGAAATAGGCGCGGTCGCGATCGTCGACCAAGGCAAAAATGCTCCGGCTGACCGACACCCGCGGCTCGCGCGTGTGTCCGGCCGTCTTCCAGGCCTCACGAAAAGCCCGGATCTGTTCGGCCTGCTGGATGTGAAACGGCTTTCCGCCTTCGTCGAATTTGAGCGTGGAACTCTGCAGGTTCATCCCCAGCTTCGCCGCCCATTCCGCCGTGGCGTTGGTGGCGGCGCCCCACCAGATGCGGTCGCGCAGGCCCTCCGAGTGTGGTTCAACGCGAAGCAGGCCGGGCGGGTTGGGAAACATCGGCCGCGGGTTGGGCTGCGCAAAGCCTTTGCCCAGCAACACTTCGAGCAGCACTCCGGTGTGTCTGCGGGCCATGTCGGCATCGCTCTCGCCCTCTTGCGGGGCGTAGCCGAAGTAGCGCCATCCCTCGATCACCTGCTCCGGCGAGCCGCGGCTGATGCCCAGCTGCAGACGCCCTCCGGCGATTAGGTCGGCGGCGCCGGCGTCCTCGGCCATGTAGAGCGGGTTCTCATAGCGCATGTCGATCACCGCCGTGCCGATCTCGATTCGGCTGGTCTTCGCCCCAACCGCTGCCAGCAGCGGGAAGGGCGAGGCGAGCTGGCGCGCGAAGTGATGCACGCGGAAATACGCGCCGTCCGCACTCAGCTCCTCGGCCGCGATGGCCAGCTCGACGGACTGCAAAAGCGCGTCGGATGCCGTCCGCGTCTGCGATTGCGGCGAGGGCGTCCAGTGCCCGAACGAGAGGAAACCAATCTTCTTCATGAGAACCAGCCTAAAGGGGAGCCAGGTGCAGACTATGCTGCGGCGCGCAGCAAAGCATCGCAAAATCGGTGCCAATGACCGCCTGCCTTGACGCGCAAAGCTTGAATCGGCGGTTGTTGATCAACGATGCCGACCGTGCCGAGCTGCCGTCGGACGCGAGCCTAGGAAGGTGCCGCGAACGCGAGCACTATCGCGATGAGGATCAACAGCGGTCCCATCCATTTGAAGCGAGTCCCAAAGTTGGTCCACCATGCTTGCTGCTGGCCGGGGCGAGCTTGGAACGGGTCCGCGAGAAATCCGAAGCCGACGCCAGCCATCCACAACCCGGCGCAGAACATGATGAACTCGTCGATATATTCCGCGACCATGCTTCGAAGCTTTCGAATTTATGCCGCCGCTACATGCGCCGAATTCGAGCCGATATAGTTACGGATCGTTTCGATGATCCGGTCCTGGTCAGCCTCGCTCAGATAGGGATGCATCGGCAGGCACAGGATGCGCTTCGGCAGCTCTTCCGAAACGGCAAGGCCGGTCGGCGTGCGCGGATAATCGCGATAGGCAATCTGGCTGTGCAACGGTTTCACATAGTAGATAACCGACGGAATGCCCTTTTCACCGAGATGTGCCTTGAGCCCGTCGCGTTTCGGCGTTTCGATGGCGTATTGCGCCCAGGCCGAGCGGCCGCCGCCCAGATTGCGCGCCGCCTTGACGATATCGCCGAGACCTTCGGCATAGCGATTGGCGACCGCTTGCCGCGCCACCATCTCGTCCTCGAGGATGGCCAGCTTCTCTATCAGGATCGCCGCCTGAAGCGTGTCGAGCCGTGAATTGATGCCAACGCGGACATTGTCGTATTGCGTTTCGCCCTTGCCGTGAAAGGCGAACGAGCGCAGCTGTTCGGCCAGCGCATCGTCATTGGTGAACATCGCACCGCCGTCGCCATAGCAGCCGAGCGGCTTTGCCGGATAGAAGCTGGTCGAGCCGACGGTGCCGAACGAGCCGCACATCTTGCCGTGAGCCGAGCCGCCGGTCGCCTGCGCCGCATCCTCGATGACCATCAGGCCTTCCCGATCGGCGATGGCCATGATCGCCTCGTAATCGGCGGCGAGGCCGAACAGGTCGACGGGAATGATTGCCTTCGGCTTCAGCCGGCCCTCCGCCTTGATCATGGCGATTGCCGCCTCGAGGCTGGCGATGTCGATATTGTAGCTGTCGGCATCGACATCGACGAACACCGGTTCGGCCTTGGTCAGCGCCACCACTTCGGCCGTGGCGGCGAAGGTGAAGCTCGGCACGAACACCGCGTCGCCCGGGCCGATGCCGGCGGCAAACAGCGGCAGCAGCAGCGCATCGGTGCCGTTAGCGCAAGCGACCACATGCTTGGTGCCGATATAGGCGGCGAGCTTGTTTTCGAATTCGGTGACCTGAGGTCCGAGAATATAGCGGCCTTCGTCGACGACGCGGTCGATTGCCGCCTTCAGCCTGTCGCGGATGCGTTCGCGCTGCGCGCCAAGATCGATGAACTGCATGTCGGCCTCAAACGGTTTTAGCCAGATAACCCGGCCGCTGGTAGCAGACTTGGCACGGCCGAGAAAGCCGCAGGGCAAAACCCTGAATTGCTCAAGTGTCGCAGCCTGTTACCTCTGGTTTCCGATCTGCCCTCTTAAACGCGAGGAAATCCGGGCTTCGGCATGCTTGATGTGGCCTTTGTATCCCGCCCCACTGGCTGGGCGAAACATAAAGTGATCGCCGGCAAGCGGTCCGCGAGGCTGTTGCCAGCCGGTCAGGCGATTTCATGCCGCCATGGCGGGTTGGCGCCGGCCCGCGATACCGTCACCGCCGCGGCTTTGGCGCCGAGCGTCAGCGCCTTGTGGATGGCGTCTTCCGGCAAGCTGGCGATTGCCGTCTTCGACAGCAGGCCCTGCTCGTGCAAGGAGGCGAGGATGCCGGCATTGAACGTGTCGCCGGCGCCGACCGTATCGACCACCTCGACCTTGTCCGGCACGACCGTGACGCGGTGCTGGCTGCTGTAACCGACCGCGCCCTCGCTGCCGTGGGTGACGACGATCAGCTTCGGGCCGCGATCCAGCCAGTTGCGGACGACGTCCTCATGCGAGCCGGCTTCGCCGAACCAGTTCAGATCCTCGTCCGACAATTTGACGATGTCGGCCATCGCCATCATGCCGCGGATGCGCCTGAGGTGCTTGGCTTTGTCGGGAATGAAGTTTGGCCGGATGTTGGGGTCGAGCATCATCACGCGGCGCTCATGCTCGCGCCGCATGAACTCCTCATAGGCCGATCCGGCCGGCTCCGTGATCAGGCTGATGGCGCCGAACAGCATGGCCTCGATCTCGCTGCCGAGTTCCGGCAGGTCCTCGATGGTCAGCATGCGTCCGGCGGTGTTCTCGTCATAGAATGTATAGGTCGCCTGGCCGTTGGTGAGCCGCACGAAGGCGAGCGTGGTCGGCCGCGGCGAGGTGTGCGCATAGGTGGAACTGACCTTGCTGGCCCCCAGCGCCTCCCTGAACTGCCCGCCGAACAGATCCGACGACAGGCCGGAGAAGAAGCCGGCCGGCGCTCCGAGCCGGCCGAGCGCAATGGCCGAGTTGAAGACGGCACCGCCGACATAGGGCGCAAAGGCCGGCTCGCCCTCCGTCGTGGTGCGCGGCAGCATGTCGATCAGGGCTTCGCCGCAGCAGAGAATCATGAAGTCTTGCTTTCCGGCGGATAGATCACGCCCTTGCGAATGATGATGTTGGCATAAAGGCGCGGCTCGCTTGTCGCGACGATCGCGTGCGCGGCCTTGACCCGTGCATAGAAGTCGGCGCCGGCAAGCGCAACCACCGTGCGGCCCGGCGCACGCCTGGCGCAGATCGCTTCCATCTCATGGTGAACCGGATCGGCGAGCAGGGGATCGCCTTTGGCCGAGGCGCGAAACAGCGCCTGCGGCACGGCATCGTCGACCGGCAATACGCTCAATACCGCATCGAGCACGGGGACGAGATGATGACCGTCGGCGCGGATCAGCCGCTGTGCCTGCTGCTCGGCCGGGTAGTTGCCGTCGACCAAGGCGATCTCGTCGCCATGGCCCATGGCGCGCAATATCGCCAGAAGCTCGGGGCCGAGCAGCGCCGGGATGCCGATCAGCATGCTCAGAAGCTCCGGGAAATCGTGGTCGAGCCGATGAGGAAGCGCTCCGATAGCGGCAGGCTGGCACCACCCAGCGCCCGCGCATGGATGCCGACTGTTCCCTCGCGAACGGCCGGCAGCCTCAGGCCTTCGCCGTCGATCCGGCCGATGGCTTGGATAACGGCATCGACAAGCCGCCTGCGCACGGCAAGCGGCATCCATCCGTCGATCACCGCGGCTTCGAAGTCAATGACGGAGGAGGCCGAAACGATGGCATAGGCAAGCGCCTGCGAGGCGCTGGCGATCCAGTCGTCAAGCTCGGCGCCGATCTCGCCCCAGTCCCCCGGTGATGTCCACAGATGCGAGGCCTCGATGCCGCGCGCGTTGAGCGCCTTTTCCAGCATGGCGATCGACGCCACGTCGATCAACTGCGTCGGCTTGCCGTCCGGCCCGGGCACTGGCATTGAGCCCAGCGCGCCGGCATTGCCGGTCGGGCCGCCAAACAGCCGGCCGTTCAGCACGATGCCGCCGCCGGCAAAGGCGCCGATATAGAAGTAGACGAAATCGCGTGCCGCACCCGCCGCGTGGCCGAACACGAGCTCGGCGCCGCAGGCCGAGGTTGCGTCGTTCTGCAGATAGACTGGAAATTCGCATTGCGCCTGGATGTCGGCGCGGATGTCGCGATGGCGCCATTCGTCCATGATTTCACGCGGCGCGCCGGCGGTATCGGCCCAGTTCCACAATTCGAACGGCATGGCGATGCCAAGCCCGGCGATGCGTTTGTCCTGCGCAGGGGTGAGTTCGCTGCGCATCTTCTTCATGCCGCTCGTGACGAATTCTACCGTCTCGCGCGGCGCCGGATAGCGGTATGAATGCTGCAGCATCGAGCGCACATTGCCGAGGAAATCGATCAGCACCAGCTCGGCGCTGCGGCGGCCGATCTTCAGGCCGATGAAATAGGCGCCGTCGGGATTGAGCGCCATGGGTATCGAGGGCTGGCCGATCTTGCCGCGCAACGGCGCCTGGCGAACGAGCAGGTCGTCCTCCTCCAGCTCGCGCATGATGACGGACACTGTCTGCGCCGAAAGGCCCGTCATGCGCGCAATATCGGATTTGGCCAGGCTGCCGTGCTGACGCACCAGCGACAGCACCAGCCGCTCATTGTGGTCCCGCATGCCGCTTTGATTGGTGCCGCGGTGCAGGCGGCTTTCGGCCGCATCGGGCGAACCGTGCCTCGTAACGCCGGTCTCCACCCCTGTTCCTCCCGTCGTTTCCCCTCAATGCTTTTGGTCTAGAGTGGGTGAACAATCCTGCGATGTCAATAATAAATAAGAGTGATTTAATTATTGACAGTGCTGGCGGACTGGTGTCTCTTGAGATCGGCGTCGACACTGGGAGATTTCGTCGGACGCGCTGCAGATGCCGGTTGGCCGGCATCCTAAATGGTTCCATGGGAGGAAAATCGTGACCACGTCAAAACTGTTGAAATCCACCGTGTTTGCCGCGGCCGGACTGAGCTTGATGGCGTTTGCATCGACGGCATCGGCCGCCGGGGTCGGCGCCTGCTTGATCACCAAGACTGACACCAATCCCTTCTTCGTCAAGATGAAGGAAGGTGCCGCCGCGAAAGCCAAGGAAATTGGTGTCGATCTGAAGGCCTACGCCGGCAAGGCGGAAGGTGACAATGAGGGCCAGGTTGCGGCGATCGAATCCTGCATCGCCGACGGCGCCAAGGGTATTTTGATCACCGCCACCGACACTGCGGCCATCGTGCCGGCGGTGAAGAAGGCGCGTGATGCAGGGGTGCTGGTGATCGCTCTGGACACCCAGCTCGAGCCTGCCGACGCCGCCGATGCGACGTTTGCGACCGACAATTTCAAGGCCGGCGAGCTTATCGGCTCCTGGGCAAAGGCCACCTTGGGCGACAAGGCCAAGGACGCGCACATCGCCTACATGGATCTTATCGCCAGCCAGCCCTCCGTCGACGTGCAGCGTGATCAAGGCTTCATGAAGGGCTTCGGCATCGACCTCGGCGACCCCAACAAGATCGGCGACGAAACCGACGCACGCAATGTCTGTCACGATCTGTCGAGCGGCAATGAGGATGGCGGGCACACTGCCATGGAGAATTGCCTGCAGAAGGATCCGGATATCAACGTCGTCTACACCATCAACGAACCTGCGGCCGCGGGCGCCTACCAGGCGCTGAAGGCCGTCGGCAAGGAGAAGGACGTCCTGATTGTCTCGGTCGATGGCGGCTGCCCGGGTGTCAAGAACGTTGCCGAGGGCGTGATCGGCGCCACTTCACAGCAATATCCACTGCTCATGGCCTCGCTCGGCATCGAGGCGATCAAGACCTTTGCCGACAGCGGCAAGAAGCCTGAGCCGTCGCCCGGTCTGAATTTCTACAACACCGGCGTGACGCTGATCACCGACAAGCCTGCCGCCGGCATCGAATCCATCGACACGAAGCAAGGCCTCAGCAAGTGCTGGGGTTGATTTGATCCCCTGATCGGCTCAACTTCAAAAGAACAATAGAGAATGTGGAGCGGTTTCGGCCGCTCCACATCACAGGCGGGAGGCCGACTTGAGCGTCGAAACAACCAGGAGCAAGGGACCGCAGGAATTCGAGACGGTCCTGGCCACTAGCGACACCAGCGTCGCTTCATTCGAGACGCATTCCCGCTCGACGCTGGAGAGCATCCAGCACCGCTTGCACAAAAGCCCTGCCATGGTGCCGCTGATCATCCTGATCATCTCGGTGGCTCTGTTCGCAGTCGTCGTCGGCGGACGCTTCTTTTCTCCTTTCACCCTCACCCTGATCCTCCAGCAGGTGGCGATAACCGGCATGGTCGGCATCGCGCAGACACTGGTGGTGCTCACCGCCGGCATCGACCTGTCCGTCGGCGCCATCATGGTGCTGAGCTCGGTCGTCATGGGCCAGTTTGCCATGCACTACGGTGTCCCAGCGCCGGTCGCCGTTGCCGTCGGGCTGCTTGTCGGCGCGATTTGCGGCTTGATCAACGGCATTCTCATCGCCTGGGTGAAACTGCCGCCCTTCATCGTGACGCTCGGCACCTGGTCGATCTACGCTGCCATCAACTTCATCTATTCCGGTAACGAGACCATCCGCAGCCAGGATCTCGAGACGACGGCGCCGCTGCTGCAGTTTTTCGGCGGATCGTTCAGGATCGGCGGCGCCGTCTTCACCTATGGCGTGCTGTTGGTGCTGATCATGGCGGCAATTGCCTGGTACGTGCTCAATCACACCGCGTGGGGCCGGCATGTCTATGCGGTCGGCGACGACCCGGAGGCCGCGGAGCTGTCGGGTGTGCGCGTCAGCCGGATGCTGGTCGCGGTCTACACGCTGACTGGTATCATTTGCGCCATCGCCGGCTGGGCCCTGATCGGTCGCATCGGATCGGTCTCGCCGCAGGCCGGGCAGTTCGAGAACATCAATTCGATTACCGCCGTGGTGATCGGCGGCACTTCGCTGTTCGGCGGCCGCGGCTCCATCCTCGGGACCATCTTCGGTGCGCTGATCGTCGGCGTGTTCGCGCTCGGCCTCAGGCTTTGGGGGACAGATCCGCAATGGACGCAATTGTCCGTCGGCGCTCTTATCATCATCGCTGTTGGTATCGACCAGTGGATCAGGAAGATCTCGGCATGAACCAGACTCACGAACCGATCCTTACCGCGCGCAGCCTGGTCAAGCGCTACGGCCGCGTCACCGCTCTCGACAGCGCAGACTTCGACCTCTATCCGGGCGAAATCCTTGCTGTCATTGGCGACAACGGCGCCGGCAAGTCGTCGCTTATCAAAGCCATTTCCGGAGCGGTCACCCCCGACGAAGGTGAGATACGGCTTGAAGGCAAGCCTATTGCCTTCAAATCGCCGATGGAGGCGCGCGAGGCCGGCATCGAGACGGTCTACCAGAACCTGGCGCTGTCGCCGGCGCTGTCGATCGCCGACAACATGTTCCTCGGCCGCGAGATCCGCAAGCCCGGGTTCCTCGGCGAATGGCTGCGAATGCTCGACCGTCCGGCGATGGAAAAGCGTGCCCGCGACAAGCTCACGGAGCTTGGCCTGATGACCATCCAGAACATCAGCCAGGCCGTGGAAACGCTTTCCGGCGGCCAGCGTCAGGGTGTGGCGGTGGCGCGCGCCGCCGCCTTCGGCTCGAAGATGGTCATCATGGATGAGCCGACGGCCGCGCTCGGCGTCAAGGAGAGCCGCCGCGTGCTCGAACTGATCCTCGACGTAAAACGCCGAGGCCTGCCTATCGTGTTGATTTCACACAATATGCCGCATGTCTTCGAGGTGGCCGACCGCATCCACATTCACCGGCTCGGCCGTCGCCTGTGTGTCATCGATCCGAAGCAGTATACGATGTCCGACGCCGTCGCCTTCATGACTGGCGCCAAGGTGCCGCCGGAAGCGGCGCTGGCGGCTTGAGCAAGAACTTGAGGCCCATCGCCGAGGGGCCCAAACGCGATGTTTCCAAATGCCAAATTGCCGCAGGGCAACCCGGCTTGCGATCACCCGAATCGATTGAACATCCGGTGGGATGCACTAGCATTGGCAGATGGTGAAAGCCGCATGATCCTGGCAACGTCACGAGAGGCAGCATGACGCGCGCGATGACAACCGAAGCTCCTCTGCCCACGCTCAAAAACCCGGATCCCAAGACGCTCGCCGAGGAAGTCTTGCAAGCCCTCAAATACAGGGTCGGCAAGGGCACCAACGTTGCAACCCAGTACGATTGGCTCACCGCCTCGATCAAGGTTGTACGCGACCGCATAGTCGATCACTGGATGCAGGCGACCCAAGAGGCCTACGCCCAGCAGGAAAAGCGCGTCTACTACCTGTCACTGGAATTCCTCATCGGCCGCCTGATGCGCGATGCCTTCTCCAATCTCGGCCTGATGGACAATATGCGCGAGGCGCTGTCGTCGCTTGGCGTGGACCTCGACATCATTGCTACGCTCGAACCGGACGCTGCCCTTGGCAATGGCGGTCTTGGCCGGCTCGCCGCCTGCTTCATGGAAAGCATGGCGACCGTCAATATCCCCGCGCATGGCTACGGCATCCGCTACGCCAACGGCATGTTTCGGCAGGAGATCCATGACGGCTGGCAGGTGGAGCTGCCCGAGACATGGCTCGATCACGGCAATCCCTGGGAGTTCGAGCGCCGCGAACGCTCCTTCGAGGTCGGCTTCGGCGGCTCGGTGGAATCGATTACCTCGAACGACGGCAGGCTCGAGCGCCATGTCTGGAAGCCGACCGAACATGTTCTGGCCGTTGCCTACGATACGCCGGTGGTTGGCTGGCGGGCCAACCGTGTCAACACGCTGCGGCTGTGGTCCGGCATGCCGATCGATCCGATCCTGCTCGACAAGTTCAACGCCGGCGATCACATCGGCGCGCTCGCCGAAAGCAACAAGGCCGATGCGTTGTCGCGCGTCCTTTACCCGGCCGATTCCCACAAGGCCGGCCAGGAGCTGCGGCTCAGGCAGGAGTATTTCTTCTCCACAGCCTCGCTGCAGGACATCGTCCAGCGCCATCTCAGCCAGTATGGCGACCTGCAGTCGCTGCCCGACAAGGCGGCGATCCATCTCAACGACACTCATCCGGCCATCGCCGTGGCCGAGCTGATGCGCCTGTTGATGGATGTCCACGGCATGGATTTCGACCAGGCCTGGAGCATCACCAAGCGCACCTTCGGCTACACCAACCACACGCTGCTTCCCGAAGCGCTGGAAAGCTGGCCCGTGCCGCTGTTCGAGCGGCTGTTGCCGCGCCACATGCAGATCGTCTACGCCATCAACGCCGAAGTGCTGCTCGAGGCGCGCGCCTCCGACCAGTTCTCGGACGAACAAATCAGCCGCATCTCGCTGATCCAGGAAAATGGCGATCGCCGCGTGCGCATGGGCAATCTGGCCTTTGTCGGCTCGCACTCGATCAACGGCGTCTCTGCCCTGCACACGGAATTGATGAAGGAGACGGTGTTTGCCGACCTCCACAGGCTCTACCCGGATCGCATCAACAACAAGACCAACGGGATCACACCGCGGCGCTGGCTGATACAGTGCAATCCCGGCCTCACTGCACTCACCCGAGAGGCGATTGGCGACCGCTTCCTCGACGACATCGACGAGATAAAGCGGCTTGATCCTTTCGCTGAGGACGCAGCCTTCCGCGACAAGTTCGCCGCTGTCAAACGGGCGAACAAGACGAGGCTTGCCAATCTCGTTGCCGACCGGCTCGGCATCAAGGTCGACCCATCGGCGCTGTTCGACATCCAGGTCAAGCGCATCCACGAATACAAGCGCCAGCTCTTGAACATTCTCGAAGCGGTCGCGCTTTACGACCAGATCCGCTCGCATCCGGAGCGCGACTGGATGCCTCGCGTCAAATTCTTCGGCGGCAAGGCGGCGCCCAGCTATCACAACGCCAAGCTGATCATAAAACTTGCCAACGACGTCGCCCGGGTCATCAACCGCGACCCGGCGGTGCGCGGTTTGCTGAAAGTGGTGTTCGTGCCGAACTACAATGTCAGCCTGGCCGAGATCATGATGCCGGCCGCCGATCTTTCGGAGCAGATATCGACCGCCGGCATGGAAGCGTCCGGCACCGGCAACATGAAGTTCGCGCTGAACGGCGCGCTGACCATCGGCACGCTCGACGGCGCCAATGTCGAGATCAAGGAATGCGTGGGCGACGACAATATCTTCATCTTCGGCCTGACCACCGATGAGGTCGCCGAGCGACGCAACAATGGTTACGATCCGCGCGCTGTGATCGAGGGATCGCCTGAATTGGCGCAGGCGCTGGCCGCAGTTTCATCCGGAGTCTTTTCACCTGACGATCCGGACCGTTATCGCGACCTGATCAACGGTCTTTACCAGAGCGACTGGTTCATGGTCGCCGCGGATTTCGATGCCTACGCCGCCACCCAGCGCGACGTCGATGCCGTCTGGCGCAACAGCCCGGACTGGTACGCCAGAGCCATCCGCAATGTCGCGCGCGTCGGCTGGTTCTCGTCCGATCGAACGATCCGCCAATATGCGAAAGACATATGGCACGTGCCCGCCTGATATGATTGCATGAGGCCACGAACAATGTGGTCCTAGTGGAGTAGATTTGACCCTCGCATCCCTTGGAGGGTAAGGCGGCATGCGAATGTCGAATTCAAGACTCCACTAGAAACATACACTTGGTGCCCGGGGAGGGTCACTGCCTGATGAGCAAGCCGCGCGCGACCGTTGCGACAAGCGGGCCGGACGGACTGGCGCCAGCCGGCGATGTCGCGGCGATTGTCGCCGGCACGCACGGCGATCCGTTTGCCGTGCTTGGCGTGCATGAGGCGGGAAAGGGCTTTGTCGCCCGCTGCTTCGTCCCTCATGCCGAGTTGGTCACCGCCTATACGCTGACCGGCAAGAAGGCCGGCGAGCTGTCGAGACGCGACGACCGCGGTTTCTTCGAAGGCAAACTGTCGCTGCGCAAACGCCAGCCGCTGCGCTATCACGCCAGGAATTCCGGCGGTGACTGGTGGCTGACCGATCCATATTCCTTCGGCCCCGTGCTCGGTCCGCTGGACGATTATTACATCGCCGAAGGATCGCATCTCAGGCTGTTCGACAAGCTCGGCGCCCATCTCATCGACCATGAAGGTGCATCGGGTGTGCATTTTGCGGTGTGGGCGCCCAATGCAAGGCGCGTCTCGGTGGTCGGCGACTTCAACGAGTGGGACGGCCGCAGGCATACCATGCGCGTCCGCCGCGACACCGGCATCTGGGAGCTGTTCATTCCCGACATCGGCGCTGGCCGCCCGTATAAGTATGAAATCATCGGGCCGGATGGCGTGAGATTGCCGCTCAAAGCCGATCCGTTCGCCTTCAAGTCCGAACTGCGCCCGGCCACCGCCTCGGTGACGGCATTGCCGCCGGCGCATGAATGGGGTGACGAGGCGCACCGGAACTACTGGCGCAATGCCGACCACAGGCGCGAAGCCGTATCGATCTACGAGGTCCATGCCGGGTCATGGCGGCTTCACGACGACGGCAGCTTCCTGTCGTGGGATGAGCTCGCCGACAGGCTGATCCCTTACGTGGTCGAGACCGGTTTTACCCACATCGAATTCATGCCGATCTCCGAACACCCTTATGACCCGTCCTGGGGCTACCAGACGACGGGTCTCTATGCGCCGACTGCCCGCTTTGGCGATCCA
This sequence comes from Mesorhizobium sp. M0701, assembly GCF_040320365.1. Lineage (NCBI taxonomy): Bacteria > Pseudomonadati > Pseudomonadota > Alphaproteobacteria > Hyphomicrobiales > Phyllobacteriaceae > Mesorhizobium > Mesorhizobium sp. M0701. The sequence goes on from NZ_JAMYPO010000002.1 coordinate 29,107, forward strand.
GACGGTTTTGCCCGCTTCGTCGACGGCGCCCACCGTGCAGGCATCGGCGTCATCCTCGACTGGGTGCCGGCGCATTTCCCGGTTGACGAACACGGTCTGGCAAAGTTCGACGGTACCGCGCTCTACGAACATGCCGATCCGCGCAAGGGCTTCCATCCCGACTGGAACACCGCGATCTATAATTTTGGGCGCCGCGAAGTGATTTCGTTCCTGGTCAACAATGCGCTGTTCTGGGCCGAGAAATATCACGTCGACGGACTGCGCGTCGATGCGGTAGCCTCGATGCTTTATCTCGATTATTCGCGCAAGGCCGGTGAATGGATTCCCAACGAGAAGGGCGGGCGGGAGAACCTCGAAGCGGTCAGCTTCCTGCAGCGTATGAACAAGGAGGTCTACGGCCACCATCCAGGTGTGATGACCATCGCCGAGGAATCGACCTCGTGGCCGAAAGTCTCGCAGCCGGTGCATGAAGGCGGACTGGGCTTCGGTTTTAAGTGGAACATGGGCTTCATGCATGACACTTTGGAGTATTTCTCCAAGGAGCCGATCTTCCGCAAGCATCACCACAACGACATCACCTTCGGTCTGGTCTACGCCTTCAGCGAGAATTTCGTGCTGCCGCTGTCCCATGACGAAGTGGTGCACGGCAAGGGCACGCTGCTCAATAAGATGGCCGGCGACGACTGGCAGAAATTCGCGACGCTGCGCGCCTATTACGCGTTCATGTGGGGTTATCCCGGCAAGAAGCTGTTGTTCATGGGCCAGGAGTTCGCACAGCGCCGCGAGTGGAGCGAGGGGCGCGCGCTCGACTGGAACCTGCTCGATTTCCGGCTCCACCGCGGCGTCTGGCAGACGGTGCGCGATCTCAACTATCTCTACCGCTCGCGCCCCGCGCTGCATGCCCGCGACTGCGAGCCGGAGGGCTTTTCCTGGCTGATCGTCGACGACAGCGCGAACTCAGTATTTGCCTGGCTGCGCAGCGCGCCGGGCGGCAACCCGGTCGCGGTCATTTCCAACTTCACGCCGGTGCCGCGCGACAATTACCGCGTGCCGTTGCCGCACGCCGGAAAATGGCGCGAGATCATCAACACCGATGCCACGGATTATGGCGGTTCCGGCAAGGGCAATAGCGGCGGCGTCGAGGCTCAGGCGGAAGGAGGAGGCATTTCGGCGACGATGCTTTTGCCGCCGCTGTCGACGATCATGCTCGAATTCGTCCCGGACTGAGCTATGTCTGGAGCATCTAACCTGGGAGGATAGGAATGGCTGAAATAAAACGAACACAGCCGCTGGCACGCGACGCCATGGCTTATGTGCTGGCCGGCGGCCGTGGCAGCCGGCTCAAGGAACTGACCGACCGCCGCGCCAAGCCGGCGGTCTATTTCGGCGGCAAGACCCGCATCATCGATTTCGCGCTCTCCAATGCGCTCAATTCCGGTATCCGCCGCCTCGGCGTCGCCACCCAGTACAAGGCGCATTCGCTGATCCGCCACCTGCAGCGCGGTTGGAACTTCCTGCGGCCCGAGCGCAATGAGAGTTTCGATATCCTGCCGGCCAGCCAGCGTGTGTCGGAAACGCAATGGTACGAGGGCACCGCCGACGCCGTGTACCAGAACATCGACATCATCGAGGCCTACGGGCCGGAATACATGGTCATCCTGGCCGGCGACCACATCTACAAGATGGACTACGAAATGATGCTGCGCCAGCATGTCGAGGCCGGCGCCGATGTCACCGTCGGCTGCCTCGAAGTGCCGCGCATGGAAGCCACCGGCTTCGGCGTCATGCATGTCGATCCCAAGGACACCATCATCTCCTTCATCGAAAAGCCCGCCGATCCGCCCGGCATTCCCGACAAACCGGATTACGCGCTGGCCTCGATGGGCATCTATGTGTTCAAGACCAAGTTCCTGATGGAGCAATTGCGTCGCGACGCGGCGGAGCCCGGCTCGAGCCGCGACTTCGGCAAGGACATCATCCCGTACATCGTCGAGCACGGAAAGGCGATCGCCCATCGTTTCGCCAAATCCTGCGTGCGCTCGACCGCCGAGAACGAGGCCTATTGGCGCGACGTCGGCACGGTCGACGCCTATTGGGAAGCCAATATCGACCTGACCGACATCACGCCGGAACTCGACCTCTACGATCGCGACTGGCCGATCTGGACCTATGCCGAATTGAAGCCGCCGGCAAAGTTCGTGCATGACGAGGACGGCCGCCGCGGGTCGGCCGTGTCGTCTCTCGTCTCGGGCGATTGCATCGTTTCGGGCGCTTCGCTGAAACGAAGCCTGATCTTTACCGGCGCGCGCATCAATTCCTATTCGACGCTGGAGGAAGTCGTCATGCTGCCCGACGTCCATGTCGGCCGCAACGCCAGGCTGAAGCGCGTGGTCATCGATCACGGCGTCAGGATCCCGGAGGGGCTGGTGGTCGGCGAGGATCCCGTCCTCGACGCCAAGCGTTTCCGCGTTTCGGAAAAAGGCATCTGCCTCGTCACGCAGGACATGATCAACAGGCTGGGATCGTAGTGCATGCAGGTTCTGTCGGTGGCGCCCGAGATCTTTCCGCTGGTCAAGACGGGCGGGCTCGCCGACGTGACCGGCGCCTTGCCCGTGGCATTGGCCGGCAAAGGCGTCACCATGCGCACGCTCGTCCCCGGCTATCCTCAGGTGATGGGCGCCTTCAGGAAAAAGAAGCCGGTTCAGCAATATCCATTGCTGCAGGGCGGCAAGGCCTCGGTGCATGCCGTCCAGATCGCCGGGCTCGACCTGTTCGTGCTTGACGCGCCGCATCTTTTCGACCGTCCCGGCGGCCCATACGGCAACGCGACAGGCGCCGACTGGCCGGACAATTGGCGGCGGTTCGCGGCCTTGAGCCAGGTAGGCGGTGATATTGCCGGCGGCGCGATATCGGGCTACCTGCCCGATATCGTCCATGCCCATGACTGGCAGTCGGCAATGACGCTTGCCTACATGCGCTACGGCAAGGCGGTCGGCACGCCGTCGATGATCACCGTGCACAACCTCGCCTTCCAGGGCCAGTTCGGCGCCGGCATCTTTGGCGACCTTGGCCTGCCGGCGGCGGCGATGGCGCTCGACGGCGTCGAATATTACGGCGGCGTCGGCTTCCTCAAGGCCGGCCTGCAGGCGGCGTGGGCGATCACCACGGTCAGCCCGACCTATGCGCAGGAAATCCGCTTGCCCGAATTCGGCATGGGCCTCGACGGCCTGATCAACATGCGCTCCGTCGATCTCCATGGCATCGTCAACGGCATCGATACTGAGATATGGAACCCGGAAACCGACAAGCATCTACCCTCCAACTACACCGCAAAGACGCTGAAGGCGCGAATGCCCAACAAGGCCGCGGTCGAGGACCGTTTCAGCCTCGATCGCGATGACAGCCCGATCGTCTGCGTCGTCAGCCGGCTGACCTGGCAAAAGGGCATGGACATACTGGCTGCGGCCGTCGACGGCATCGTCGCGGCAGGTGCACGGCTGGCAATCCTTGGGTCTGGCGACGCTGGGCTGGAAGGCGCGTTGCTTGCCGCCGCAGCCCGCCATCGCGGCCGCATCGGCGTCGTCGTCGGCTATGACGAGGGACTCTCCCACACCATGCAGGGCGGCAGCGACGCCATCATTATCCCATCGCGCTTCGAACCTTGCGGGCTGACACAGCTTTACGGCCTGCGCTATGGCTGCGTGCCGGTGGTCGCGCGCACCGGCGGCCTTGCCGACACGATCATCGATGCCAACGAAGCCGCCATCTCTGCCGGCGTGGCGACCGGTTTCCAGTTTGCGCCCGCCAATGCCGGCGCCTTGCTGCACGCCGTCCGCCGCCTTGTCGAGGCGCATGCCAATCCCGCAGTGTGGACGTCGATGCAGCGGCAAGGCATGAAGGCCGACGTTTCGTGGGACAAAAGCGCCGAAAAATATGTCCAACACTATCGCTTGCTGCTTTCGAAAAGGGCTGCCTGACTGATGATCCGCACCGTCGCCACCAAACCCTATCCCGACCAGAAGCCCGGCACCTCCGGGCTGCGTAAAAAGGTCCCGGTGTTCCAGCAGGAGCACTATGCCGAGAACTTCGTCCAGTCGATCTTCGATGCGCTGGACGGGTTCGAGGGCAAAACCCTGGTGATCGGCGGCGACGGCCGCTTCTATAACCGCGAGGTCATCCAGAAGGCCATCGCCATGGCCGCGGCAAACGGCTTCGGCAAGGTGATGGTCGGGCAGGGCGGCATCCTGTCCACGCCGGCCGCTTCGCATGTCATCCGCAAATACAAGACCTTTGGCGGCATCATCCTGTCGGCCAGCCACAATCCGGGTGGCCCGCATGAGGATTTCGGCATCAAGTACAATGCCGGCAATGGCGGCCCGGCGCCGGAAAAGCTGACCGACGCGATCTTCGAAAAAACCAAGGCGATTTCAAGCTTCAAGATCGCCGATATCGGGCAGGTTGACATCGACACGATCGGCACGGTCAAGACGGGGGACATGACCGTCGAAATCATCGATCCTGTCGCCGACTATGCCGAACTGATGGAAAGCCTGTTCGATTTCGACGCATTGCGGGCGCTGTTCAAGTCGGGCTTCCGCATGCGCTTCGACGCCATGCATGCGGTGACCGGCCCCTACGCCAAGGAGATCCTCGAAAACCGGCTCGGCGCGCCCAACGGCACCGCCCGCAATTTCATTCCGCTGCCGGATTTCGGCGGCCATCATCCCGATCCCAATCTGGTGCATGCAAAACACCTTTACGACGAGATGATGGGGCCGGATGCGCCAGACTTTGGCGCCGCCTCGGATGGCGACGGCGACCGCAACCTGATCATCGGCAAGGGAATTTTCATCACCCCGTCTGATTCTGTGGCGATGCTCGCCGCCAACGCCCATCTGGCGCCGGGCTACAAGGCCGGGCTGAAAGGCATCGCCCGCTCGATGCCGACCAGCGGTGCTGCCGACCGGGTCGCCGAAAAGCTCGGCATCGGCATCTACGAGACGCCGACCGGCTGGAAATTTTTCGGCAATCTGCTCGATGCCGGCATGGCAACGATCTGCGGCGAGGAGAGTGCGGGGACCGGCTCCAACCATGTCCGCGAAAAGGACGGCCTGTGGGCTGTGCTTTTATGGCTCAACATCCTTGCCGTGCGCGGCGAAAGCGCCAAGCAGATCGTCACCCAGCATTGGGCGGCCTATGGCCGTAACTATTATTCGCGCCATGACTACGAGGAGGTCGAGATCGATCGTGCCAACGCGCTTGTCGGCGAGCTGCGCGCCAAGCTCGGCTCGCTGCCTGGCACCAGCGTGCGCGGCATGACGATCGCCAGCGCCGATGATTTCGCCTATCACGATCCGGTCGACGGCTCGGTCAGCAAGAACCAGGGCATCAGGGTGCTGTTCGAAGGCGGCTCACGCGTCGTCTTCCGCCTGTCCGGCACCGGCACCTCGGGCGCGACGCTGCGGCTTTATGTCGAGCGCTACGAGCCGGACAAGAACCGCCACGATCTCGACACCCAGGAGGCGCTTGCCGATCTGATCGCGGCGGCCGACGACATTGCCGGGATTCGCAGCCATACCGGCCGCGTCAAGCCGAGCGTCATCACCTGATGTCGTTGGGACTATCCGCCGGCTATCGTCCGCGATTTGGCGGGCTTGCCGGGGAGGGCGGCATCCGCTTCGCCGCATGGTCCTCGTCGGCTCGGCGCATCTGGGTTTCGATTTTCGACGAACACGGCAACCGCGAAGTCGACCGGCTGGAACTCCAGTCGGAAGACGAGGGCGTCCACGCACTTTTTGTTGCCGGTCTCGCCGCCGGGACCCGATACGGGTTCCGCGCCGATGGCGACTACGCGCCGGAACACGGTCTCTGGTTCGATCCCGACAAGCTGCTGGCCGATCCCTATGCCGTCGAGATCGACAGGCCCTATGCCTATGACGGCCGGCTAGCCGCGCGTCGAGGCGAGGGGGCCGACACCGCGCCACTGATGCCGAAGGCCATTGCCGGCGCCTTGCCGGAACCCTTGCCCGCCTTGCCGCCTCTGTTTCGGCCCGGCCGGCTCATCTACGAGGTGCCGGTGCGCGCCTTCACAAAGCTGCATAAGGACATTCCCGAGAAGCAACGCGGCACCATTGCAGCTCTCGCTCATCCCCTTGTTATCGAGCATCTGCAAAAACTCGGTGTCGCAGCCATCGAGTTGATGCCGGTGACCGCATCGATCGACGAACGGCATTTGCCGCCGCTCAGGCTGCGCAACGCCTGGGGTTATAATCCCGTGACCTTCATGGCGCTTGATCCTCGACTGGCGCCCGGCGGTCTGGCCGAGTTGCGCGGAACGGTCGTCGCGCTGCGCGACGCCGGCATCGGCACCATTCTCGACCTTGTGTTCAACCACACCGGCGAAAGCGACCGGCTCGGCCCGACATTGTCGCTGCGCGGCCTCGACAGCCGCGCCTATTACCGGCACGAGCCGGACGGCGCTCTGGTCAATGACACCGGAACCGGCAATACGCTCGCCTGCGAGCATCCGGTCGTCCGGGAAATGGTCCTCGACACGCTTCGCCACTTTGTCCAGCACGCGGGTGTCGACGGATTCCGCTTCGACCTGGCGCCGATCCTCGGCCGCGTCGCCGGCGTTTTCGACACCGATGCGCCGCTGCTGAACGCCATTCGCAACGACCCTGTTCTTGGCGACCGGGTGCTGATCGCCGAGCCTTGGGACATCGGACCGGATGGCTATCAGCTCGGCAATTTTCCGCGGCCCTTCCTCGAGTGGAACGACAAATACCGTGACGATATCCGCCGCTTCTGGCGCGGCGACGGCGGCATGATCGGTGCGCTGGCGACCCGGCTTGCCGGTTCGTCCGACGTCTTTTCCAAAGCAGGCCAGACCACGAGCCGCAGCATCAACTTCATCGCCGCGCATGACGGCATGACGCTGGCCGATATCGCTGCCTATGAGCACAAGCACAATGAGGCCAATGGCGAACAGAACCGCGATGGTCACGACGACAACCTGTCCTGGAACAATGGCCTCGAGGGCGAGACCGGCGATCAGTCAATCGTTACGGCCCGTTTCGATGACCAGTGCGCGCTGCTGGCGACGCTCTTTGCCTCGCGCGGCACGATCATGCTGACGGCCGGCGACGAGTTCGGCCGCACGCAGCGCGGCAACAACAACGCCTACGCGCAGGACAATGACATCACCTGGCTCGACTGGGCCGGGCGCGACCGGGCGCTGGAGCTGTACACGGTTCTGCTCGCCAGGATGCGTCGTGTCGTGCCGGCGCTCTTGGACACAACGTTCCTGACCGGAGAACCGCCTGCGGGCTCCGAAATCCCAGACGTAGCCTGGCTGACGGAAACCGGCATGCCGCTCGACGAGGCCGCCTGGCACGATGCCAGGCGGCACCGGCTGGTCATGGTTCTCGGGAGCGGTGAGAACAGTCGCCTTGCGGTGATCATCAACGGCGACCGCCGGGCCTGCATGTTCACGCTGCCGGAACGGGCGGGTTTTCTTTGGCGCCCAGCTATCGAACCGGATAGTAGCGATATCTCGCGGCCGGTGCCTGGGCGAACGGTCCTGTTCATGATCGAAAGCAGGACAGCGCGGGCGGGCGCAGGGGAGAGCCATGATGGCTGACAATGCCGAATGGTGGCGCGGCTGGGTCATCTACCAGATCTACCCGCGCTCCTTCCAGGATACGACAGGCGACGGCAGCGGCGATCTCCGCGGCATCACCTCGAGGCTGGCCCATGTCGCATCGCTCGGTGTCGACGCGGTTTGGCTGTCGCCTTTCTTCAAGTCGCCAATGGCCGATATGGGTTACGACGTTTCGGATTACTGCGCCGTCGATCCGATGTTCGGCACATCAGAGGATTTCGACGCGCTGGTTGCCGAGGCACACCGGCTCGGCCTGAAGGTGATCATCGATCAGGTCTTGTCGCATTCGTCGGATCGGCACGAATGGTTCGTCGAAAGCCGCACGAGCCGCGACAACCCCAAGGCCGACTGGTACGTCTGGGCCGATGCGAAGCCCGACGGCACCGCCCCCAACAACTGGCTGTCGCTTTTCGGCGGCCCGGCCTGGGAATGGGACGCAACGCGCAGGCAATATTACCTGCACAATTTCCTCGCCTCGCAGCCGGACCTGAATTTCCACAACCCGCAGGTGCAGGACGCCTTGCTGGAAACGGTGCGGTTCTGGCTCGAGCGCGGCGTCGACGGTTTCCGGCTGGATACGGTCAACTATTACGTCCACGACCGCTGGCTGCGCAGCAACCCGCCTTTGGCGGAAAGCGTCGCCGGCACCAATACGGCAACCAGCCCCTATCTCTATCAGGAGCATCTGTTCGACAAGAGCCAGCCGGAAAACCTTGCTTTCCTCAGGCGCTTCCGGACCTTGCTTGACGAATATGAAGGCCGCGTCGCTGTCGGCGAGATTGGCGACGAAACTCGTTCCTTGCAGACGCTCGCCGCCTATACCGGCGGTGGCGACAAGCTCCAAATGTCCTACACGTTCGACCTGCTCGGCCCGCAATTCTCGGCGTCGCATGTGCGTGGCTGTGTCGAGGCCTTCGAGAGTACGGTGTTCGACGGCTGGGTTTGCTGGGCGTTCTCCAACCACGATGTCGTGCGCCATGTCAGTCGATGGACAAGGCCGGGCGGCGATCCGGACAGGGTGGCGAAATTCTCGATCGTGCTGCTTTCCTGCCTGCGCGGATCGATCTGCCTCTACCAGGGCGAAGAACTCGGGCTGGAGGAGGCTGAACTGGCGTTCAAGGATTTGCGCGATCCCTTCGGCATCCGGTTCTGGCCGGCAATCAAGGGACGGGATGGGTGCCGAACGCCGATGGTCTGGGAGGCTGGCGCCGACAATGCCGGCTTTTCGACCGGCAAGCCGTGGCTTCCGGTCCCGACAAGCCATCGCGCCCAGGCGGTCGACGTCCAGGACGGCGAGCAAACCTCCGTCCTGGCGAGCTACCGGGCGATGCTGGCCTTGCGCAAGCAGCATCCGGCGCTGGTTCGAGGCTCGATCCGGTTCCTCGATGCCGAAGGCGACGTCCTTGCTTTCATTCGCGAAGGCGGTGACGAAAAGCTGCTGTGTGTTTTCAATTTCGCCGACGAGCCGGCCGGCTGGCAATTGCCACCGGATCTGGAAGCGATAGAGCCGAGAGATCTTGGCGGTGCTGCCGGCGTCTTGCAGGAAAGAACTCTGTCGCTGCCGCCGCTGGGCTGCTTCCTCGGCCGGATCGGCTGAGCTCTATTTCATTATCTCATTGAACGAGCACGGAGCGCCCGCAAGTCGCGCCGACAACCCGCACATCGGCCTCGCCGACATGCACGCCGACAGCTGCAAGCACGTTATAGACCAGTTCGTCGACCGGCGCCGTCACGCCGTTCAGAACCGTTACCACCGCCGGCTTAACCGTTCCGAGCAGGGCCGTCACGTCCAGTCCGAGGCCCAGTGCATTGACCGAGAGCGAGAGGCCGCTGACCAGCGATGTCGTGAGTGATTGCGTCAGGTTTTTTGTGGCGACAGTTTTTATCGTCTTGTTGGCGATATCGGTGCTGTCGAACGTCAATGCGGTCGGATCGTTGTTGGTGATGGCAAGTGATGACGAACCCTTCACATCGAGCAGATTGAGGGTGAGCAGCAGAAGCTTTACGCTTACCTGTGCAATCGTGGCATCGGAGAACGATTGCGGATTGCTGAAATCGGCGAAGGCCGATGGGTTGTTGTCGGCGTCGCTGGTGGCAAGGTGCAGCGAGGCCACGCCAGGCTGCGCGGCGATCGAAACCTTGATGCTATCCGGCCGGCCCGTCGGGCAGCTGATGTCGGTTAGCTTGGCTTCCGCATAGGCGACTTCGACGTGCAGAGGCAGGTTGACGGACAGCAGGCTGATGCCGCCGCCGAGATTGGAATTGCCGATGCCCACTGTGGTGACCAGCTTGATGCGCGTCTGCGCGGTGCGCACCACGGTGCCTTTTTCCCCGACGGCCAGCCAGGGTGAGTATTGCATCGGTTCACCGATGGCGATGGCGAGCGTGGTGGAGGTAAGTCCCGGAATAGTGGCGCCGAGATCGACCTGGACCTGGTTTGAGCCATTGGCCAGCGAGGCGGCGGCACCCAGCATGCCCATCGCGCTTGCGTCGACGGAAAAGCCGGGAGACTTTTGTCCGAGGCCGAGCTTACCGATCGAGCCAAGATCGATAAGATGACTGAGGGGTATCTTGACCGTGTTGGTGGCCCTCGACGCGATCGTCTGCAGCACAAGTTTGCTGGCGCTGCCCGACCCGGACGCATTGGCCATGGCGGTCGCGATCTGGCCTACCGTCGCTTTTGACGCCAGCACGTCGGAATAGCTGACACCTGTCAGTTGCAACTGTACGGCAAGGGCATCGACGAACGAAAGCACGTTCACATCGGCCGAGATCAGCGCGTTGTAGTCCATGACGCTGAGCGAAATGTTGGCGCCCAGCAACTTGCTGAGAAGCGCGTTGAGGATGCCGCCATTGACGCTGAGGAGCCTGGACCCGACCGAGAACATCGCTTGCGGGGTCACGCTGGCAATGGCTTCGGTGCCGACAACCGGAGTAGGGATGAGCGAACTGGCGAAATACCGGGCGGGGATTTTTTGCAGAGTGACGCGAACGGCGTTGTAAGGCGTTTTACCGGCTTCGAAGCGCTTGTCGACGCCAACGGAGGACGCCGCTGAGTATCGGCCGCCGGTGACCGACACGACGGTTTTGCCAACCGTGGGAACCATTGTCTGACCTGCCTTTTGAACAATGATGCCGGGCATTCGGTTGTCACTGAGCGTGGTTACCGCCGCGGCTTCCATATTGTTGATGTTCGACGCCGCGGTGATCGCCGCCAGATCGGTCATCGCCTGGGCTTCCCTGCGCTCCGTGTAGATCGAACCTTCGTCGACAGCGAAGGCCGCCAGCCCCAGCGCGAATGGCGCTGTCAGCGCCGTCATGACGGCAAAGTTCGCCTTCTTGTCGCCAACCATCGAGCGAGCGATCCGCCCGATGCTCCTCAGCAAGAACTGCGACATTTCAAATGCCTCCAATCCTGATGGTAGATCTGCGCGACATCGTGGTTTGCGGCATCGCAAGGCTTGGCAACAGGTTCCAGATCGGCAGGTTGCTGGCATCGTACTGGATCGACACGACGAACTGATTTCCGTCGGCCGTGCTGTCCGTCGCCTGATAGGTCAGCTTGCCGGAATCGACGAACGGGTATCCACTGGCATTGTTTTTGACGAAACTCGCCACCAGCGCCTGGCGCTCGGTTTGATTCAATCCGGCAATTGCGGTGCGGGCGGCATCGGCGGCGATTTGCTGCAAGGAGTTGCTTGCACCAAAATAGATACCATATGCAACCATTCCGAGCAAAAGAAGGATAAAGATTGGGGAAAGCAGGGCGAACTCGACCGCGGAAGTTCCGGAGTCTTCTCCAATTTTGCGTAGATTCGTCCGTACGTGGCGCAATATTTTACGCTTCAATGCGACAGTATTACTGTCTATCTTGTTCATTGCCCTTGCCCGTTGGAACCCAAGGTCGATGTGCCGATTCCATCGAAATTTGTAACCCTTGGTTGCCTAAGAACCAATTAATACAATCCGGTAAACTGAAATGATCGGCCAGATTATTTCCCAGATCGGCGTTCTGGCCGGGAAACCCAGTCAAACTCATGGTTTCGACCATTGATTGGCCGCCCGCAAAACGACTGCCCCGGCCCCCTTACTTTGGGTGACCCCGAGAGTCTGTTGAAATAAAAAATCTCCACGTTACTGTTTGGCCACCAGCTGCCGGAGAGGGAACCGGCTGCGCGCTCGAAAGGAACCAACCAATCGGTTTCGGGGCGTCAACACTTAGAGACGTGGCTGAAGGGCGACGTCATTAGGGAGAACTCCATGCTGAAACATGTGCTGAAGGCGACGGTACTCGCCACGACCATGGTCTTGGCCGCCGGTACGTTCTACACGCCGGCTTTCGCCGAAACCGTCTACAACCGCGGAGCCGCCGCCGAAGCGGAGACGCTCGATCCGCACAAGACCTCGACGGTCTACGAAGCCGATATCATACGCGACCTGTTCCAGGGCCTCGTGATGCATGACCAGAAGACGAATCTCATTCCAGGCGCCGCCGAAAGCTGGACGGTGTCCGACGACGGCACCGTCTACACCTTCAAGCTGCGCAAGGACGGCCTCTGGTCGGATGGCAGCCCGGTGACGGCGGACGACTTCGTTTATTCGTTCCGTCGGCTTGAAGATCCGGCCACCGCAGCCGAATACGCTTCCATGCTCTATCCTGTGAAGGGTGCCGAGGAAGTCAACACCAAGAAGGGCAAGCCGGAGGATATGGGCGTCAAGGCGATTGATGCAACTACCCTCGAAGTCACGCTCAAGGCGCCAACGCCTTACTTTCTGGAGATGCTGACCCATCAGGCGACCTATCCAGTTAACAAGGCGTCTATCGAAAAGCTTGGCGCCGACTGGATCAAGGCAGGCAAGCTGGTCTCCAACGGGGCCTTTACAGCGGCGGAGTGGATTCCCAACGACCATCTGAAGCTGGTCAAGAATCCGAAATTCTGGGACGCCGCCAGCGTCAAGTTCGACGTGGTCAACTACATCCCGACCGAGGATCGCTCGTCCGCGATGAAGCGCTTCGAGGCCGGCGAATTCGACAGTTACGGTGACCTGCCGACCGAACAGCTCGCCGATCTCAAGACCAAATTCGGCGACCAGGTCCGTGTCGGGCCATATCTCGGCATCTACTATTACGCGATCAAGACCGACAAGGCGCCTTGGGACAACGTCGAACTGCGCAACGCTATCTCGATGGCGATCGATCGCGACTTCCTCGCTGAAAAAGTCTGGCAGAATTCGATGCTGCCCGGCTATTCGATGGTCCCTCCGGGTATCCAGGGCTACACGCCGGCACTGGCCAAATACGCCGACATGCCGCAGATCGACCGCGAGGACGCTGCCAAGAAGATCCTCGAGAAACTCGGCTATACACCCGAGCATCCGTTGAAGATGCAGATCCGCTACAACACCTCGGAAAACCACAAGAACACCGCTGTCGCCATCCAGGAACAGTTGAAGCCGCTTGGCGTCGAGGTCACGCTGCTCAACACCGACACCAAGACCCACTACTCCTTCCTCGAGCAGAAGGGCGACTACGATGTGGCGCGTGCCGCCTGGATCGCCGATTACAAGGACCCGGAAACCTTCCTCGGCATATCTCGCAAGGCCAGCGGCAACAATTATTCGAGCTATAACAGCCCGAAATTCGAGGCGGCCATGGACAAGGCCGCCGCCGCCGGCGGCAAGCCCGAACAGCGCATGAAGGAACTCGCCGAGGCCGAGCGCATCCTCGTCGACGACGTCGGCGAGATCCCGCTTCTCTACTACAGCTACCACGACATCGTTTCCTCGAAGCTGCACGGCTTCGACGACAATGTGATGGACATCCATCCGTCCCGCTTCATCAGCAAGGACTGATCCCTTAGCCAGGCCGCCGCGCGACTCAATGCGCGGCGGCGCCGGTTTGCCATCGCATCGGCCCGGGAACCGGATTCGATTTTCGACAATGTCGGTGCGAAGATTTGAAGGCTAGAGCGCAATCGTCCAGCCGGACGCGCGCTGCTCTGGATCAAGCGGGGCATCGATGCTGCGATTCGTTTTCCGGCGGCTCCTGACCGCCATCCCGACGCTGTTCGTCATCGTGACTATAGCGTTCTTTCTGATACGCGTCGCGCCGGGCGGCCCGTTCAACCAGGAGCGGGGCCTGAGCCCCGAGATCAGGGCCAATCTCGAAGCCCAGTTCGGGCTCAACGACCCGCTCTGGCTGCAGTACCTCCATTATTTGGGCAATCTTCTGCGCGGCAATTTCGGCCCCAGCTACAACATGCCGGATTTCACCGTCGGCGAGTTGTTCAGGGAAGGCCTGCCGATCTCGATCCAACTTGGCGCTTCGGCGCTCGTTCTGGCGCTGCTCCTCGGCAGCGTGCTCGGCACTGTTGCCGCGCTCAACCAGAACAAGCTTGCCGACTATTCTGTGATCGCGCTGGCGACCGCCGGCAGCACCATACCAACCTTCGTCATCGCCCCGATAATCCAGCTTGTATTCGGATTGACCTGGAAGCTGCTGCCGATCGGCGGCTGGGGCGATGGAGCCCTCATCAACAAGGTCGGCCCGGTACTGACGCTCGCTCTGCCGCAGATCGCCATCGTTGCCCGCCTGATGCGCGGCTCGATGATCGAATCGCTGCACTCGCATCACATCCGCACCGCGCGCGCTCTCGGCCTGTCCGACTGGTCAGTCGTCGTCAAGCATGCGCTGCGCGGCGCCATCCTGCCGATCGTCTCCTTCACCGGTCCGGCAGCCGCGGCCCTTCTCACTGGCTCGATTATTGTCGAGACCATCTTCTCTATCCCGGGCATCGGCCGCCATTTTGTCGTTGCTGCGCTCAACCGTGACTACACACTGGTGATGGGGACAGTGGTGGTGATCGCGCTCTTCACAATTGTCTTCAACCTGATCGTCGACGTCCTCTACGGGGTCGTCGATCCGAGGGTGCGCTATGACTGATATCGCAGTAGCCGCACCGGTCGTCGGCCGATCCCTGTGGGGTGACGCCTGGGCGCGCCTCAAGGCCAATCGCGCAGCCATGCTCAGCCTCTATTATCTTGCCTTCATCGCCGTCATCAGCGTGTTTGGGCCCTCTTTCGTGCCGCACCAATACACCACCATCTATGGCGATTACGTCCGTACGCCGCCGAGCTTCTCCGCCTATCCGAAGGCCGACATGATCGAAGGCGCTCTCGACGAGGCGATCAGGCGCATGCGCGCCGAAATCAAGGAGTGGCGGCAGGAGGGCAGCCGTGTGTTCGTTACCGTAAAATCGTCCAAGCCGATCGACGACCGCAACATTCGCTACCTTGATCGTTCCGATACCTTTGATGACACAAAGATCGAGAGCAAATCGCCGGACGGTCTCGAAATGGTGATGAGTGCCTCGATCAAGCAGCAATATTTCCTGTTCGGCACCGACAATACCGGCCGCGATCTCTTGTCCCGAACGCTGATGGCCGGGCGCATATCGCTGGCCATCGGCCTGCTTGCCGGCATCGTAGCCGTGGTCATCGGCGTGCTCTACGGCGCCACCGCCGGCCTTGCCGGCGGCAGGGTCGACGAGGTGATGATGCGTGTCGTCGACGTGCTCTATTCTTTGCCGTTCATCTTCTTCGTCATCATGCTGGTGGTGTTCTTCGGCAGGAACTTCGTGCTGATGTTCCTGGCCGTCGGCGCGGTGCTGTGGCTCGATATGGCGCGCATCGTGCGCGGACAGGCGCTGTCGATCCGCCGGCAGGAATATGTCCAGGCGGCGGAGGCGATGGGCGTCGGCCAGCGCGGCATTCTGCTGCGCCATGTGATCCCCAATTTGCTCGGGCCGGTGGTGATCTACATGACGCTGCTCGTGCCGCAGGTCATCATCCTGGAGAGTTTTTTGTCGTTCCTCGGGCTCGGCGTCCAGGAGCCGATGACCAGCTGGGGCGTGCTGATTTCGGTCGGCGCCCAGAACATCGGCTCGGCCAACTGGCTGCTTCTGTTCCCGGCCTTCTTTCTCGTCTCCACGCTGTTCGCGCTGAACTTCGTCGGCGATGGGCTGCGCGACGCGCTCGACCCGAAAGATCGTTGAGATGGCTGCTTCCGAAACCATCCTCAGCGTCAAGGACCTTTGCGTCCGCTTCCGCACCCTCGACGGTGTGGTGGAGGCGGTGAAGGGCATCAACATCCACGTCAAATCAGGCGAAACCGTCGCCGTCGTCGGCGAATCCGGTTCCGGCAAGAGCCAGACGATGATGGCGGCGATGAGCCTGCTCGCCTCGAACGGCGAAGCCACCGGCACCGTCGATTATCGCGGCCGCAATCTTTTGACGCTGGGCAAGCCAGAGCTCAACAAGATCCGCGGCCGCAAGATCAGCATGATCTTCCAGGAGCCGATGACTTCGCTCGACCCGCTCTATTCGATCGGCAACCAGCTGATCGAGCCGATCCGCAAGCATCGCGGACTTGGCGCCGCCGCGGCGCGCGAGGAGGCGCTCAAGCTGCTGCGGCTGGTCCATATTCCCGATCCGGAGCGGCGGATGAAATCCTATCCGCACGAGTTGTCGGGCGGCCAGCGCCAGCGCGTAATGATCGCCATGGCGCTGGCCAACGATCCCGACATACTGATCGCCGACGAGCCGACGACCGCGCTCGACGTCACCATCCAGGCGCAGATCCTCATGCTGCTCGCCGAACTGCAGCGCAAGCTCGGCATGGCGATCGTCTTCATCACCCACGATCTCGGCATCGTCAGGCGCTTTGCCGACCGGGTCTATGTGATGCGCTATGGCGAGGTGGTCGAGGAGGGCGAGGCGGAAGCAATCTTCGCCAACCCGCAGCACGGCTACACCAAGATGCTGCTTGCCGCCGAACCGACCGGCACCAAGGCGCCGCCGCCTCCGAATGCCCCTGTCCTGCTTGAAGGCAGGAACGTCGAGGTGACCTTCAAGATCGGCGGCGGATTTCTTGGCGGCGAGCCGCTGCTGCTGCGCGCCGTCGATCGCATTTCGATACGGCTGAAGCGCAACCAGACGATCGGCATCGTCGGCGAATCCGGATCGGGAAAATCGACGCTCGGCCGCGCCTTGCTGCGGCTCCTGCCCAGCGACGGCATCATCCGGCTTGGCGACCGCGACATTTCCCACGCTGACCGCCAGGCGATGCGGCCGCTGCGGCGCGAATTACAGCTGGTCTTCCAGGATCCATTCGGCTCGCTGTCGCCACGCATGACCGTCGGCCAGATAATCACCGAGGGTCTTCTGGTCCACGAGCCCAATCTGTCGGGCAGGCAGCGCGATCTCCGCGCGGTCGATGCCTTGCTCGAAGTCGGGCTCGATCCGAACACGCGCAACCGCTATCCGCACGAATTCTCCGGCGGCCAGCGGCAGCGCATCGCCATTGCGCGCGCCATGATCCTCAAGCCGAAAGTGGTGGTGCTGGACGAGCCGACCTCGGCGCTGGACCGCTCGGTGCAGAAGCAGATCGTCGAATTGCTGCGCAAGCTGCAGGCCGACCACGAACTGTCCTATCTGTTCATCAGCCACGATCTCGCCGTCGTGCGCGCCATGGCCGACTACATCATCGTTATGAAACAGGGCAAGATCGTCGAGGAGGGGCCGGCAGAGGCGATCTTCAGCAATCCGCAGGCAACCTACACACAGACACTGATGGCCGCGGCCATCGATGTCACGCGATTTCGCCTGAGCGCATAGCCTTGCTGGCGATCCGCCACATGTCGACGTCGCACAGCACAGGCCACATGGCGCGGGTATAGCGAAGCACATTCGGGGTGACATCGTGGCCGAGCCCGGCTTCCACGCGGCAGGTGCGGAACGCCTTCTCGATGCGCTTTGTCGGTTCGCCCAGGCTGTCATGGACGACCGGCCCGCAGTCGCAATCGATACGCTTCCAGCGGCGCATATGGGCGATCAGCCGTGACGGCAGTCGCGTCGGCGGACGCCATTTCTTGCTTTTTTTCGCGTGCTGATCTTTGCAATAGAGCACGCCGCGGCCTAGGTCCGGCCAAGCTTCTGCGGCCTCGCCATCCCAATTGAGTTGCAGGATTGAACGATGTCTGCAGCCAGTGTAGAGCCCCACAATGATAAAGCGGCAGAGATGAGCATACTGACCGTGCTTCCGGCGCAGCCGCAATGCCGCGCGCAGCAGTCCCGCTGCTTCCTCGCGCGTCAGCCAGCGCTCGCGCGCTGCTGGTTTGTCTGGCAAGGTGACGGACGGCTTCGGATCGAGACCGTATTCCTTGGCCCAAAAGTTGATCGCCGAGCGGAGGTCCTCAAGATCGCGACGCGGGCCTGATGTAAAGTCCTTGTCTCGCCACGCCGGGAGTAACGCACGGCGGGTCTCCATCGCCGCAGCTTTGAGCTTGGCGATTCGCTCACGCTCTACCCGATTGCGCTCGCGCGAACGGTGCTCGACATAGGCGCGGCAGCGATCTCCATTGATGCTGGCGACCGGCTCGGTGCCGAAGAATTCGTTCAGAAAACGCATCCTGGCGAGAAATTCCTTGCGACCGGCAATCTTGGCCTGGCGTGCTTCGGCATAGGCGGCGAGGATGTCACCGACAGTCAGGCGGCGGGCATCGGCCCTGGAGATCGGGGGCTGATATTTGCCGGCGGCGGCAGGCCCGAGTTGAGGGCGCAGCATACCTGAAGCGCTAGACGCCGCTGCCGTGCGTGCATGATGATGGGTCATCACGATGGTCCCCTTTTTTGCTCCGAAGTTGTTCGTCCTGCGGATGGGGATCGTTAGAAGAGGCAACAAGACCGGCTTTGCAACAAGCAAAATGGGCGATAGTGCTGTGAGATGCAAAGACTTGCGAAATGCGGCGGAGGAATCGCACCGGCTTGGCTTTCGCGCCGGACGATAGGTTTTGGTGAGTTCCCGGAGGGTAGCCGACAGCCGCGTCAAAATGGTGGCCCGGGCTACCCCATGTTGCGGTTATAACTGAGGTGTAAATCTCACGCCGGCCTTCACCGGACGACTTGGCATGCCGAAGCGGGGGAGGTTTCGGGTGCCATGGAAAGTCGCTTTTTGCCGATGACGAACATCCGCTCGCGTCGGCATTAGCCGCGATCCGATGCCCCTGCGGGCACCGCTTAGCCTCTCCCCGGCCAGACCTGCCTTCTTGTCCGAATGTATAGGGGCAATTTGGAAAGAGCGCCTGCGGGCCTTGAACCGGGGATGTTTTTTCTGGTCGGAGTGGCAGGATTTGAACCTGCGACCCCATCGTCCCGAACGATGTGCGCTACCAGGCTGCGCTACACTCCGTAACCAGACCGCGGGCTTATAGCCGCCGCGTTTGGTTACTGCAAGCGCCAATGGCAGCGCTTCTGTCGCATTTCTTTCGCTTTCGCCGCCACGTCATACAGGTTTCAGTTTCCTGTCGCACAAACACGGCTTAAAGGGCATCTGGGTAACCGTCCACTTGCCTCGAAGCACCTGATTCAGCCGCCTGGAGTTTGCAGCCTTGTCGATGAAGATCGTTAGCGATGTCAGACCAAACACTTTTGAGTTTGAAACCTCGGCGCTGATCAAACCCTCCGGGTTTCGCGAATATGATGCGCGCTGGTGGTTCGGCCATCCCGGCTCGAACGAAACGCCGGAACTCAATCTGATCGGCGTCCAGGCGCTCGGCATGGGGCTCGGCACGCTGATCCGTCGCCTGGGTGCCGGACCCGACATCGTCACCGGTCACGATTTCCGTTCCTATTCGCTTGCCATAAAGCTGGCGCTGGTTTCCGGGCTGATGGCAGCCGGCGCACGGGTCAAGGATATCGGGCTGGCCCTGTCGCCGATGGCTTATTTCGCCCAGTTCGCGCTCGACACGCCCTCCGTCGCCATGGTCACTGCCTCGCACAACGAGAATGGCTGGACCGGCGTCAAGATGGGCGCGGCGCGCCCGCTGACTTTTGGTCCGGAGGAGATGAGCGCGCTGAAGGCGATCGTGCTCTCAGGCGATTTCGACCTTGTCGGTGGTGGCTCCTATGACTTCGTTGCGGATTTCCGCAAAACCTACCTCGACGATCTGACAGCGGGAAAGCGTATCTCCAGGAAGCTCAAGGTGGTGGCCGCTTGCGGCAACGGCACCGCCGGGGCTTTCGCTCCCGAGGCACTGGAAAGGATCGGCTGCGAGGTGATCCCGCTCGACGTCGAGCTCGATCATACTTTTCCCAATTACAATCCCAACCCCGAAGACATGCAGATGCTGCACGCCATTCGCGACAAGGTGCTGGAAACGGGCGCCGATGTCGGGCTCGGTTTCGACGGCGACGGCGACCGCTGCGGCGTGGTCGACAATGAAGGCAACGAGATATTCGCCGACAAGGTCGGCGTCATGCTGGCGCGCGACATTTCGCACCTCTATCCCGGCTCGACTTTCGTCGTCGACGTCAAGTCGACCGGGTTGTTCATGACTGACAAGGTGTTGCGGGAAAATGGCGCGGTCACCGACTATTGGAAAACCGGTCACTCCTATATCAAGCGGCGCGTCGCCGAACTCGGCGCCGCCGCCGGTTTCGAGAAATCGGGCCATTTCTTCTTCAATCCGCCGATCGGCCGCGGCTATGACGATGGCCTGGTCACGGCCATCGCCATATGCCAGATGCTGGATCGCAGCCCGCAAAGCAGCATGGCGGATCTTTACCGCGATCTGCCGTTGACCTTCGGCACGCCGACCATGTCGCCACATTGCGCCGACGAACTCAAATACGGCGTGGTCGAGCGCGTCGTAGGCGACTTTCGCAAGATGAAGGACGAGGGCGCCGTCTTCGCCGGCCAGAAGATCGCCGAACTGATCACCGTCAACGGCGTCAGGGTCGTTGCGGAGGATGGTACCTGGGGGTTGGTGCGGGCATCATCGAACAAGCCTGAGCTTGTGGTGGTGGTGGAGAGTCCGGTATCGTCCGAGCGGCGGCGGCAGATGTTCGAAGGCGTCGATGCGGTGCTGCGCCGCAGCTCCGAAGTCGGCGCCTACAATCAGACCTTTTGAGCACGAGGCTTGTTTTCATGACCGAACGGATCGTCAGTTTTGTGATGAGCGGCGGCGTCGGCTCGCGGCTGTGGCCGCTGTCGCGCGAGGACAATCCCAAGCAGTTCCATGATTTCTCCGGCGACGGCTCGATGCTGGCCAAGACGCTGCGCCGGCTGACCGCGCGGCTGGAAGGCGAAACGCCGGTTTTCCTGATTGCCTCGGAAAGGCATGCCGACCGCGTTCATGCCGACATTGCCGGTCACGAGCTTTCCGGCGGCGGTCCGCTCTTCGAGCCGACCGGACGCAACACCGCGGCGGCCGTCGCTTTGGCAAGCCTGCGCACGCTGTCGGAATTCGGCGACAGCCTGGTACTGGTGGTGCCGTCCGACCATGAGATCGCGACCGCGCAGCAGTTCTGGCGGAGCATCGAGGCCGGCACTGCGGCCGCGCGCCAAGGCAGGTTGGTGGTGTTCGGCATCAAGCCCGCCCAACCCGAGACCGGTTACGGCTACATCGAGGTGGCCGGCGAGCGCGATGGCATCTGCGATGTCTCGCGTTTCGTCGAAAAACCCGATCTCGCCACGGCGCAGAGCTATCTCGAGGCCGGCAATTTCTACTGGAACACCGGCATCTTCCTGTTTCGCGCCAGTGCCATGCGCGACGCTTTCATGGCCTTCCAGCCCGACATCTGGAGCGCCACAGAGGCTGCCTACCAGGCTGCGACATCGGATCTTTCCGGCCTCTACATGCCTCTGGAGCTCTATGCCGCCATCCCATCGACATCGATCGACTATGCGATCATGGAGCGCGCCAGCGGCATCGCCATGGTGCCGGCCGGCTTTCGCTGGAATGATCTCGGCTCCTGGCAATCGCTGCTCGACGTCGGCCCCTCCGACACGCAGGGCAATGTCATTGTCGGCGATGTCGTTGCCATCGATTGCGAGAACTCCTATATCCGCAGCGACGGCCGCCTGCTGTCGGCCATAGGCCTGAAGGACGTCGCCATCGTGTCGACGGCCGACGCCACTTTCGTCGCGCCGGTCAGCCACAGCCAGAACGTCAAGAAGATCGTCGAGCAGCTCGAAAAAAGCGGCCGCCTCGAGACCAGGTTCACGCCCGCCGACGACCGCGTCATCGAAAGCGGCGCCTGGCAGCGCCGCGTGCACCATTGGCTGTTCGAGGAGACGGTGCCGTTGTGGTCGACGGTCGGCGTCGATGAGCGCCATGGCGGGTTCCACGAGGCGCTCGGCTTCGATGCCGCCCCGCTGATGAAACCCAAACGCATGCGCACGCAGGCCAGGCAGATCTACGCCTTCGCCGTCGCCAAGGCGCGCGGCTGGAACGGCCCGGCCGATCGGCTGATCAGCCACGGCCTCGAATTCATGGCCAGGCACGGACGTACCGACAATGGCGGCTGGGTACGCACGCTCAACGTCGACGGCACCGTCGCCGACGCCGCCGAGGATGCCTATGACCATTCCTGCGTGCTCCTGGCGCTTGCGCATGCCCATATGTGCGGTAATCCCGATGCGTTGCGGCTTGGCGAGGAGACCTTCGCGTTCATCGACGCGCATCTCGAGGACGAACGCCTGACCGGCTTCCGCGAGACCTCGAGCGGCGAGGGCGAGCGCCGCTCCAACCCGCACATGCATCTGCTCGAGGCATTCCTGGCCTGGCATCAGGCGACGGGCGAGCGCGCCTATCTTCGTCGCGCCGCGCGCATCGTCGATCTGTTCCGCAGCCATTTCTTCGACCCGGAAAGCTGGACGCTGGGTGAGTATTTCGACAATGAATGGCGGCCGGCCCCTGGCGAGAAGGGCACGTGGACCGAACCCGGCCATCATTTCGAATGGGCTTCGCTGCTGGTCGACTTCGCCGGGCGCAGCGGCCAGAGCGGCTTGACCGGCCTTGCCCGGAAGCTTTACGCGTCGGCAATTGCCAATGGCCTGAACCGCGCCACAGGCCTCGCCTACGGCGCGGTCTCGCGGCAAGGGCTGCCGCTCGACCGCGTCTCGCGCAGCTGGCCACAGGCCGAAGCGATCAAGGCGGCGATCGCGCTGGA
Source organism: Mesorhizobium sp. M0701 (assembly GCF_040320365.1). Taxonomy (NCBI): domain Bacteria; kingdom Pseudomonadati; phylum Pseudomonadota; class Alphaproteobacteria; order Hyphomicrobiales; family Phyllobacteriaceae; genus Mesorhizobium; species Mesorhizobium sp. M0701. The sequence goes on from NZ_JAMYPO010000002.1 coordinate 51,782, forward strand.
CGGTTCGGGCGGTCCCGACCTGAAGCCGGAAATCGAGGCGCGTGTCGGCCGGCTGTTCCGCTGGCACATCAATCCCGCCCCGCTCGGCCTGTGGATCGACCGCATCGACGAGCGCGGCCGTTCACTGGCAAGCGAGGTGCCGGCCAGCATCTTCTATCATCTGGTCTGCGCGCTGACCCAATATCTGGACGGCACAGCCTGCAAGGATCAGTACGGGCTGGCGACATCCCCGGTCTCGACATAGACCGACTTCAGTTGCGAATAGAGCGCCAGTGCCGCGAGCGAATTCTCGCGGCCGATGCCGGACTGCTTGAAGCCGCCGAAGGGGATTTCGACCGGCGTCAGATTGTAGGCGTTGATCCAGCAGGTGCCGGCCTGCAGTTCGGCGATGACACGATGGGCGCGCTGCAGATCGCGGGTGAACACGCCAGCGGCGAGGCCGAATTCGGTATCGTTGGCGCGCTCGATCACCTCGTCCTCGCTGTCGAATTTCAGCACACTCATCACCGGCCCGAAAATCTCCTCGCGCGCGATGCGCATCGTGTCGGTGACACCGGTGAACACCGTCGGCTCGACGAAGAAGCCACCCTGGAAACCCTGCAGCGAAGGCACGTTTCCGCCGCAGGCGAGCACCGCGCCATCCTGCTTGCCGGCCTCGATGTAAGAAACCACCTTGTCGTGCTGCGCCTTCGAGACCAGCGGCCCCATCTGCGTGTCCAGATCGAGCGGATCGCCGATGCGGATTTTCTTCGTCCGTTCGGTCAGCCTCTCGACGAAACGGTCATGGATGCTGCTCTGCACGAAGACCCGCGTGCCGTTGGAGCAGATCTGGCCGGTCGAATAGAAATTGCCGAGCATCGCGCCGCCGATGGCATTTTCGAGGTTGGCGTCTTCGAAGACGATCAGCGGCGACTTGCCGCCGAGCTCCATCGTCGCGTGCTTCATCTTCGAGCCGGCGAGCGACAGCACCTTGCGGCCGGTCGGCACCGAGCCGGTCACCGAGACCTTTGCGACGACATCATGTCCGACAAGACCGGCGCCGACATCGCCAAAACCCTGCACGACGTTGAACAGCCCGTCGGGCAGCCCGGCCTCGGTGTAGATCTCGGCGAGCGCCAGCGCTGAAAGCGGCGTGTTCTCCGAGGGCTTGAACACCATCGCATTGCCCATGGCGAGGGCCGGCGCCGACTTCCAGCCGGCGATCTGGATCGGATAGTTCCAGGCGCCGATGCCGACGCAAACGCCGAGCGCCTCGCGCCTGGTATAGGCAAAGGGTCCGCCGAGATCGACGGCTTCGCCATTAAAGGCGGCGACGGCGCCGCCGAAATATTCCAGGCAGTCGGCCGCCGACGGGGCGTCCGCAACCAGCGTCTCCTGGATCGGCTTACCGGTATCCAGCGTCTCGATGCGCGCCAGATCGGCATTGCGCGCGCGCAAGATGTCGGCGGCGCGGCGCAGGATGCGGCCGCGTTCGACCGGCTTCAGCCGCGCCCAGGCCGGTTGTGCTGCACGCGCCGCCTCGATCGCGAGCTCCAGCACGTTCGGCGTCGCCGAGCGCAGCATGGCGATGGTCTCGCCAGTTGCCGGATAGATAACCGGCAGCGCTGCGCCGCGCTCGTCGTCGATATAGCGGCCGTTGACATAATGCGATGCCGTTGGCTGGGCGCGCATGACTGTTCTCCAAATCGTCTTGTCGCGGCATGCGGAATATGCGTCCGCCGGATCATGGCCTATCTGTCCGACACCTGCCAGCGCGGATTGATCCATGGTTCCTGGTTGGACGGTGGCAGCGGCGTACGCCCGAGAATGTGGTCGGCGGCCTTCTCGCCGGTCATGATCGACGGCGCGTTGAGATTGCCGTTGGTGACGCGTGGAAAGATCGAGGAATCGGCGACCAGAAGCCCTTCGACGCCAATGACGCGGCATTCCGGATCGACGACGCTCATCGCATCATCGGCACGGCCCAACTTGCAGGTGCCGCAAGGGTGGTAGGCGCTTTCGGCGTGGTCGCGAATGAAGGCGTCGAGCTCTTCATCCGATTGTACATGCGAGCCCGGCGACAGTTCCTTCCCGCGGTACGGATCGAAGGCCGCTTGCCCGAAGATCTCGCGGGTCAGCCGGATGCAGTGGCGGAACTCCGTCCAGTCGTCCGGATGCGACATGTAGTTGAAGCGGATCACCGGCTTCGATTTGGGATCGGGCGAGCGCAGCGTGACCGAACCGCGCGACTTCGACCGCATCGGCCCGACATGCGCCTGGAAACCATGCGCCTTGGCCGCCGCCTTGCCGTCATAGCGGACCGCGGCCGGGATGAAGTGATACTGGATATCGGGATAGTCGACGCCGGCGCGCGAGCGCACGAAGGCGGCCGCCTCGAAATGATTGGTGGCACCGAGGCCGGATTTGAAGAACAGCCATTGTGCCCCGATCAGCGCCTTCGAGAACGGGTTCAAGACGGAGTTCAGCGTGATCGGCTTTGTCGATTCCTGCTGGATGTAAAGTTCCATATGGTCCTGCAGATTGCGGCCGACTCCGGGCCGGTCGGCGATCACCGGGATGCCGTTCTCCCTAAGGTGCTGGCCGGGGCCGATGCCGGACAGCATCAGGATCTTGGGCGAGTTGATCGAGGACGCGGCAACGATCACCTCGCGCCGCGCTCTGACCACCTGAATCCGTTTGCGCACTTCGATCTCGACGCCGGTGGCGCGTTGATTCTCGACGATTACCCGCCGGGCGAAACCTTTGACCAGGCTGACATTTTTCCGCCTCAGCGCCGGCCTCAGATAGGCGCTCGCCGCGGACCAGCGACGGCCGCCGCGAATGGTCTGCTCCATCGGCCCAAAGCCTTCCTGCTTCGCGCCATTATAGTCGTCGGTCAGCTCGAAACCGGCCTGACGGCCTGCCTCGACGAAGGCGCCGTAGAGTGGGTTCGTCCTCGAGCCGCGCTGCACAGTCAGCGGCCCGCCATGGCCGCGCCAGCCATTCTCGCCGCCATTGCTGTCCTCCATGCGCTTGAAGTACGGGAGCACATCGGCAAAGCCCCAGCCGGTCGCGCCCTGTTCGGCCCAATGGTCGAAGTCGCGGGCATGGCCGCGCACATAGACCATGCCGTTGATCGACGACGAGCCGCCGATGACCTTGCCGCGCGGCGTCGCCAGCACGCGGCCGCCGAGGTGCGGCTCCGGCTCGCTGGCAAAGCCCCAGTCGTAGAGGCTCATATTGAGCGGGATCGACAGTGCCGACGGCATCTGGATCAGCGGGCCGATATCGCTGCCGCCATATTCGATGACGATCACCGAATGCTTGCCGTCCTCCGAGAGCCGGTAGGCCATGGCCGAACCGGCCGAGCCGGAGCCGATGATGACGAAATCCGCTTCAAGCATGGTTCATGCGCGCCCGTGGTTCCTATGCGCAATGAAATCGGCCAGCGAGACGTTGCCGCCGGTTGCCATTACGAGAACGGTTTTGCCGGTGACGTCGACCTTGCCGCCGAGCAACGCCGCCAGCGAAGCAGCGCCGGATGGCTCGAGCACCAGCTTCAGCCGCTCGAAGGCGAGGCGCATAGCGCGCCGCACCGAAGCATCGTCGACGGTGACGCCGCGAACGCCGGCGGTCTTCACCGCTGCGAACGGCGCGTCGCCGGGCCGCCGCGACATCAGCCCGTCGCAGATCGATTTCGGCCCGATCGGCATGGTTTCGATGGCGCCATGCGCCAGCGACGAGCCCATGCCGTCAAAACCTTCCGGCTCGACGCCGATGATCTTCGTGGCTGGCGACAGGTAGTGAAAGGCCAGTGAAACACCGCCGATCAGGCCGCCGCCGCCGACCGAGCAGAACAAGAGATCGGCCTCCGCTTGCCTGGCGGCGATCTGGTCGAGTGCCTCCAGCCCGGCACCGGCCTGGCCGGCGACGATCTCCGGATCGTCGAACGGGTGCAGCAGCGCCAGGCCTTCGCTCGCAGCGATCTCGCGCGCCTTGGCGGCGGCGACTTCCTCACGCGCGCGCTCGCCATGGTCAGTCAGCACCACGCGCGCGCCGTAACCCAATGTGGCGTCGCGCTTGGCGGCCGGCGCGTCGATCGGCATGACGATGGTGACGGGAATGCCAAGCGCTTGGCCAGCCGCCGCTAGCCCCTGCGCAAAATTGCCGGAGGAGTAGGCGACGACGCCCTTTTTGGCTTCGTCAGGCGAGAGCTTCTTCAGCCGCCAGTAGGCGCCGCGCACCTTGAACGATCCTGCCCATTGCAGCGATTCGGCCTTGACGAAGACGCGGGCGGCGCCGGTCTCGCGCGCGAGTGCCGCCGATTCCAGCAGCGGCGTGACCTGCGTCGCCTTGGAGGTGACGGCATAGGCCTGCCTGAGATGGTCGAGCGAGGGGACGAGACTATCTGCCATCATTCGCCTCGCGGAAAGCGCTTCTGCTCTTCGAGCAGGTCGAGGTTCATGTGGTTGCGCATGTAGCGCTCCGATGCCTTCTGCAGCGGCTGGAATTCCCAGGGATAATGGGTGCCGTTGCGCAGCGCCGGGTAGACCATCCAGCGGCGTGCCTGGCTGGCACGCACCGCCGCGTCGAAGGCCGCCATGTCCCAGCGCGCCCGCACCTTGTCGGTGAAAGCGGCCACCAATGCCGCATTGGCCGGATCGGCGGCGAGATTGGTCAATTCCTGCGAATCCGATTCAAGATCAAACAGTTGCGGCGGATCGATCTCGCAATGGATGAATTTGTAGCGGCCCTCGCGCATCGCCACCATCGGCGCGTTGGAGCCTTCGGCGGCATATTCCATCAGCACCGGCGCGGAGCGTTTCTTTCCGTTCAGCAACAGCAGCAGCGACTGGCCGTCAGTCCACGGCGCAATCGCGCTGATGTCGATGCCGGCGAGGTCGCAAAGCGTCGGCGTCACGTCGAGATTGGAGACCGGCGTGTCGATCAGGCCGGCGGCGATGCCCTTGCCGGCGACCATCAGCGGCACCCGCGCCGAACCTTCGAAGAAGCACATCTTGAACCACAGGCCGCGCTCGCCGAGCATGTCGCCGTGATCCGAGCAGAACAGGATGACCGTGTCGTCGAGCATGTGTGTGTGCTCGAGCACCGACATCAATTCGCCGAGCTTGTCGTCGAGATAGGAGATGTTGGCGAAATAGCCGCGCCGTGCGCGGCGTATCTGCTCAGCGGTGATGTCGAACCTGTCATAGTCGCTGGCGCGGTAGAGCCGCTGCGAATGCGGGTCCTGCCTGTCGTAAGGAATGAAGCCGACCTCGGGCTCGAGCGCCGGGCAATCCTCGTAAAGGTCCCAGTATTGCCGCCGTGCGACGTAAGGATCGTGCGGATGGGTGAAGGAAACCGTCAAGCACCAGGGCCGATGTGCGGCATCGTCGGAGACGCGGGCAAAATCATAGAGCTTCTGCACCGCATGGAAGGCGACCTCGTCGTCATATTCCAGCTGGTTGGTGATCTCGGCAGTACCGGCGCCGCTGACGGAGCCGAGATTGTGATACCACCAGTCGATGCGCTCGCCGGGTTTGCGATAGTCGGGTGTCCAGCCGAAATCGGCCGGATAGATGTCGGTGGTCAGCCGCTCTTCGAAGCCGTGCAACTGGTCCGGACCGACGAAATGCATCTTGCCGGAAAGGCAGGTGTGATAGCCGGCGGCACGCAGATGATGAGCAAAGGTCGGGATCGACGAGGTGAATTCGGCGGCATTGTCATAGACCCCGGTGCGTGACGGCAATTGGCCGCTCATGAATGCGGCCCGGCCTGGCGCGCAGAGCGGTGACGCGGTGTAATTGTTGCAAAAACGCGCCGAACGCGCGGCGAGCGCCTTTAGATGCGGCGCGTGCAGGAAGTCTGCCGGCCCGTCTGGAAATAGCGTTCCGTTGAGCTGATCGACCATGACGATCAGGATGTTGGGTCGCTTGGATGTCACTGCTTCTGCCGTCCGCTGAGCTTCGTTTCGAGATAGTCCTCGACCAGTGCAATCGCGGTCGCGGCATCGGGAACACCGTCCTTCAGCGCGCGCCTGATATAGAGCCCGTCGATCAGCGCCGCGGTCGCTTCGCCGACCCGGTCGGCCTCGCTTCTCGGCAGGATGCCGGCCAGCCCGCTGAGCAGATTGGAATGCAGCCGGCGCGCATAGACCTTGAGCAGCCGGCGGAGTGCTGCCGATTTCTGCGCCTCGACATAGAAGGCGAGCCAGGCGGCGATCGTTTCGGGCTGGAACTGGATGTCGGAGAAGTTGACCGCGACCACCGCCGAGACGCGCTGGCGCGCCGTGCCGGCCGCGCGAAGTGCACGGCGCGTATCGGCGGTGAGCTCGCTCAGGATGTGCCGCATCGTCGCCAACAGCAATTCGTCCTTGGCGCCGAAATAATGGTGGGCAAGCGCCGAGGACACGCCGGCGCGGCCGGCGATTTCCGACATCGTCACATCAAGCGAACCGCGCTCGCCGATCGCCGAGATCGTTGCGTCGATGAGCGCCCTGCGGCGCAACGGCTCCATTCCGAGTTTCGGCATTCCTGCTCCGGCCTGTTGCGACAAGATTATTTTTTATTGACGCATCAATCAACAAAAATCCGGCCTGATTTGCTGGCAAAAGCCAGGCACTATGACCAGATGATCAAGATCAAGCGATTGTGCGGTTCTGGCCCCTTCACGAGGCCGGCGAAACGGTTCATGCTTGAACAATGCGGATGCGCGCGCAGTATCGCGTAGCCCGGGTCCACAGGATGGAGATCGCCATGACAGCATGCATCGTCGGTTGGGCGCATTCGCGCTTCGGCAAGCTCGAAGGCGAGACGCTGGAGGGCCTGATCACCAAGGTGGCAGTCGAGGCGCTCGATCATGCCGGCATCGGTCCGGATGACGTCGACGAGATCGTGCTCGGCCACTTCAACGCCGGGTTTTCCGGCCAGGATTTCACCGCGAGCCTGGTCCTCCAGGCCGACGACCGGCTGCGCTTCAAGCCGGCGACCCGCGTCGAGAACGCCTGCGCCACCGGCTCGGCGGCGGTCAGGCAAGGCATCCGCGCCATCGACGCCAATGCCGCCCGTATCGTGCTGGTGGTCGGCGCCGAGCAGATGACGACGACGCCCGGTCCCGAGATCGGCAAGAACCTGCTCAAGGCCTCGTATCTGCCGGAGGACGGTGACACGCCGGCAGGCTTCGCTGGCGTCTTCGGCAAGATCGCCCAAGCCTATTTCCAGCGCTACGGCGACCAGTCGGATGCGCTGGCGATGATTGCCGCCAAGAACCACAAGAACGGCGTCGACAATCCCTACGCGCAGATGCGCAAGGATTTCGGCTACGAGTTCTGCAGGCAGGAAAGCGAAAAAAACCCCTTCGTCGCCGGTCCGCTGAAGCGCACAGACTGCTCGCTGGTGTCGGACGGTGCCGCCGCGCTTGTCCTTGCCGACACGGCCACGGCGCTGAAGATGCGTCGCGCCGTCGCCTTCCGCGCCAATGAGCATGTGCAGGATTTCCTGCCGATGTCGAAGCGCGACATTCTCGCCTTCGAAGGCTGCGAGCGGGCCTGGAACCAGGCGCTGAAGCAGGCGGGCGTGACGCTCGGCGACCTGTCCTTCGTCGAGACGCATGACTGTTTCACCATCGCCGAACTGATCGAGTATGAGGCGATGGGCTTGGCCAAGCCGGGCGAGGGCGCCAAGCTGGCCCTGGATGGCGAGACGGCGAAAGATGGAAGGCTGCCGGTCAATCCGTCTGGCGGGCTGAAGGCCAAGGGCCACCCGATCGGTGCCACCGGCGTATCCATGCATGTGCTGAGCGCGATGCAACTCATCGGCGAGGCGGGCGGCATCCAGGTGCCGGGAGCAAAGCTCGGCGGCATCTTCAATATGGGTGGTGCCGCGGTCGCCAACTACGTTTCCATTCTCGACCGGATCAGATAAACCCGCCCGCATTTGCGGGAGGTGACATGACAAATCCGGTTCTGGTCGAAGTTTTGCGCGGCGCTCTCGTCGAGAGCGCGCATCGCGGCGCTGTTGCCGTCTTCGACGCCGACGGCAAGCCCGTCTGGGAGATCGGCGACACGGCACAGCCGGTGTTCCCGCGTTCGGCGGTCAAGGCGATCCAGGCGTTGCCGCTGGTCGAGAGCGGCGCTGCCGATGCCTACGGCTTCGGTGACCGGGAGCTGGCGCTGGCCTGCGCCTCCCATTCCGGCGAGCCGCCGCATGTCGAGTTGGCGCGCGCCATGCTGGCGAAAGCCGGCCTCGACGAGACGGCACTCGAATGCGGCGCGCATTGGCCGTCGAGCCACGGGGCGACGCTGGCGCTCGCCCGCGCCGGCCGTGCGCCGAACACCTTGCACAATAATTGTTCCGGCAAGCACTCAGGCTTCCTATGCACCTGCGTTCACAGCGGCATCGCCCATCGTGGTTACGTCAAGGCTGGCCATGCTTCGCAGGAGATGGTCCGCGAAGCGATGCAGGCGGTGACCGGTGCTGCCCATGACGCCGATCACCGCGGCACCGACGGCTGCTCGATTCCGACCTATGCCGTGCCGCTGCGCAGCTTTGCCCTTGGCTTTGCCCGCATGGCGACAGGTGCCGGCTTCGAACCGGTGCGCGCCCGGGCGGCGAAGCGGCTGCTTTCCGCCTGCATGGCCGAGCCGTTTTTCGTCGCCGGCACGGGCAGGTCCGATGTAGCGATGATGGAGGCCGCGCCGGGCCGGATTTTCGTCAAGGGAGGCGCCGAAGGTGTTTTTTGCGCCGCCCTTCCGGAGCTCGGCCTTGGCATTGCGCTGAAATGCGACGATGGCGCCGGCCGCGCCGCTGAAGTGATGGTCGCGGCCGTGCTGGCAAAGCTGCTGCACGCCGACCAGGCGCTCGCTGCGAAATTGATCGAACAGGCAAATCCGCCCATCGAAAGCCGGATCGGTGCCAAAGTCGGCGCGCTCCGGCCGACGGCCACCTTCAACTGACGTGGTTGCGCTCGACGGTCAAATGCGCGTAGCCGGCATTGCCTGATGCGGCGAGGTCGCCGGTCACCGGCTCGGCCCAGCGTTGGCCGACGATCGCGCCGTTCTGGACTCCGTCGATGACATTGTCGGAGATGATTGCCGTCCCGGCACCTTCGACCACGGTCACGACGATGCCGGTCCCCGCCTTGCGGATGACGTTTCCCGTGGCGACCACATTGCGCATGAACGGTCCCCAGCCGATCTGCATGCCGTAGAGCGGTGCATTCTCGACGACATTGCCGGAAACTGTGGTGTCTGCCTCGACGCTGATGCCGACGCCGAAGCCGGGCGCGTCCGCAGGGTAGGGGCCGCTGGTCGCCAGATTGCGGACGATGTTGCCGGAGCACACGCCCATGCGGCCGCCTTCGTTGAAGTTGACGATCGAAATACCATTGGCGGCGCCATCGACGATGTTGTTGCCGATGATCGCCCCTTCGAAGGAGAATTCGGAATACACGGCCGTCTCGCCCGAACGCGAGCAGGTGTTGCCGGTGATCTGCAAATTGCTGGAACTGTTGGCGCGGATCGCCGAAAACGCGCAGTCCGAAACAATATTACCGGAGATGATGACATTGCCGCGGAACGCATTGATGCCATTGCCGTTCTGGCCGGTTCCGCCGCTGCGCGCCTGGATGCGCTCGATCCGGTTGCCGCTGACGATGGTGCCGTCTTCCGCCGCCTGCCAGCGGTGCACGAGAATGCCGCCATTGGCGCAGTCGGAGACGCTATTGCCTGATATTTCCAGGCCATCGGCCTCGACCGAATAGATGCCGGCATCGGCCGCACCGGATATCTCCGAGCGCTCAATGCGGCCCGAGGCGTGTTCGAGCGCTAGGCCGTGCTTGCCGCTGCCGGTAAGCTGGCAATTGTCGACGACCAGATGGGCGATGCGGCGCAGATCGAGCAGGCCTTGCGCGTAGTCGCCCATCCAGCGGTTGCTGCCGTCGAACACCAGCCCGCTGAGTTCGATATGCTCGGCCTGTTCGGCCATGATGAGATGGCCATTGCCGCCATAGACGATCCGCGATGCGCCCGGTACGCCGGACAGGCGCACCCGGCCGGGCAGCGACAGGTTGGAAACGATATAGATCCCCGGCGACAGGAACACCGGCATGTCGCGGTCGTGCGCGTCGCGCAGCAGCTTGGTGAAAGCCTTGCTCTGGTCGTCTAGCGCGCCGGGCCGGACGCCGAGCTCGGTCGCGTTGATCGCGCCACGCATCGCGGCTTTCTCGATGCCGGGAAGGTTTTTCGCCGCTGCCTTGCCGAGCGAAAGCCCCATGACGGCAAAGCCGGCGGTCTGCGCAAGCAGCGTTCGTCTGTTCAACATCGGCACAGATCCCTTGCGTTCAACGGCCACGCCGCAGGATTCGTGCCAGACTAGCCCGGTCGAACTCGTGGTGAAAATCTGAAGCTTGCCAGCCAGGACGGAATATTGCTTTCGGCCTTTCTGTGGGCGATCAAACGAAGCCCCTTTTGATCTCTATTCGATCCTCGTTGGCTCGGCGAACACCGCATTTACCCCGTTGAAGGCAAGTTGCACGAATGTCTGGTCGATCTCCGCGGGGGACAGCTTCGTATCCCTCTCAAGCCACCAGTGCATCACTTCAAAGAACGCGCCAACGATGAAGCGTGTGGCGATCTCAAGTCTGACTCCGCCTTCATCACCTTGGATATTCGCCAACTCATGGCGAACCTGCCTGCTTATCCAGCCGCGGATCTCTTCTGGCATTTCGCGCTTTTTCCCGCCCATCAGCGCACGGTGCATCTCCCGCGTGGCAAGAGCATGCTCGAACACCGGACCGCTGAAGGAAAAGCCCTTGGCATTTCTCTGCGAATGGCGTTCGGCACCACGTGCCTGCAAGCCCTTCATATGCTCGTCGATCGTTGCTTTCCTCAAGTAGTCCTTATCGGGATAGTGCGTGTAGAAAGTCGAGCGGCCGACATCGGCTTCCCTGCAGATGTCCTCGACCGTGATCGCCGTATATCCCTTCTCGGCGGTCAATCTGAAAAGCGCCTGCTGCAGTCGGCTGCGGGTCCTGGCGACCCGACGGTCGATCGGTCCGGCTGGCATCGGCAACATCCTTTTCCGGCCAAAGGACACCAAATCGTCCAGTATTGGGCGCGTCGGTGCGATGTGGCCAGTAAAACTGATACTGGACACACTGTCCAGTATCATATGCTCTTGCGGAAGGCCCGGCGCGATGCCCGGCTGGCCGGAGATAAAGCAATGCACCAACGTCTTTTCGGAACAATAGTTGGAGGGCATGCGCTAGTCGCGCTCGTCAAAGTGGCCGTGGTGCTCGCGGCATTTTTCTCGTTGGGACAGGCAAATGCGGTCTTTTCCTTGGGAGTTCCCGTCCTCCTGCTTCATGCTGGTGCACTCGTCGTAGTCGCGAGCTTATTGATATGGCAAAGCGCTCACGGGCGGCTGTCCGCCAAGGACCGCAGACCGGCCGCCGGCGAGGAGAAGGCGCCGCATGTCGGCATCACGCTTCATTCCGCCGCCCTGTACGATATGCTGGCGTGGCTTCTGACCTTCGGTCGCGAACGTGCTTTTCGCGAAAGGATATTAAGCTTTGCGGAGCTGAAACCGGGAGAAGTGGTCCTGGATGTCGGGTGCGGCACCGGCACCACCGCGCTCCTCGTCAGACAGAAGGTGGGGCCGGAGGGGCGTGTGGACGGCGTCGACGCCTCCGCCGAAATGGTTGCGCGCGCAACGGCAAAGGCCCGGCGGGCAGGGTTACAAGTCGGGTTCTCGACCGCCACCGCTCAGGAACTGCCTTTCAAGGATGGGGAATTTGATGTCGTCCTCAGCACGCTGATGTTCCACCATCTTCCAAAGAAGGGCCGCGAGGATTTTGGCAGAGAAGCCTTCCGCGTCCTGAAGCCGGGCGGTCGCGTGCTTATCGTCGATTTTGCAAAACCGCCGCGCCGGAAGAGCACGTTTCGGCTCCACCGGCATGGTTACGTCGATTTGGACAAAATCGCAGCGGATCTCGGCCGGCTCGGCTTCAATATCGCTGAGCGAGGCGACGTCGGAACCAAGGGGCTCCGCTATCTAATTGCGCAGCCGGACCTTAGCCTTACGGCGCTCTAAGCGCGATAGCGCGTTGAGGCATTCGCATGGTCAGCTTTACACCCCAAGCAGCTGTTACTGAGCTTCATCAGCAATGGCTTGTGGAGTCGCCATTGCAAGCCTAAGTTCGTCGGATGAGCAGGGCCTTCACCCGCGAGGAAGACAGCGAAAACGCCATCGCCGGCATCGGCGAGCGGCCGATCAGCCATCACCGCAATCTGGTCACGGAACGCGGCATGGCGCTGATCGATGCCGAGGTGGCCGCTCTGCGCGACGAACTGGGCAGAGCCGAGAAGAGGGCCGACCGCGAGCGCATTGCGCTGGTCTCGCGCGATCTCCGCTATTGGACGGCGCGGCGTGAAAGCGCCGAGCTTTCGGTGCCCGAACCGGGCAGCGACCTGGTTCGTTTCGGCATGGGTGTCACCCTGGAAAGCGACGACGGCAAGAAGGTGCACTGGAAAATCGTCGGCGAGGACGAAGCCAATCCGGGCAAAGGGACAATTTCCCATATGTCGCCGATGGCGATGGCGCTGTTCGGCAAGAAGGTCGGCGAAGTTGCCGTGGTCAACGGCAAGGAATGGGAGATCGTCAAGCTCTCCGACAGTTAGTCTTCGAGCTTGACGACATGATCGCGGAAGAACGCCGCGGCACCAGCCTCGTCGATTTCGCCGGCGGCGACGCCCATGACGAATTCGTAAAGCATGCCGTCATTGGCCGACAGGGCATAACCGTTCACAATCAGAAATGCGCCGGCCACGACAATGGCCGTGCGTTTGTTGCCGTCCACAAAGGCATGATTTCTGGCAATGCCGAAGACATAGGTGGCTGCGAGTTCCTCAACCGACGGGTCTCCGCAGTTGGCCTTGTTTTCGGCGCGAGCGAGCGCCGATTCGAGGGCATTTTCATCCCTCAAGCCTTGTGCTCCGCCGTGTCGGCGCAACTGCTCCGCGTGCATGGCTTCGACTGCACGCCGCGTCAGAAACTCCCAGCTCATTCGGCGAGCTTCTGAAGCGCGACCTTGTATTTGTCCATCACCTCGCGGGCAGCTTTCATTTGCCGCTCGAAGCTGTCGTCCACCGGCTTCAGCGCAAGACCGTCACCTGTTTCAACGATTTGAAGCTGGTCGCCGGCCTTCAGGTTCAGACGATCGAGAAGCTCCCTCGGCAGGATCACGCCTTCGGAATTGCCGATCTTGCGAATGGTCGTGTTCATGGTGAGGCATCCTGTTGCAACGCTGATTATAACTCAGCGTGTTTCTTGTTACAACAGACATTATAACAAAGCGTCAGCCGGCCTGCAGCAGCCGGTCCATCAGCCGCTCCGCCGCTTCCGGGATAACCGTGCCGGGCGGGAAGATTTCAGTGGCGCCTGCCTGCCGGACTGCGTTGTAATCCTGCGGCGGGATGACGCCGCCGGCGACGATCAGCATGTCGTCGCGGCCCAACTTCTTCAGTGCAAGCTTGAGTTCGGGAATGAGCGTCAAATGGCCTGCTGCCAGCGACGAGGCGCCGACGATGTGCACGTCATGCTCGACGGCCAGCCTGGCGATCTCGTCCGGCGTCTGGAACATCGGCCCGACGGTGACGTCGAAGCCTAGGTCGGCAAAGGCGGTGGCGATCACTTTCTGGCCGCGATCATGGCCGTCTTGCCCCATCTTGGCGACCAGAATGCGCGGCTTGCCGCCGGACTTTTCCTCGAACGCGACGATCTTGTCCTGCAGCCGGTCGACCACCGGATTGTCGCCGAGCGCGTTGCGATAGACGCCGGAGATCGTCTGCACCGAGGCGACATGGCGGCCGAAAACCTTTTCCAGCGCCAGCGAAATCTCGCCGACCGTGGCGTTGGCGCGTGCGGCCCGGATGGCGAATTCCAGCAGGTTTGCGTTACTCCCGGCAGCACGGGTAAGCGCATCGAGCGCGCTCTCGACGGCGGCGACGTCACGCGTGCCTTTCAGCCGCTGCAGCTTCGACAATTGCCGTGCCCTGACTTCGGCATTGTCGATCTTCAGCACGTCGACTTCGATGTCCGTGCCGGGACGGTGAGCATTGACACCGACCACGATCTGTTCGCCTGAGTCGATGCGCGCCTGGGTGCGCGCGGCAGCCTCTTCGATGCGCAGCTTGGGTAGGCCCTTTTCGATCGCCGCGGCCATGCCGCCGAGGCTCTCGACCTCCTCGATATGCGCAAGCGCACGCGCCGCCAGATCATGTGTCAGCCGTTCGACATAGGCGGAGCCGCCCCACGGGTCGATGATGCGCGTCGTGCCGGACTCCTTCTGCAGGATGAGCTGTGTGTTGCGGGCGATGCGGGCCGAATGGTCGGTCGGCAGCGCCATTGCCTCGTCGAAGGAATTGGTGTGCAGCGACTGCGTATGCCCTTGAGTGGCGGCCATCGCCTCGATCATGGTGCGGATGATGTTGTTGTAGGGATCCTGCGCCGTCAGCGACCAGCCCGAAGTCTGGCAATGGGTGCGCAGCGACAGCGAGCGCTCGTCCTTCGGCGAAAAGTTCTTCAGCATCAGGCTGGCCCATAAAAGGCGCGCTGCTCTCAGCTTCGCGACTTCCATGAAGAAATTCATGCCGATCGCCCAGAAGAAGGAAAGGCGCGGCGCGAAACGGTCGATGTCGAGGCCGGCCGCGATGCCGGCGCGCGCATATTCGATGCCGTCTGCAATCGTGTAGGCGAGCTCGAGATCCGCCGTCGCACCTGCCTCTTGCATGTGGTAGCCGGAGATCGAGATCGAATTGAACTTCGGCATGTGCTTCGACGTGTAGGAAAAAATGTCCGACACGATCCGCATCGAAGGTTTTGGCGGATAGATATAGGTGTTGCGCACCATGAACTCTTTCAGGATGTCGTTCTGAATGGTCCCGGTGAGATCCTTCTGCGCAACGCCCTGTTCCTCCGCCGCGACGATATAGAGCGCCATGATCGGCAGCACCGCGCCGTTCATCGTCATCGATACCGTCATCTCGTTAAGCGGGATGCCGTCGAACAGCTGGCGCATGTCGAAAATGGAATCGATTGCGACGCCGGCCATGCCGACATCACCGGCGACGCGCGGATGGTCGCTGTCGTAGCCGCGATGCGTGGCGAGATCGAAGGCGACCGACAGGCCCTTCTGGCCGGCGGCAAGGTTGCGACGGTAGAAGGCGTTGGACTCTTCGGCAGTCGAGAAGCCGGCATATTGCCGGATCGTCCAGGGTTGCTGGACATACATCGTCGGATAGGGGCCGCGCACGAAAGGCGGCAGGCCTGGATAGGTATCGAGATGTGGCAAGCCCTTGAGATCGCCCTGGTTGTAGAGATGCTTGACGGCAATGCCTTCCGGCGTCATCCGCTGGCCTTTGACCTCGACCGGCACCCGCCGTGGCGGCGACCAGGCGATCTGGCTGAAATCCGGGATCATGGTACGGCTCCGATCGACTGATCTATGCGGATCGGAAATAGCGGCTCGCACACCGCAACGCCTTCGGTGAAGGCAGGCCGCCGCTCCGCCGCCAGCGTCTCGACCGGACGCTCGGTCTTCGACGGGTGCAGCGTCGTGCCGACGATCGCCCGTTCGCCCGCCTGGTAGACTGTGTTGCGGCGGGCGGAAGCTGCCTGGACGCGCCTCTGGATGTGGCCTTGCTCAAGGCTGGTCAGCACGCCGCCTTCCGCCTCGATCTGCTGGAACTCCTGCCAGGCCGCCGCGCAGAGCTCCGCAGTCAGCGCTTCGACGGCGCCCGAACCGCAAACCGGATCGGCGACGTGGTCGATGTGGCTTTCATTGGCCATGATTAGTTGCGCGTTGCGGGCAACGCGGCGGGCAAAACCCGCGGGTAGGCCGTGCGCGATGGTGTGCGGCAGGATGGCGATCGAATCCGCGCCGCCGGCGGCAGCCGCAAAAGCGGCGATGGTGGTGCGCAGGACGTTGGTTTCCGGTTCGGCCGTCGTCATCATCCGGAAGGAGGTTTCGGCATGGATGCTGGCGGTGGAGGGCGGTATCGAGCAGGCCTCCTGGACACGCGCCCACAGTCTGCGCAACGCCCTGACCTTGGCCGTCGACACGAACTGGTCCTGGTCGACGCTCAGCGCAAAACCGATATGCGGCGCCGCGTAGACGAGCGGCTGGCGCGCCTTCTCGAACAGCCTCAAATAGGAGACGGCCGAGGCGAGCATGGTGCCAAGCTCCTGCGCCTCGGTGGCGCCGGCATTGTGGAATACCCGCCCGTCGGCCTCCAGCAGCACGCCGGGCACACCCATCGAAAAGAAATGCGCCAGCGATTGCGGCATCGAAGCCTGTAAAGCCTCGATCGACATGCGCAGCCTGCCGGTCCCGGCAAAGATCGCCGCCGGATCGATGCCGAAGGAGAGGTTGAGCTTTGCCGGGTCGGAGCGGCGCTTGGTCAAAAACGCCACCAGCCAGTCGGCCACGGCACGGCTCCAGGGATGGGCGTCGATGCGGATCTGGATGCGGTTGAGCGGTACGCCGTCGAGCACGCCCTCCAGCGCCTCCGCCGTCCTCGGCAAGCCATAGCCGAAGGCGTTCGGCGCACCCTCGAAGACAAGGGACAGTCCGGTGGCACCCTGCGCGACGTCTTCCAGCGCCTGCGCATTGGCGCGGCCTATGTCCGGATCGTCGATGCGCTGGCTGACGATCCACGGTGATCCCGGCTTGGCGCGCACGACAGGCTCCGCCGTGACCGAACGCTCGTAGAGCGGCTCGATGCGGATGGCGTCGTCCGTATGCGAGACGAGCTTTTCCTCGAAGGACCCGCCGGCCAGCGCCTTCTCCGCCAGCGCCAGCCATCGTTGCCGGTCGACGTTCGGAAGTTCGGCATCCTGGGTCAAGGCACCGGCGCCCATCGGTTCTCCTCGTTCTAGCGGCCGCAGCGGCCGACTATGTCAGTCTACGGTCCCCGGCCCGATATCACAATGCAGCACACATGCCGTGCAACGCGCCTTCCGTGATTGTGACCGTCAACCGATTGCCAAACATGGGCAGGTTCCGCAAGCTCCAAAAGCCATTTTCGACAACGCCCATTGTCGCTGCGCAATGGCCTCACTATACCTGCGGCGGGGCTCCTTTTTCTTCAAGGGATCAGGGCATTCAACCCTATAGGTTTGCGGAGACCGGACACATGGCCGACGATACCAGTATCTTCATAGGGGCCAGCCGCAAGCCGGACGACAGCTATCAGCGGCCCGAACAGCTTTTGCTGCAATATGGCAATCGTCATGGCCTTGTCACCGGCGCGACCGGCACCGGCAAGACGGTGACCCTGCAGATATTGGCCGAGGGTTTCTCCAATGCCGGCGTGCCGGTATTCTGCGCCGACATCAAGGGCGACCTGTCGGGTATCGCCATGATGGGCACAGCGCAGGATTTCCTGGTCAAGCGAGCCGAGCAGGTCAAGCTCGATCCCTATGAATTCCAGGAATTCCCGGTCATCTTCTGGGATCTGTTCGGCGAGCAGGGCCACCCGATCCGCGCCACCATCTCGGAGATGGGCCCACTGCTTCTGTCGCGGTTGATGAACCTTTCCGAGGCGCAGGAAGGCATCATGAACATCGCCTTCCGCATCGCCGACGAGGAAGGCCTTCTGCTGCTCGATTTGAAGGACCTGCAGTCACTGCTTGCCAATATCGCCGACCGCGCCGAAGAGATCGGCGCCCGCTACGGCAATGTGACGAAACCTTCGGTCGGCGCGATCCAGCGCACGCTGCTGGTCCTGGAGCAGCAGGGCGCTGCCAATTTCTTCGGCGAGCCGGCATTGCGGATATCCGACATCATGCGCACCACGCGCGATGGACGCGGCGCCATCAGCGTGCTCGCCGCCGACAAGCTGATGATGAATCCGCGGCTCTATGCGACGTTCCTTCTGTGGCTGATGTCGGAACTGTTCGAGGAACTGCCGGAAGTCGGCGACCCGGACAAGCCGAAGCTTGTCTTTTTCTTCGACGAGGCACACCTTCTGTTCGACGACGCGCCGAAGGTGCTGATCGACCGCGTCGAACAGGTGGTCCGGCTGATCCGTTCGAAGGGCGTCGGCGTCTATTTCGTCACGCAAAATCCGCTGGATATCCCTGAAACGGTGCTGGCCCAGCTCGGCAACCGGGTGCAGCACGCACTTCGTGCCTATACGCCGCGCGAACAGAAGGCCGTCAAGACGGCGGCCGAGACGTTCAGGCCCAATCCCGATTTCGACTGCGCAATCGTGATCACGCAGCTCGGCACCGGCGAGGCGCTTGTCTCGACGCTGGAAGCCAAGGGCGTGCCGTCCATGGTGCAGCGGACGCTGATCCGCCCGCCATCGTCGCGCCTTGGCCCGATCACGCCCGACGAGCGCCGCAAGCTGATCCCTGAGAGCCCGGTTGCCGGACAGTACGACCAGACCGTCGATCGCGAATCGGCTTTCGAGATCCTGCAGAAAAAGGCCAAGGACGCCCAGGAGGCACAGGCGCAGCAACAGGACGCAGGCCGCTCACGCTGGACCATTCCAGGCTTCGGCAATGACGATCTCCAGCCGACCGGCGGCCACCGCGCGCCGCGGCCCTCCAACCGTCAGACGGTGGCGGAGGCGGCGATCAAATCCATCGTGCGCTCGGTCGGTTCGTCAGTCGGACGGGCGATCGTCCGCGGGATTTTGGGGAGCCTGTCCAGGGGCAGGTGAGGGGCATCGGACCCGAAGGCGGGCATCGGTGTTGGCAATTCTGTCCTGGCATCAAGCGCCAGTAGCCAGATCTGGAGGACAGCGCACGGCGGCTATGCGCCAATAGCTGCCGTCGGACCGTCTGCAAAAGTGTAAACGCGTACCGGCAGTAGCTTAGCTCAGCGTCACCAACAGGCGCGCGGCAGCCTTCAAATCTTCCGTACTCGCGCCTTCTACGAAATGCTCCGCAACCGATTGCAAGAGCTCGCGAGCACCGTCGATCTCCCCTCGTTCAGCCATCAACGCTGCCATATCAATTGCGGTTCGCAGCTCCCATGCCCGCGCGCCCTGACTCCGGCTCAACTCCAGTGCCTGCATTAGGGATGCGCCGACCTCGTCGCGATTGCGTTCCGACAGTTGTTGGAGAAGAAGGCCTCCCTTCATCCGCAGCAACTCCGGAAGGTACAATTGGTCACCGTTCTTTTCGACTTGACCGACTGAATCACCGATCAGCGCGACTGCTTCGTCGACCTGACCGATCGCGGATAGTCCTCTAACCAGCGAGAGGTTGAGCTCGGTCGTGAGCAATTCGTAAGGTGCTGCGTGGAGCTTTTGGAGAGAACTCTGGAGGCCCCCGACCCCACCTGTCGCATCCCCGTGCCGGATTGCGACTTCGCTTTTGAATCCCCGACCGACCAGCAGGTAAGGGGCCATGGAATGGGACTCGGCGCGGGAAATCAGCATGTCGATGTGTGCCTCCGCGCTCTCCAGTTCCCCGGCCCACAGGAACACCGATATTCCCCAGATCAGGGCGATCGCCAGAGTCAGCGAGTGGTCCATGGCGGCGGCCTCTTCGACGGCCTGTCGAGCACGTTCCATGGCTTGGTCCGGATGGCCTTGCAGCCAAAGGGTCCTCGCCAGGATAGCCTTGGCCAGGATTTTGCCCTCGAAACCGAGATAGACCGTTGTGGTTCGCTGAGAGCTTGGCCCACGATCCAGCGCTGCCTCAAGCTCCGCGCGGGCTTCGGCCAGGTCACCACGAAGGTGAAGCGATATCCCCAGAATGGTATGCGCCAACGCAATCGCGACCGGATCCTCCAGGGTCGCGGCTATGGCTGAACAGCGTTTTGCAAACTGGAGGGCGGTCACGAAATTGCCTGTCCGCAGGTGGAACATGTTGAGCGGACCCAGCAGGCGCACTTGATCCAACGTATCACCGCGTTCTTCGGCAATCGCCAGGCTTTTCTCCAGGGCGACGCGCGCAGCATCACGCCCTCCCCGCATGAACATCAGGGACACACCCAAGGCTGCCTGGAGATGCATCTCGTCAAGTCCGCCAAGAGCGGCATCGTCGAGAGCGAATATCGCGCGTTCTGACCAGCGATGACACTCCGGCAACAAGGACATCGCCAGGAAAACAGGCGCGGCAGCAGTGGCAAGTCCGATGCCGATATCAGCGTTTCCGCCCTGGCCGAAGCACCATTCCAGAGCGGCCCGCACATTGTTGATGGCGGCGAAGTGAGGAGCCCGCTCCTCGCCGGTCGCCAGACCTGGCCACTCGATACCTGTTTGCTCAAGCCATCTTCGATAGTAGGCGGCGTGGCGCACCGCCAGATCGGCGGCCTCGGCGTCATCTATGCTGATATCGAGGACGTAGGCGCGCGTGGTATCCAGGAGCCGATAGCGCATCATCGCTCCGAGCGGGCGCGTCGCTATGATCGACTTGGCAACAAGACTATCCATGGCATTAAGAACGGTCGATCTGTCGAGGGCAGCGCTTGTGACGACTTCCAAGACCGCATCGAGCGTGAAATGACCAAGGAATACAGCGAGCCTGCGAAGCACTGCGCGCTCCAGGTCGGTAAGTAGCCCAAAGCTCCAATCCAGCGTGGCCTGCAGGGTCTTTTGACGCGGTGGCGCGGTCCGCGATCCCAGCCACAGCAAAGTCAGACGTTGATCGAGAAGCGCGGCGGTTTGTTGCAATCCATAAGACTCGACCCGCCGGGCCGCCAACTCGATTGCGAGCGCCACACCGTCAAGCTTTCGACAGATGCTTGCGAC
The DNA here is from genome assembly GCF_040320365.1 of Mesorhizobium sp. M0701. Taxonomy (NCBI): domain Bacteria; kingdom Pseudomonadati; phylum Pseudomonadota; class Alphaproteobacteria; order Hyphomicrobiales; family Phyllobacteriaceae; genus Mesorhizobium; species Mesorhizobium sp. M0701. The sequence goes on from NZ_JAMYPO010000002.1 coordinate 72,525, forward strand.
GATCAGGGCTTCCGCATCGCTGACATCCAAGCGCGCGCCACTTGCCACCGCGCGCTCCACGAACAGTTGAATGGCCGGGAACGTCTGGACAACCGCCGTCGTAAGCCTTGGGTCGTCCGGCGGACAGGCAAGGGCATCCAATCGGTAGATATGCTCGCCTTCGACCCGAAGCGCTTCGCGACTTGTTGCCAGAATGTGGACCTGCGACGCCGCGTCGATGATACTTGCGGCCAGAGGCGCCACCGCATCGACGAGATGCTCGCAGGTGTCGAGGATCAAAAGCATCCGCTTGTTGCGCAGGTAGGCGATCAGATTGGGCGTCGCGTCACTCGATTGAACCGACAGCCCAAGCATGGAGGCGACGGCTGTCGTCACCAGGTCGGGATCGCCGAGCATTCCCAGGTCGACGAACAGCACAGCGCCCGCGAAGGCGTCAATGAGGTGATGTCCGACCGCGATCGCGACGGTGGTTTTGCCGACGCCGCCCGCGCCAACGATTGTGACGAAGCGCGACGCATTCAGTCGAGCCGACAGCTGGAGAACGTCGTCGTCCCGACCAACCATTCGGCCCAAGCGGCTCGGAAGATTCGCGTGCGAAAAACTGGCGGCAGCTGCAGGCTCTTCATCGCGCGGACCGCCGATCTGCGAGACGGGCGCGATGAAGCAATAACCCCGCCCTGGTAGTGTCGCGATGTATCGTGCGCCGTCCTTTCCGTCACCCAGCGCCTTGCGGAGCCTGGTCATGTGAAACCGCAGGCTGCCTTCCTCGACTACGACATCGGGCCAAACCCGCGACATCAGATCCTTTTTGCCGACGATTTCATTCGGCGTGGAGATCAGGGCAATGAGAATGTCCAGTGCACGCGAGCCCAGCGCCAAATGAGCGCCGTCTTTTGTGACGAGCCTTTCGCTCGCAACCAGATGGAAAGGACCGAACGACAGTCCGTCCTTGGCCTGACCTGCCACTATCGTCATGGCGCTTCTCTCGGAGCCGCCCGCCACCAAGCCGATAGTCTAAGTCAAGTACAACACCTGCACCATAGGCGAACGGTGGCAGGACCCCGCTGCCCGGAGCCACCAGCGCTGACAGCCACTAACAGGGGCTCACAACACATAACGGGCGATTCTCGTCCTGCGGGCGTAAGTTTTCGGCAGCACCGAGCACCCCCCAGGAGAGACCCATGAATACGAACAAGACTCCCGAACTAATCGATCAGGACCGCCGCCTGGTTTTGAGCACGGCCGCAATGGGCATTGCCGCCGTAGGTACTGCCAGCCTGCTCCCATCGGTCGCCGCAGCCGCGGGCGATGCGATCCGGCCCTTCAAGGTCAGCTTTCCTCAGGAGGAAATCGACGAGCTTAGCCGACGCGTCGCCGCGACCCGCTGGCCGGACCAGGAGAATGTGGCCGACGACACCCAGGGCGTGCAGCTCGCCACAATGCAGAAGCTCGCGAAGTACTGGGCGACGGACTACGACTGGCGCAAGATGGAGGCCCGGCTCCATGCCCTGCCGCAGTTCATCACCGAGATCGAGGGGCTGGACATCCACTTCATCCATGTCCGCTCCAGGCATGAGAATGCCTTGCCGATCATCGTCACGCATGGCTGGCCTGGCTCGATCATAGAGCAGCTGAAGGTCATCGAGCCACTCACCAATCCAACTGCATACGGCGGGACTGAGGCGGATGCGTTCCACGTGGTGATCCCGTCCTTGCCAGGCTATGGGTTCTCCGGCAAGCCGACGGCACCTGGCTGGATCCCTGCCCGCATCGCCAAGGCGTGGGCTACGCTGATGCAGCGTCTCGGCTACACGAAATACGTCGCACAGGGCGGCGACTGGGGCAACGCCGTGTCGGAGACGATGGCGCTGCAAGAGCCTCCGGGCTTGCTTGGCATCCACACCAACATGGCTGCCACCGTGCCCGCCGACATCTCGAAGGCGCTTGCCGCCGGCGGCCCGGCGCCCGCCGGCCTCTCGCCCGACGAGAAGCGGGCCTACGACCAGCTCGACGACTTCTACAAGAACGGGCTGGGCTACGCGATCGAGATGAACAATCGCCCGCAGACGCTCTACGGCATCGTCGACTCGCCGGTTGGTCTCGCAGCCTGGATGCTCGACCACGACATCCGCAGCTACGAGCTGATCGCACGCGTCTTCGACGGGCAGGCGGAAGGGCTGACGAAGGACGATATCCTGGACAATGTCACGATGTACTGGCTGACCAACACGGCGATCTCCTCGGCGCGTCTTTACTGGGACAACGCGCACCACCCGACGGGAGGCTTCTTCGACCCCAGGGGCATCAAGATCCCGGTCGCTGTGAGCGCCTTCCCGGACGAGATCTACCAGGCGCCGCAGAGCTGGGCTGAAAAGGCGTATCCGAAGCTTATCCATTACAACCGGCTCCTCAAGGGCGGCCATTTCGCAGCCTGGGAGCAGCCCGCGGCCTTCACCGCCGAACTCCGGACGGCATTTCGTCCGCTGCGCCAGCAAATCTGACCCCCAGCAGGGTTCCGCTTGCAGTCACACCTGCTCGACTGCCCAAGGCAACCCGATTGAACCCGGGACAAAGGAGAACGTCATGTCAGCAATCGCACAATCTTCCGCATCGCACGAACCCATCACGAAGATGGCAGCCCCCGTCGAGGACCATGAAATCGTCGATTCAAGCTTTACGGCTATCATCAACGCGCCGATCGAGAAGATCGACATTCCCAACTGGTGCTTCGCGCTGTCGGAACATGAATATCAGGGGTGTTCGCCCGCCCACATAGCGGCGGGTTTCACGACGGCGCCGGATGGCAAGCGCATGTCGATCAATGTCGAGATCATCGGCGGCAGCCTGATGGTGCAACATTATGTCGAGACGCTCGGCCGCAAGGATCACCTCATCCTGGAGTCGGTTTCAGACCTCTTCACGCCTACGGGCCGCACCACGATCCGTGTGCATTGGGAGCTGAGCGTCAAGGTTATCGACAGTCGCCGATGTGAGTTTATCAACCACGTCCGGTCCTGGGCCACGAAGGAATTCATGGCTTTCTTCGAGCGCCAGGGCATCCGTTCGAGGTGCTTCGGTCACAGCGCCAGCCCATGTCGATCGCTCACAACAAGGGCGAGACGCCGCTTTTTGCGGCCAGCATCGAACGAGCCGCGCTCAGGAACTGAGCGGCAGCATCTGGCTTGTGATCTAGCCGCTCCATGGAGGAGGCACAATGACGAGGCACGCACATGACCGGGAGGTCACCGCACTTCTGGTGATCGATCCGTACAACGACTTCATTTCCGATGGGGGCAAGATATGGCCCCGCATCCGGGCTGTCGCAGAGGCGAACGGCTGCGTGCCTCACATGCTGCAAGTCCTGAATGCCGCGCGTCAAGCTAAGCTTCGCGTCTTCTATGCAATGCATCATCAATACCGTCCGGGCGACTATGAGACATGGACTTACGTCGCGCCCGTCCAGAGGAGAGCATGGAAGAGCAAGAGCTTTGAATACGGCACCTGGGGCGGCGAGATTCGGTCCGAGTTCGAGCCCAAGCCAGGCGAGACTGTCGCCACCGAACATTGGTGTTCCAGTGGGTTCGCCAATACGGATCTGGATCTGCAGCTGAAAAGGCACGGAATCCAGAAACTCATTGTCATCGGACTGATCGCACACACCTGCGTCGAAGCGACCGTTCGCTTCGCCGCCGAGCTCGGCTACGACGTAACGGTGGTGAGGGACGCGACGGCAGACTACTCGGATGAGGAGATGCACGCGGCTCTCGACGTCAACATGCCGAACTACGCCAGCGCGATTGTCACGACAGACGAAATCATCGACTCGATTTCTGCCGTCCAGACCTCGGCCGCCGAGGCGTAGTGATGATCGATCTCACACGCGAGGGAATGGCCAACTGTGCGCATCTCACTCTTCACACCGGCGGACCATTTCCGTGCGCTCGACGCGTCAAAATACGTCGAAGAGAACTTGGCTCTCGCCGACATCCAGCAGAGAGATCGAGAACAGGCTCGGTCATTACGTGGCAACGATCGGGCAGGACCAGGTCCCACCCAACTGGAAAGAAAACGACCATGTCAGACATCGCAACGGCCCGTCAGGGCGAAAAGACCTCCGACACCGCAAGCGCACGTCCCGTCGACCTGAAGTTCGAGGTTGTCATTATTCCGGTCGCAGACGTCGACCGCTCCAAGCAGTTCTACGAGGGCCTCGGCTGGCGGCTCGATGCCGACTTCGCGGTCGGCGACACGTTCCGGGTTGTGCAGTTCACGCCTCCGGGCTCGCCTGGCTCGATCCACTTCGGCAAGGGTGTCACCTCGGCCGCGCCGGGGTCGACACAGGGTCTCTATCTCATCGTGTCCGACATCGTGGCGGCGCGCGCCGAGCTCATAGCTCATGGTGCAGATGTGAGCGAAGTGTTCCACCGTGCCGGTCCGGGACAGCCTGCTGTCAATGGTCGGGACCCGGAGGGACGCAGCTACGTCTCCTTTGCAACGTTCAGCGATCCCGACGGGAACGGCTGGCTGCTCCAGGAGATCACCACCCGGTTTCCGGGCCGGATCGACTCGAAGGCGACGAGCTTCGCCTCCGAGGGCGACCTGGCCGCCGCAGTGCGGCGCGCGTCGGTCGCCCACGGAGAGCACGAGAAGCGGACCGGCGGCCAGCGAGACGAGAACTGGCCGGACTGGTACGCCGAATACATGGTGGCCGAGCAGTCTGGCGAGGAACTGCCGCAGTAGGACGAGCTTCCAGACGGCGGTACACTGCCGCCGTATTCGTCCGCGGCCTGCGGAGATCGTGGCGACCTGACGGCCTTTGTCGGAGGAAATCATGAGTACCGCAGCCATCCCCACTCAGCGCGAACCTGAACTTCTTGGCCAGACCGTCGTCGTCATCGGCGGTAGCGCCGGCATCGGTCTGGAGACCGCCCGGCGTGCCCGCGCCGAAGGCGCCCGCGTCATCCTCACCCGACGCAATCGCGACCGCCTCGATCAAGCAGCGCGCGAGATTAGCGCTGAGGGCACCGCCGCCTTCGACGCCAACGATGCGACCCAGCTGAAGTCGTTCTTTCAAGATCTGCCGGACTTGATCGACCATGTGATGGTTACTGCCGGCGCTCCCCATTATCGCTCACCCCTCGAAATTCCTCCCGAGGAGGCACGACACGATCTCACGGACGACCTATTGCTCGCGCTCAATGTGGCACGCAGCGCCGCTGGCAAGGTCGGGTCGGCCGGCTCACTGATATTCATGGGCGGCACGGGCGCACGCCGCCCAAAACCAGGCCTCGCGATCGTCTCGACGGTTACCGTCGCGTTCCCCGCGCTCATCGCCAATCTCGCGCTCGAGCTCGCGCCGATACGCGTCAACCTGATCGCCGCAGGCTTCGTCGACACGCCACTGTCGGCGTCGCTGCTCGGCGACAACCTCGACAAGCGGCGCGACGAACTGCGCGCGACGCTGCCAATCCGACGTGTCGTCGGACCGGCTGATGTCGCCGCGCTCGCCGTTCACATCATGAGCAACACGGCGCTGACGGGCGCGACATACGACGTCGACGGCGGCCAGCAGCTCGTCTCGTGACTACGCAGGAACAAAGCACATTGCCTCATCACAAAGAGACATCACCATGAACACGATCAGTGTTTGCGACAAAATCGATGAGCGCCGCCGTCGCCTGATCGGTGCAGCCGCAATGGGCATGACGCTTGCCGAACTCGGCATGACCGCGACAGCGAAGGCGGCGCCCAGCGGAGTCGACCAGACGACGGCGTCTGCGATGCACACGGCAAAGAACTCGTTCGGCGCACCCAGGCAGATCGATGCCGGTGTCCTTAATGTCGGCTATGCAGAGGCCGGCCCTGCCGACGGTCCGCCCGTTATCCTTCTCCATGGCTGGCCTTACGACATCCACACATATGTCGACGTTGCGCCCATTCTGGCGGTGAAAGGCCGCCGCGTGATCGTGCCCTACCTGCGCGGATACGGCACGACGCGGTTCCTGTCGGACGAGACGATGCGCAATGGTCAGCAGTCGGCCATCGCTGCCGACATCGTCGCGCTGATGGATGCGCTGGGTATCGAGAAGGCGACGATTGCCGGCTGCGACTGGGGCGCTCGGACGGCGAACATCATCGCCGCCCTGTGGCCGGAACGCTGCAAGGCGATGGTCTCGGTGAGCGGCTATCTCATCGGCAACCAGCAAGCCGGCAAACTGCCGCTGCCGCCGAAGGCCGAGCTGCAATGGTGGTACCAATATTACTTCGCTACCGATCGCGGCCGTGTCGGCTACGAGAAATATACGCGCGATTTCGCCAGGCTGATTTGGCAGCTCGCCTCGCCGCAATGGAATTTCGATGAGCCCACGTTCGAGCGGAGTGCTGCGGCCTTCGACAATCCGGATCACGTCGCGATCGTCATCCACAATTACCGCTGGCGGCTCGGCCTGGCAGAAGGCGAGGCGCAATATGATTCACTGGAGCAGCGGCTTGTTCAGGCACCCGTCATCTCGGTGCCCACGATGACGCTCGAGGGCGACGCCAATGGCGCGCCGCATCCGGACGCCAGCGCTTACGCCAAGATGTTTTCAGGCAGATATAGCCACCGGGTAGTCATGGGCGGCATTGGACACAACCTACCCCAGGAAGCGCCACAGGCCTTTGCCAACGCCGTTGTCGAGGTCGACGCGTGATCGAGTTCGCGGCGCCGCCCCTCCGGCAGGTACTACAACCACCAAAAGAGTGCCTATGAACCCGATCGCAAGGGTTGTTTATACGGCCAGGACCGCAACCACAGGTGGCCGCGAGAATGGCGCCTCGCGCAGCTCTGATGGCCTTCTGGACATCAGGCTTTCCATACCCGGATCGGCGCGCATCGGCACCAACCCGGAGCAACTTCTTGCAGCCGGCTGGTCGGCCAGCTTCGCAAGCGCGGTTGCGTCTGTGGCTCACGAACAAAAAATCACGCTGCCGGCCGGAGTGAGAATCGATGCCGAGGTTGATCTGAATCTCGGGGACGACGGCTACTCTCTCAGCACTCGGCTCAACGTCAGCCTGCCTGGCGTGGAGTACAATACCGCACGAGCCCTGATCGACGAGGCGCACGACATTTGTCCGTACTCGAAAGCGACGCGCGGCAACGTTCAAATTGCGATCAACCTGCTCTGAGTGGATTGCATCGATCGTTGAAGCAATTGGCATGGCCAGGGTTACATTTTGGATCATTCCTTCTCGGCAAGGTCTACAAAAACCTGCCACGACATCGCACCTGTCAGAGCGCATCCAGCACAAATACGGTCGGGATGACAGGAGGCGTATCCCTCCGGTCACCGTGATAATCCCTTCTGAGCGCGAAATGTCCGCTCTGGATCATGAGATGTCCACCGGCGGCGTCTGCATACAGTGCGGCAGAATCCGCTGCTCGACGTAAGCATCAAATCCAAGCGGGCGCCGGTACGGGCAAGCCGACGCTCGGCAAAACCAGCAGGAGCGAGGAAGATCCCTCCCGCGCTTTCGGCCAGCTCAGAAGATCGAGTTTGTGATCGATTTTATCGGGCCGAGCAGGATCGATCCTTCCGGCACGCCGGCGTCGATCGGAATGGCTTTGCGGTTTGCTGTCGCCACCATCGGCTGACCGATGTCGGCCGTCACCACGACCGGGGTCTTGTTCGGCACTCGGTCGTAGAGATCGATAATGTCCTGGTTCATCAGGCGCACACAGCCCGACGACACCGACTTGCCGATCGACCGCCATTCCGGCGAACCGTGCAAGCGGTAGAGCGTGTCCTGGTTGCCCTGGAAGAGATAAAGCGCCCGCGCGCCAAGCGGGTTCTTGAGCCCGCCGGGCATGCCGCCATTGTCGGCGCTGTACGGTCTTAGTTCGGGCTGGCGGGTGATCATTTCGTCCGGCGGCGTCCATTTCGGCCATTTCTGCTTCCATTGGACCACGGCATCGCCCGACCATTCGAAGCCGGCGCGGCCGAGGCCGACGCCGTAGCGGATCGCCTGGCCCCCCGGGCGCACCAGATAGAGGAAGTGATTGGTGGTGTCGACGACGATGGTGCCCGGCTGCTGCCCGGTCGGATCGTCCACGATCTGCCGCAGGAACTGCGGGTCGATCTTGTCGACCGGTATGGCCGGCAGCTCGAAGCCGCCATCCGACATCGGCCCATACATCGTCACATAGTCGCCGAGCGCCGGCTCGACATAGGTCGGCGGCGGTGGCTCGACCGGTTGTTGCGACAGCGTGGTGCAACTGGAGACCGCGACCGAGGCGGCGCCAAGCGCTGCTGCGTTGAGAAAACCGCGACGGCTCAGGCGCAGAGAGGACGATGGGGGTGTGAACATGATTGCCTTTTTTAAGTCTCAAATCGCAACAAAGCATGAATACGCCCGGTTGCGCGCGGTTGCCCGAGCAATGCCCGGCGCGATAGGCGGTTCCAATTCTGGCCGCAGGGTGGACAAACAAAGGCAAAGCTGTGACTGGATCGTCACTGTTGCACCGAGGCAACATGTCCGGCCGTCAAACCCCGGCGACCAGACCTTCAAGGGACGGCAGGATCAGGGCCGGTGGAAAATCCCGGTATTCCTCTGGCTGATTGGCGCGGTTGATCCACACCGTCCTGAAGCCGAATTTGGTGGCGCCGGCGACGTCCCAGCGGTTGGATGACTGGAAAGAGACAGCGCCCGGATAGAGGCGCCAGCCCGTGGTGACCATGTCGTAGACCGACGGATCGGTCTTGAAGCGCCTGACGCTGTCGACGGAAAAGACGTCGTCCAGGACCTGGTCGAGCGCGGCGGATTTGACGGCCGCTTCCAGCATCTCAGGCGAACCGTTGGACAGGATCGCCAGCCTTGCTCCCGATGCCTTGAGCGCCTTGAGCACGGCCGGCACCTCCGGATAGCAGTCCAGCCGCCAATAAGCCTCGAGCAGCTTCGCCCTCAGCCCGGCATCCGCGGATGGAACCTTGCGCAGGGCGAAGTCGAGGGCCTGCTCGGTGAGCTGCCAGAAATCGGCATAGGCCCCCATCAGCGTCCTGACCCAAGAATATTCCAGCTGCTTGGCGCGCCAGATATCGGACAGCAACTGGCCGTCTGGCCCAATCTGGTCGGCGTGACGGCGCACGGCCGCATGCACGTCGAACAGCGTGCCGTAGGCGTCGAAAACGTAAGCCGCATGGTGCATGCAACAGTTTTGAGGCCGCGTAAGGCAAGGCGCAAGCGCTGATTGCAGTCCGCCAGCCCGCTGGCCTCAACAAATCTCAGCCAAGCCGGTTGACGGCGGCCGCCAAAGCATCTTCCAATGCGCCGCAACAAGCATCGAACGGAACCTGGCAATGACACTGGCGACTGCGGCGCAATCCGCGACATGGACCTTCGTCGACGGCGACTGGTACGAGGGCAATGTTGCCATTCTAGGGCCGCGCAGCCACGCCATGTGGCTCGGCACCAGCGTGTTCGACGGCGCCCGTTGGTTCGAGGGCGTCGCCCCCGATCTCGATCGCCATGCAGCAAGGGTAAACGCCTCGGCGATCGCGCTCGGCCTGAAGCCGACGATGAGCACCGACAAGATCGTCGGGCTGACCTGGGACGGGCTGAAGAAGTTCGACGGCAAGACGGCAGTCTACATCAGGCCGATGTATTGGGCCGAGCATGGCGGCTATATGGGCGTGCCGGCCGACCCGGCCTCGACTCGTTTCTGCCTTTGCCTCTACGAATCGCAGATGATCTCGCCGGCGGGGTTTTCGGTGACGGTGTCGCCGTTCCGGCGCCCGACCATCGAAACCATGCCGACCAACGCCAAGGCCGGCTGCCTTTATCCCAACAACGGCCGGGCCATCCTAGAAGCCAAGATGCGCGGCTTCGACAATGCGCTCGTGCTCGACATGCTGGGCAATGTCGCCGAGACCGGCACCTCGAATATTTTCCTGGTCAAGGACGGCCATGTCCTGACGCCGGCGCCGAACGGCACCTTCCTGTCCGGCATTACCCGCGCGCGCACCATGGCCCTGCTAGGCGAATACGGTTTCACGACGACGGAAAAGACGCTGTCGATCCGCGACTTCCTGGAGGCGGACGAAATCTTCTCGACCGGAAACCACTCGAAAGTCGTGCCGGTCACCCGTATCGAGGATCGCAATCTGCAGCCCGGACCGGTGGCCAAGAAGGCGCGCGAACTCTATTGGGAATGGGCGCATTCGACTTCGCCCGGCTGACCCGCTAAAAAGCGGCCGGCGCTTCGTTTCCGGAGTTGTTCCAGACCAATCCAGTCCTATGTTAGTCCGGTATCGACACCGGATTTTTCCACGAGGGAGTACGACCGATGGCTTTTGAATTGCCCGCCTTGCCCTATGATTACGAGGCTTTGCAGCCTTATATGTCCAAGGAAACGCTGGAATATCATCACGACAAGCACCACAAGGCCTATGTCGACAACGGCAACAAGCTGGCCGCCGAGGCGGGCATGGGCGATTTGTCGGTCGAAGAGGCCGTCAAACAGTCCTTCGGCAAGAATGCGGGCCTCTTCAACAATGCCGCCCAGCACTACAATCACATTCATTTCTGGAAATGGATGAAGAAGGGTGGCGGTGGCAACAAGCTGCCGGGCGCATTGCAAAAGGCGGTCGACAGCGATCTTGGTGGCTACGACAAGTTCAAAGCCGACTTCATCGCCGCCGGCACCACCCAGTTCGGTTCGGGTTGGGCCTGGGTCTCGGTCAAGGACGGCAAGCTGGCTATCTCGAAGACGCCGAATGGCGAGAACCCGCTCGTCCATGGCGCGACGCCGATCCTTGGCGTCGATGTCTGGGAACATTCCTATTATATCGATTACCGCAACGCCCGGCCGAAATATCTCGAAGCCTTCGTCGACAGTCTCATCAATTGGGACTATGTGCTCGAGCTCTACGAAAAGGCCTGATCCGTTCCAGAAAAGCCCCGGCAGAACCGGGGCTTTTCTTTTTCAGCATCAGAACGACAGCTGCAAAATTTCACGCAAGCGTGAGGCGAAGCGTCGGAATTTTTAAGCCATCCTTGCCGTTTGTAATCGGGGTGGGACCGCATCCTGAATTTGCCTTCAACATGGAGCCAAGTGAATGAGAAAGCTTATCCTCGCCATCTCGATGCTCGCCTTCGCCGGTTCGGCGGCATTTGGAGACCCGGTAGCCGACCGGCAGGCCCTGATGAAGGAACGTGGCAAGATCGCCGCCGGCTTGTCGAAAGTGGTCAAGGGCGAGACGCCCTACGACGCCGCTTCGGTGCTGACGGCGTTGCAGGCACTGCAGGTCAATGCCGAGAAATTCCATGCCGGCGTCGACACGCTTTTCCCGGCGGGCAGCGACACCGGCGACACCACGGCGTCCCCAAAAATCTGGCAGGACATGGCCGGCTTCAAGACGGCTGAAGGCAAGTACCTCGCCGACGTCAAGGCGGCGGTCGCCGCAGCACCTGCGGATGCCGACGCGTTGAAGGCGCAGTTCAACACCATCGGCGGCGGCTGCGGCAACTGTCATCAAAACTACAGGGTGAAAAAAGGCTGATAGCGGGCAATGCGCTTGCTGGAGAAACTTGTCGGCGCCGCCCTCGTTCTGGGCGGCGCGGCCGCGATTGCCGGCTGGTTCCTGTCGGCTCCGGTCAGGCTCGATGCCGCAACGCTGGCTGAGCTTGGTCCTGGCGACGCCGCCAGGGGCAAGCGCATCTTCTACACCGGCGGCTGCACATCCTGTCATGCCAAGCCTGGCTCGCAAGGCGACGCCCGTCTTCAGCTGGCGGGCGGCCTTGAACTCAAGACGCCATTCGGCACCTTCGTGCCGCCGAACATATCGCAGGATACCAGGGACGGCATCGGCGCCTGGCCGGTCGAGGATCTTGCCAACGCCATGCTGAAGGGCGTGTCGCCGTCGGGCGAGCATCTCTATCCGGCATTTCCCTATACTTCCTACGCGCGCATGAAGCCGGCCGACATTGCCGATCTCTATGCATTCCTGAAGACGTTACCCGCGGTCGCCGGCAAGGCGCCCGCCAATTCGCTGGCATTTCCCTTCAATGTCCGACGCGGTCTTGGCTTGTGGAAGCTGCTCTATTTGAGTGACCAGCCGGTCGTTTCCTTTCCCGACGGCACACCGGATCCGGTGTTGACAGGCCGCTATCTGGTCGAAGGCCCCGGCCATTGCGGCGAATGCCACACGCCGCGGGATCTTACCGGCGGCACCAGGAAGAGCCAATGGCTGGCAGGCGCCGCCGCCGCCGAAGGCAGCGGCATCGTGCCGAACATCACGTCGGGCGAGGGCGGCATCGCGGACTGGTCCGAGGCCGACATCGCCAACTATCTCGAAACCGGCTTCACGCCGGATTTCGATACGGTCGGCGGCGCAATGGTCGACGTGCAGCGCAACATGGCCGTGCTGACCCCGGAGGACCGCTCGGCGATCGCCGCCTACCTGAAGGCCGTGCCGCCGCATCCCAACGGCTATCCGGCGCGCAAGAAGCCGTCGAGCTGACGGCTGTTGCGTCAGCGGTCGCCGAGGAAATCGAAGCCGGTTTCGAAGAAGTGATTGTAGTCGCAGGTCATTTCCTCGCCGGGCGCAATGTCGCGCAAGGCATAGGTCTCCTCCGGCTGCGAGACGTCGCAATTCGGGCTGTCGGCATGGTTCATGTAGCGCGCATCGTCGGCTTCGAAGACGATGTAATTCGGGTCGCGCCGGTCCGGATAGGCGTAGCGGTCGAGATAGGTTCTGACCGGCCCGGTTTCCCGCTCGTAGGCCGCTACCTCGATGCGCCGGTCGTATTTCGGGTCGAGCTTCCAGACCAGCGTGCCGCGGGCAATGTGGTTCTTGGCAAAGACGCCGATGCCCTGGATGGGCGATTTGTCGAGATAGACATCGACGAGCAACATGGCAGATCCCTGGGTGATTGTGTGTTGGCGAGGCTGTGAAAAGGCCGCGCACTGGGTAGCGCGCGGCCTTTGCAATTGCGAGCGGAAAATCAGCTGTGCCTGCCCATTATCCGAAGCCTCGTACGGCTCGTCGCCTATCGAGACCCTAGCGCTGTTGCAGCGCCAGCCGGATGCCTAAGGCGCAATAGATACCGCCGACAGCCTTGCCTTGCCATCTCAGCACCGTCGGGTTTCGGCGCAGGAATGCACCGAGGCCGCCCGCACCCACGGCGAAAACCACCGTGCTGACGAGGCCCAACAGAACAAAGATGACGCCCAATATCGCCAGTTGAAGCATCACCGATCCGTTTTCAGGCCGCACGAACTGCGGAAGAAATGCGAGGAAGAAAAGCGCGGTCTTGGGATTGAGAACCTCGGTCAAAACAGCCTGCCGAAATGCTTTGGCAGCGGGGATCGTAAGTGCGCCGGCGGCCGGATAGGCCGGCGTTTTCTCGATGATCGCGCGAATGCCGAGATAAATGAGGTAGGCTGCGCCGATGTACTTCACGATGCTGAAAAGCGCCGCCGACGTGGCAATGATCGCCGAAATGCCGACGATCGCCATGAAGGTGTGGACCACGTCGCCGGCCGCGATCCCCGCGCCGGTCGCGATACCCACCCTGGTTCCGGAACTGGTTGCCCGCGCCACCGTCAGAAGAGTGGCGGGACCCGGGATGAAGACAAAGCCAAGCACAACCGCGACATAAGCTATCAACGTGGCGAGATCGATCATTGGTGGGCTCCGCAACTCTCACCGCCAATGAAGCCACGTCGCGGAACGGAAGGCAATGACCGCTCATCCGCCGATGTTCACGCCGCAAGCTCGGCCTTGCCCGTCACCTTGAGCGCGAAGGCGTAGGTGAAGGCGATTTCCTCCAGTCTTGAAAACCGGCCGGAGGCGCCGGCATGGCCTGAATCCAGGTTGATCTTGAACAGCACCGGATTCCCACCTGTCTTGCGGTCGCGCAGCCGCGCCACCCATTTGGCCGGCTCCCAATAAGTGACGCGCGGGTCGGTCAGGCCGGCCAGCGCCAGGATCGGCGGATAGTCGAGTGCGGCGACATTGTCGTAGGGTGAGTAGGCGGCGATGGTCCGGTAATCCTCCGCTGACGCGATCGGATTGCCCCATTCCGGCCATTCCGGCGGCGTCAGCGGCAAGCTGGCGTCGAGCATGGTGGTGAGCACGTCGACGAAGGGAACCTCGGCGACGATGCCGCCGAAGCATTGCGGCGCCATGTTGGCGACCGCGCCCATCAGCATGCCGCCGGCCGAACCGCCTTGCGCAACGATGCGGTCATGCTGCGTATAGCGTTCGGCGACGAGGTGGTGGGCGGCAGCGACAAAATCGGTGAACGTGTTCATCTTGTTCGCCCGCTTGCCATCGTCGTACCAGCCATAGCCCTTGTCCTTGCCGCCGCGAACATGGGCTATCGCGTAGACAAAGCCGCGGTCGACCAGCGAAAACAGATTGGTGTTGAACGCCGCGGGTACGGCTATGCCGTAAGATCCGTAGCCGTAAAGCAGGCAAGGCGCCGATCCGTCGAGCGGCGTGTCGCGGTGGTGGAGGAGCGAGATCGGCACCAGTTCGCCGTCGGCGGCAGGCGCCATCAGCCGGCGCGTGACGTAGTGCTCCGGGTCGTGGCCGGACGGCACTTCCTGGGTCTTGAGCAGCACCCGCTCGCGGGTGCGCATGTTGTAATCGAAGACCTGCGCCGGGGTCGTCATCGACGAATAGGAAAAGCGCATGATCTCGGTGTCGTATTCGTAGGAGCCGGACAGGCCGAGCGAGAAGGCTTCCTCGTCGAAGGAGATCAGGTGCTCCTCGCCGCTCTTGCGATCGCGTACGACGATGCGCGGCAGACCTTCCTTGCGCTCGAGCCGGACCATGTGGTCCTTGAAGCCGATCACCGAAAGGATCAGCCGGCCCGCTTCGTGCGGCACTAGTTCCTGCCAATTGGCGCGCACCGGATCATGGGCCGGCGCCGTCATGATCTTGAAGTCCTTGGCGCCGTCGGCATTGGTGAGGATGAAGAAGATGTCGCCGCCTTCCTCGAGTTCGTACTGCAGGCCCGTCTGGCGCGCCGCAACCAGCTTCGGCTCTGCGAACGGATCGTTGGCGTTCATGATACGGTATTCCGAGGTCTCATGGTCGTTGATGCCGATCATGATCCACTCGTTGGAGCGCGTGCCGCCGACATCCATGAAGAAGCCGGGATCGGTCTCCTCGTAGATCAGCCGGTCGTTTTCAGGACCGTCGCCAAGCGCATGGAACAGCACTTTGGAAGGACGGTGGTTGGGGTCGAGGCGGGTGTAGAAAAAACCGTCATTGCCGGCATCCCACACACCGCCGCCGCCGGTGTCCGGGACCCTGTCCGCCAGATCGTTGCCGCCGGCCAGATCGCGGACGCGCAGCGTGTAGAATTCGGAACCCTTGTCGTCGAAGGCCCAGAGCAGCTTGCTGTGGTCGTCCGAATGATCGACGCCGCCCAGGCGGAAATAGGGCTTACCCTCGGCCTCGGCATCGCCGTCGAGCAATATCTGCTTGTCGCCGCCGTCACGCGCCGTGCGGAAATAACGCGGCTGCTGGCCGCCAAGCTTGAAGGAGGAGCCGTAGGCGTAAGGTCCGTCCTTCATCGGCACGGAAGAATCGTCTTCCTTGATGCGTCCCTTCATTTCCGCGAAAAGCTGCTTCTGCAGTTGGACCGTATTGGCCATCAGCGCCGCATGGTAAGCATTCTCGGCTTCGAGGTGGGCGCGGATTTGGCCGTCGAGCAGGGACGGATCCCTGAACATCTCTTGCCAATTGGCGGCCCTCAGCCAGGCATAGTCGTCCGTCCGCGTTATGCCGTGATGCGTGTCGAAGATCGGCCGCTTCTCCGGCTGCGGCGGCGTGGCGGTCGGAAACACTGGGGTTCTGGTCATTGCGTCTCGCTGTGGAAGCTACTTGAATGGCGAATGAACACGCCGAGCAGCGCGGGTTCAAGGGCTATGATCTATTGTCGTGGTGGCTCGAGAGGACGGGCTGGAGGAGCGGATAACGAATGTTTCTTCTCGGACTGCCGCGGTTCTCGCCGTCGCTGCGATGACCCTGCCAGTGCCGGTCAATCTCATGCAACTGCCTTCGCGGCTTGGCAAGTGGCCGATATGGCTGGGTCCACGGAAATACATTACCCCATTTCAATGACACAGCGCACCGCTCCAGCGACGGCTCGCGAGCAACAGTAACGCTTCGCAACCTATGATTTTACTGAATCCGCCGATCATCCAGGCTGTAATGCCGCCGGCAGGGTCAAGCATCGAACTCTATTTACCTGCTGCCGTTTGTGTAATGGCTGCTTGCCGCCGCGTCAGTCGATGCTGGTCTGACCAGAAAAAACGGCAAGGTTACACTTTGCACGAAAGAGTGAAGCTGAATGAGGAATATTTGACTTGTATCGCTGAATAGACCGCAAGAAGCGAATTGACTTACTTGGCGCTCAGGCTCATTAAGATGCCGCGACGCGAATCGCGGAGGCTTTTTCCTGCACAAGTTCGCGCGATGCCCTGCCTGCCAAAAATAGGGCGTAGACAGAAACAATTCTCGTTGGGACCTGAACGCCATGGATATTACCGAAACACCTTCCAGAAACAGTGACGCGCTGATCGAGCTCACCGCCGACGTGGTGGCTGCCTATGTCAGCAACAATCCCGTGCCGGTCGGCGAACTGCCGAACCTCATCGCCGATGTCCATGCCGCTCTCGGGCGCGTCGGCGGGGCCGCCGAGCAGCCGCCTGCCGACAAGCAGAAGCCGGCGGTAAATCCGAAGCGTTCGGTGCATGACGACTACATCGTCTGTCTCGAGGACGGCAAGAAGTTCAAGTCGCTCAAGCGTCACTTGATGACCCACTATGATCTGACGCCCGACCAGTATCGTGAAAAGTGGAACCTGGACCCGAGCTATCCGATGGTTGCGCCCAACTATGCGGCCGCCCGTTCGCAGCTCGCCAAGAAGATGGGTCTCGGCCGCAAGCGCAAGGGACGCTGACAAGCGCTCTTCCGGTTTGCTCAAACGGCGCCTGCGGGCGCCGTTTTCGCATTGTGGGGGGACCAAGCTCGGGCCGCCAGTTTTTCATACTGCCCGGCATTTGCCGTCCGGTCAGGCGGTCTGCTTCAGCGCTGCCTCGGCGTCACGCTTGATGCGCTTGACCATCGAGCGAAGACCATTGGCGCGCTGCGGCGACAGGTGCTCGTCAAGTCCGAGTGCCTTTAGCGTTGCCTCGGCGTCGGTCCTCTGGATTTCGCTGGCCGGCCGTCCCGAAAATAGCGCCAGCATGATGGCGACCAGGCCGCGCACGATATGGGCGTCGGAATCGCCCTTGAAGGTGATAACGGGGTCGGCACCCCCGCCTTGCTCGGTGGTCAGCCAGACCTGGCTGACGCAGCCCGGCACCTTGTTGGCTTGTATGCGTTGCTCGTCGGGAAACGGCGGCAGCGCTTCACCCAGTTCAATCACATAGCGATAGCGGTCTTCCCACTCGTCGAGCAGGGAAAAGTCGTCGCGGATGGTCTGGATCGTCGTCGTCATTCCCCCGGATATAGTCATCCGGCGCTGCCACGTCACGGAAAAAGAGGAGAAACGCCGCAGGCGCCGAGCGTGGGGAGCCTTGCGGTCTGGCGATGAATTCGGCCGAAACAGTCTCAGTTCTTCGCCGGCAAGTGCAGTTTCGCCGGCAGATCGACTTTCGCCGGCAAGACGATTTCCCCGGGCACGCTGCCGGTGGTCGTCACCG
Organism: Mesorhizobium sp. M0701; assembly: GCF_040320365.1. Classification (NCBI taxonomy): domain Bacteria; kingdom Pseudomonadati; phylum Pseudomonadota; class Alphaproteobacteria; order Hyphomicrobiales; family Phyllobacteriaceae; genus Mesorhizobium; species Mesorhizobium sp. M0701. The sequence goes on from NZ_JAMYPO010000002.1 coordinate 90,226, forward strand.
TATCGGGTTCAGCGGCCTTGTCGTCCAGCATGGCGGCCGCGATCTTGGCGGTCTCCTTTGCCCGGGCGGTGATGGTGTGCATTGCCGATTTGCCGGTCTCGCACACGTCCGGCTTGCGCTCGCAGATGCCGGCGATATCGCCGACGGCTTCGCGCGCCGCAAACAGCGCCTGGAGCGGCCCGACGCTTTCGCGGCCCGCATCATCGGCGCCGACACCCAGCGGCAGCGCCAGAAGCACCAGCGAAAACCAGAAAGCAGCTCTTATCAGAAAGCCCATCTGTCTGTCCTTTATGACGTCATGCATTCCGAACCGCACGACCCTTGTACCGCGATACTGACACAGACGCGCAAAGGACGGCTTGTCCCGAAAGCAACAGTTTTCCTTAAATTTTAGGTAGATTCGAAACGAAGCGTTTTGAAGTTCATTTGCCTCGAACGGCTCAGATTTTATTCAGCAAATGATAACCATCCAACTTATTGTTTTTCATGATCATTTTCTTAGTCGGCGACAGTTTGATGCCATCGGCCGCAGGTGCAGGCGCAGGCGGTGTGGATAACGCTCCGTTTACTATGGCGGCAATTGCCCCGGTTTTTCCCCGCCGGTATCCCGATATTTGCAGCCTGCCGGGGGACGATCGGCCCAGCCTTATCCATTCCTTAAACGCTGGATGCGAGTTTTGGATCGACAAAAGCCGCCTGCAAAGCAGGGCCGTTCACGACCGGGTGCGTTGAGTTGAGTGCGATCAAGGCCAGATACGCCGAGTTGCCGGGCGCGATAGCCGCCGGTTGCGAACGGATGGTTCATCCGTCCGTGCTCGGCCAGAGCGATCGTCGCCGCCACAGTCGGTTCATTGGCGTCATGCTGGCGGCTCCTTTCTTCAGCGCGGGTGCAGCGGTGACGCTGGTCACGTCGGGCATGGGCGCGGCCGTGACTGTGGCTGCCATCTTTGCGGCGTTCGGCCTTTGCTGGTTCGCCGCCCTGCTGGTGGCTGCATCGGGCAAGATGACCCTGGCCGGCCAACTCGCCTTGGTCGTCGGCAGCGTTGCCCTCGGTGCCCTTATCGCTGCCGCCGGCGGTGTGGCCTCGCCGGTTGCCTTGCTTGCGGTGGCGCTGCCGTTTGAAGCGTGGTGGATCGGCCAGTCGCGCCGTGCCGTGATCTGGGGCGCCATATCGGCCTTTGTCGCAGTCTTGCTGCAGCCTTTAGCCGGTTCCGTCTTGCCGCTCGACCAGACCGAAATCGCCGCATGGCACTGGCTGGTACCACTGGCCTGGGCACTCACGCTCATTCCGCGTATCGCTCCACTTCGCGGCGCCGCCAACGCACAGCTCGATCCGGCCGGCAGCCACCGGCTCGAAGACCTGATCGACGCCGTCATGCTGCGAATCGCTGCGCATGGTGAGGTTCTGGACGTCTCGGCTAAAGCACGCACTATGCTGAGGCTGCCGCCGGAGCTGCTTTTCGGCACCGGACTTTTCGATCGCATCCATCTGTCCGACCGCGTCCCGTATCTCAGTGCGCTGGCCGATATGCGCGATGGCGCCCTGTCGACCCGGCTCGACCTTCGCGTACGGCTGCCGCAGAGCAGCGGCGTGACGGCCGACAATTACCGATCGTTCTCGCTCGAGATGATGCGCGCGCCGGGGCAGGAGACTGTCTTCACGCTTCTTCTGCGCGAGAACGACGAACTGACCGGCCTGCGCCAGGAGCTTGCCGCTGCCAATGAGGCGGCTGCCTCCGCCGAGGTGGCGAAAGGACGCTTCCTTGCCGTCGTCAGCCATGAGTTGCGCACCCCGCTCAATGCCATCATCGGCTTTTCCGACATGTTGCTGCACGAGATGTTCGGCAGCTTCAAGGATCCGCGCCAGAAGGAATATGTCGGGCTGGTCAGGGATTCGGGCCAGCACCTGCTTGCCGTCGTCACCTCGATACTCGACGTATCGCGGATCGAATCGGGCGCTTACGCGACCGAACCGGAACCGTTCCGCTTCCGCGAAGCGGTCGAGATGTGCCAATCGATGATGCGCCTGCAAGCCGAGGCAAAGGCCATCGATCTGCAGGCCCAGATCGCGCCGGATGCAGGCGAAATAAATGCCGACCGTCGCGCCGTGCAGCAGATCCTGATCAATCTGGTCTCTAACGCGATCAAGTTCACGCCCGAAGGCGGCAATGTCGTCATCGGCGCCAAGCGCATCGGCTCGCGGCTGCATTTCTGGGTCCGGGACACCGGCATCGGCATCGCCGAGGAAGATTTCGCCAATCTCGGCAAGCCGTTCATGCAGATCCAGAACGACTATACCCGCCGTTTCGAAGGCACAGGCCTCGGGCTCTCGCTGGTGAAGGGGCTGGTGGCGCTGCACGAGGGCACAATGTCGATCGAAAGCATGCCGGGCGAGGGCACCACGGTGACGATCAGCCTTCCCGTGAGCGGCCCGACAGGCCGTTCGACGGAGAAAACCGGCGTGGTGCCGATGTCCGCAGCCAAAGCCAGAGCGGACGGTGGCAAAGGGGAGAGCAATGGGTCGCTCCGCAAAACAGCCTAAGGCGGTGAAGCGCCGCGGCAATGCCTTCGAGCACGGAGCGATGGCTCTGGGCAGCCTGATCTCGCGCAATCCTGTTGTGGTCGGCGGCTCCACCGCGTTCCTGGTGACGCTGTTCTACGTCTCGGCGAACGCGCTTTGGTACCAGCCCTTTCCGCATGCTGGCGCGTTTTTCGCCACCAGGAGCATCGAGCGCTTTCCCCGGGCGGACAGCGACGAGCCCGAAACCACCATCAATATCGTGCGTCCGGCCGCTGCGCCGATCAAGAGCGACCCGGTCGTCGAACAGGTCCAGGGCATATTGAAGGATCTCGATTTCTATTCCGGCACCGTCGACGGGATTCCCGGACCGAATACGCGCAAGGCCATCCAGGCCTATCAACAGAAGGTCGGATTGAATGCCTCCGGCGAGATCGACAGCGTCCTGCTGGATCAACTGGGCGCCACGCCAAAGACCGCGGCCGTGGTGCCGCATCCGGTGCCGCGGCCGGTCGAAACGGCCGCTGCTCCGGCCGCCATTCCGGTGTCCGCACCGGCAAATGCGACGGCGCCGGATCCCCGCATCGTCAAGATCCAGGCCGGACTGAAAGCGTTCGGCAATGACGACATGCAATTGGATGGCGTCGTCGGCGCGCGCACCAAGGCCGCGATCAAGGAATTCCAGGCGCTGTTCGGCCTGCCCGAGACCGGCGAGCCCGACGAGATCGTCTACGTCAAGATGCGCGAGATCGGCCTGACCAACTGAGGGCCGAAGCCCAGTCTCCCGGTCTATTTAAGCCATTGCTCCGGGTCACGCATTCCGTGGACTATCGCCACGGCTAACACGCCGTAGGGCATAGGCTCATAAATCACGATGTAGCGTCCCTCGACCAGAATGCGGGCAGTGGCGCTCAATTCCGGTCGAGCTGCGCCCATTTTGGCGTGCTCGCAAACCAATTCCAGCCTGTCGAAAATGCGTCCGATCAGCTTGTCAGCCGCTTTCTCGTTATCGGTGGCAATGTGGTGCCAAATATCTCGCAAATCCTGAGAAGCTCGGGGGGGTGAGCCGGTATTCAGCCGCGGGCTGCGCGTTCGGCTTTCAGAGCGCGTAAGAAAGCCGTGCGATCCACGTGCTGGCCCTCGCCGCTTGCCATCCCTTCGTCATACGCCCTTTTGAGACGTTCCAGTTCAAGAGTGCGGAATTCCTCGCGCTGCTCCCATAGACGTAGTGCTTCCCTGACAATTTCACTGTTGGAAGCATAGTCTCCGCTGTGCACGGCGTCTTGTAGACGGGCGGCCTGCTTGGGCGTAAGCGACACAGTAAGAGTGCGCATAGGCTGGGCTTTCATACCGGACGCTATAGCAGTTTTCACAGGACTAACAAGATTTGTTAGGTCTTGGGTAGATCGTCGCATTCCGGGGACTCGCTATGATAGCCAACCGTTGCTCGCGAATAAGTGACAATCTCGACGCCACAAAACCGAAATCGTGCAGGATCGCGCCATGCGGGTAACCACCGATCTGTGGGTGTCGGCGCTGTTGCGCCGGGTTTTCAGCGCCGGCGGCTTTGCCGCCGTGGTCAAGCGCGGCGCGACGGAAGCCGGCGCGGTTTTCGTGCTGGCGCGGGGCAGGCTGGGGGAGATAGCGCTGTTCGGGCCGGCGCCGCAGACGAGTTACGAATCAGCCAGGCCGGACGACCGTTTTTTCAGCCTGCTTGGCGAAGGCGACGATGCCGCCATCTTCGACGCGCGGCTGGAGCGCGAGAAGAGATTCGATCCGGATATCTGGGTGGTCGAGATCGAGGCGGGCGCCATTCCCGTCGAGGAGCTTATCTCGGTCAAGGCGTCGTAACGGCAAGCCTCAGATGCGACGCGCCTTTGGGCTGGCGGTCATATCGGCGCTGTTCGGCTTGCGCAGGTCGGCGTTTGCGGCGACGCGCCCGGGCTTGCGAACGATTTTCGACACGGTGTCGGCCTTCCAGCCGCGGAGCCTGTCCAACGCCGCGTCGCGGTGCAGCAGGCGGTAGCGGTCGAGGAAGATGCGGATCGCCTGCGGGTGCGGAAACTCGGTCGGATAGATGGCGGCCGTGATCAGGAACGCCTTGTCTTCGCTGAGGTCGAGCGCGCGCAAGGCGGCCAGCAGCGGTGTGTAATTGTGGCTCGCGGTGAGCGTCCGCGCCGTTGAAAAATCGACTTCGAGCGCATCGGCGAGCGCTGTCTGGAAGAATGCCGCATTGCCGGTCAGCGCGGTCTCGCGCAGCTTGACATAGGTTTGTGGCTCGACGAACGGACTGATGGAGGCGCCGCTCTCGGCGCGCATCATGGATCGCAACCGGCGGCGTACAGTTTCAGCGGCATCGGAAGCCTCTTGCCTGTTGATCTCGCCCGCAACCACTTCGGCGTTTTCGGACGCGGCTTTGGCGGTTGTTTCCGGCTGCTGTTGCGATCGCACCAGCGTCGGCCTTTCGAGCACTTTGATGAGATCCGCGATCGTTTGATTGAGATCCTTGCGGCGGGCAATGGCACGGGCATGCGGCAGGCCGTGACGTCCGATCAGCGCGATCAGGTCGACGTCGCTGAGGGCGCGCGAGCGGATGAGCAGCGGAGCGGCGATGTCGACCCGCTCCTGGCAAAGCCGCCGCACCAGCGCGGCGGGTGCATATTCGCATTCGGAAAGGGCTGCCGCGACGTAGCGGCGCGATTCGACCGAGACATTCTCGAAAAGCGGCAGCGTCAGGTCTTCGAGCTGCGCGATTTCGCGGCGCGAAGGGCGGGTGAGCGAGCAGAACGCCGATACCGCGGCGCGAAACAGCCTTTCGGCCTTTCCCGATTCAGCTCCTGCTGCGATTTGCCTAAAATCCGAAGCTGACACGAAGGATACGCCCGACACTCGACACGATCTGGACAGCGCTCTGCCGGGCTGTACCGGTTTCGCGTTTCCCAAGAACAAAGATCAATTTAGCGGCGATCCGTTAGCGCTCCGTTAACCTACTGCCTTCTTAATCGACTATGGAGGCGTTGCGTTGTGCTCCGGGGCAACCGAGAGGAATACGCGAACCATGGGCATGGTACTGTCTTTCGTGCCGCGAACGGCGGCAACCAATCGAGCACAACAAGCCGCGCCGGCGGCAGTGATCATCTTTCCCGGAGTGCGCTACGAGCAGCGGCCGCTGACGGGCGAAACGCGGCCGGCCGGCCCCGACAAGCCGGGACCTTCGGGAACATTGCCGGTACCGCATCACTGAGCATCGGAACCGGCGTAAAAATCCTGCAGTTCGCAGGAACTCTGTTCGAGAAACCGCGAGACGATCGGCTTCCAGCTGTCGTCGGGCACGAACGAACGGATGACGAATACGCCTTCTTCTATCGGCGCCTCGACGAAGATGGCCCCTTGCAGTTCCTCGGGAAGATCCTTGCGGACCTCGATCATCTGGGCCGGCGTCAGTACAACGGTGTCGAGCACGCCTGCGGGCGCGCTGTGGTCGTTGAACGAGTAGATGTTGTGGCCGCCGCGGTCGTAGACCGATATCGACCAGAACGGCACCTTTCCCGGCGCCTTGACCCGCACCATCCCCTCGGCAAGATCGAAGCGGCATGCCGCCGCGTAAAACAGCGGATCGACCGATTTCACCACCGGCGCGCCGCCGGCTTCCGCGTCGAGTCTGGTCATCTTGTAGAGATCCGAAGCCATGGCCAATCGCGACCAGGCGTCGCGTTCGGAAAACTCGGGGACGAGCAGCAGCACGATGATGTGCACGATGCCGGCGCCGAGCAGGCCGAGCAGCACGGCATGCAGCAGGCTACGCATTGCAGCCGACCTTCTGGATCTGCGGCAGCGTGACGTCCGAGAGACCGGTGCTGCTGGCGATCGGCGTGTCGTAGAACGTAAGCACCAAGTACATCTTGCCGGCGCCGCTGGTCAGCAGCCAGTTGCCGGGCGCAGGGCGGCTGCCGACGGAAATGACCACCGAATTGTCGGCCTGGCGCAGCACTTGATAGGACTGCAGCGCAGCCGGCCTCGGCTTGCCGGTCTCGACCACGCCAAGCGACTGGTCGGCGGCATAAAGCGTCCAGAACCGGGCGGTGGGAAAGCCGCCCGCAATCTTGTAGGCACATTGCCGCTTGAGCTGTTCGCCGCCGGAATCGCGCTCGGCTATGAAGGACAGTCCTTCCGCCTGTCCGAGCGCCAGCACGCCTTCGCGAGCCACGCGGGCCTTCGAATAGGGATCTGCCGTCGGCGTGCCGATATCGGGGAAGGCGGTCCATTGGCCGATCCTGATGGCGCCGACGCCATCCTGCAGCTTCAGTGCATACCAGACGCTGCCGCCACCGCCGACGACGGCGATGGCAAGCGAAAGCAGTGTCAGGAAGGCGTTCTTGAGCATGAGGAGGCAGGGAACCGAAGGCCGGGACTGAAAGATTGCCGCTCGGGGATATCGCGGCGCAGGGCCTTGTGGCAAGCGGCCCCGCGCAATTGGCCGTCACAGCGCCGACAGGGTCTCCGGCGCAGCGGGCGCGTCGAGCACGGGTGCCGCCTGGAACAGCCTGGTCAGTTCCTTCAGGGTCTGGGTGGTCCGGCTGGACAGCACCGGCGGACGCTCGGCGGCGGCATCGGCTGCTGCCTGTTCGGCGTTCTTCTTTTCCGCTTCCTCGGCCTTGGCGGCAATTTCGGCATCGACGAAGGGGTGATCGAGGCCGGGGATCGGTCTGAGGTCGATATTCTGGTGCGCATAGACCATCAGCCGCTGCCACACCATGGCCGGCAGCGTGCCGCCGGTCATCTTGTTGGTCGCGGTGAAGTCGTCATTGCCGAGCCAGACGGCGGCCGTGTAGTTGCCGGTAAAGCCGACAAACCAGGCATCGCGGTAGGACTGGGTCGTGCCGGTCTTGCCGGCGACGACGATGTTTGGAAGGGCTGCGCGCCGGGCAGTGCCGATCACCGGCACCGCCGCCAGCATGGTGTTCATGTATTTGAGCGCCAGCTCCGACAGCACCCGATGCGGCGGCGGCGCATCCTTGGCGAAGTCGTAGACCACCTCGCCGGTACGGGTGAAGAGTTGGCTGACGCCGTGCCGGGTTCCGGCAAGGCCGTTCTGGGCAAATACGCTGTAACCCGTCGCCTGGTCCATCACGGTCATGCCCGACGTGCCGAGCACCATGGTCTTGTGCGATTCCAGCGGCGACTCGATGCCCATCGCCTCGGCCATCGCCTTGATCGGCTTGATGCCGAGATAATCCTTGGCCAGCCGCACCGGCACGGTGTTGATCGATTTGGCAATCGCCGTGATCAGCGTGACCTTGCCGGCCGACCCGCCATTGTAATTGTGGGGCGACCAGCTGCCCCAGGAGATGGGTCCGCCGGAAACCACCGAATCCGGCGTGAAGCCATGCTCCATCGCCGTCGCATAGACATAGGGCTTGAACGAGGAGCCGGTCTGGCGAAGCGCTTTGGTGGCGCGATTGAACTGGCTGGCGCCGTAGTCGCGGCCGCCGACGATCGCCCTGACCGCGCCATTGGTCTCGATGACGACGATGGCGCCCTCGGTGACGTTGTATTCCTTGCCGAACTGGCGGAGGTGGAACTCCATCGATTCTTCGGCCGCCTTCTGGATGTTGGCATCGAAGGTGGTGTGAGCGACAAGCGAGTGCGGGCCGCCTTTGGCGGCGATCTTCTTGACCTCGTCGAAGGCCCAGTCGAGGTAATAGTCGGGGCTCTTCTGCTCGCCGCGGTCGACGATTTCGGCCGGGTGCAGCCTTGCCTGCAGCACCTGGCCTTCGGTCATGAAGCCGGAATCGACCAGATTGGACAGCACCACGTTGGCCCGCGCCCGGGCGGCGGGCAGGTTTATGTGCGGCGCATATTTGGTCGGCGCCTTGAACAGGCCGGCCAGCATCGCCGCCTCGGCTAGGTTAAGGTCCTTGACGCTCTTGCCGAAATAGAAATCGGCCGCCGCCTCGATGCCGAAGGTGCCGCCGCCCATATAGGCGCGGTCGAGGTAAAGCTGCAGGATTTCCTTCTTCGACAGATTGGCTTCGAGCCATAGCGACAGGAACGCTTCCTTGATCTTGCGCTCGAATGTCCGCTCATTGGTCAGGAACAGGTTCTTGGCCAGCTGCTGGGTGATGCTCGAGCCACCCTGGACGACGGAATTTGCCCGCACATTCTCGAATATGGCGCGCGACAGGCCGAGCACATCGATGCCGTAATGGTCGAAGAAACGGCGGTCTTCGGTCGCCAGCACCGCCTTGATGACATGGTCGGGCATCTCGTCGACCGGCACCGAATCGCGCTGGATGATGCCGCGCTGGCCGATCTCGTTGCCGTAGCGGTCGAGGAAGGTGACGGCGAAGTCGCCTTGCGTGCGCCAGTCGCCGGCGGTTATCTGGAAGGCCGGCAAGGCCAGCGCCAAAAGGACGACGATGCCGCCGGCACCGAGCGTAAAGCCTTCACTCAACAGTTCGATCAGGCCGCGGCGCCAGCCGCCGACGCGGAAACGCCGCGAGAAGATGGTCGCCGCCTCCCAGAACTGGCGCGCCCTGAAGCCGATTTCGTAGACCGAGGAATCAATCCACGCATCCACCGCCAGCAGCCTTGCGGCGATCGGACCTCTTCTCTTGCGTGGTTCCAAAGGACTGGCCATTCCAGGATCCGGCTGCGGCGGTGCCGCCAATTGAGAAACCGCATACCGGCAATTTCACGGCGGCGCGCCGCTATGACTATTCGTCCATTTTGGCGCTGCCTACAAGGGCGATGAAGATAAGGGCGATGAAGATAAGCGGGAGGTTTGTCGAGGGGAAGACGGCTCCCGCGAGACGTCAGCGCAGGATGTTGGCTGCCTTGCGCGAGTAGGTGGTGTCGTCGAGCTGGGCGAGCATGAACGCCGCTACGTCGGCCCGCGCCAGTGTCGGCAGCAACGACGCCGACCGGATGCCATTGCCGTGGCGAAATTCACCCGTTGCCGCCCCATTGCTCAGCTTGGGGGGCGCACGATGGTCCAGTCGAGACTGGATTGAACGATCAGGCTTTCCTTCACTTCGTGGTCCGCCACCTCATGGCGCAGCACCAATGGCGCGATGATGTTGCCGAACAGGAGGCCTAGTTGCCGCCGGCCGTCGCGAACGCCAAGGAATGAAAGATAGATGAGCCGTTCGGGGCCGGCCTGCTGCATCGCCGCGACGATGAAGCCGATGCCGGCAACGACGGCCGGATCGCGTTTCAGCGGCACGCCCACCCCAAGACAGCTGAAAACCGCATCATACCTAACAACGGCGCGTTCGACTGCCTGCCGATCGGCGACGTTTCCGACGATCACCTTCAGATTTTCGTGGCTGATGGCAAGCTTGCCCGGCATGCGGACGAAGGCGGTCACCGCATGGCCCTTCGCCAACGCCGCCGAGACAAGCAGTCGACCCGTCGCACCGGAAGCGCCGAAGATCAGCAGTTTCATCGTCCGCTCCTGGAAACCGTTAGCCCCGCTTACGCCCGGCGACGAAGGCGACAGGCGCCCCGGTCGGGCCGGGCAGCAACCGGCTGTCGGCATAGCCGCTCTGATCGACCAGGTCCTGGGCTGCGCCCTTTTCAAAGACCGTGCCGCCCCACATTGTGGTGCGGAAGCGGGCGAGGGCGTCTCCCAGTGCATCCGGTCCAGGATTGACCATTGCCAGCAGCAGCCAGCCGCGGGGCCGCAACGCGGCGTGGCTGCGCTTGACGATGGCCCTGACATCCGGCTCGGGGATGAAGGCGCTTGGTACGAAAACAAGGTCGAACGCGTCCGTGTCCGCGATATCCTGGCCCAGCCCGGTGCGCAGTTCGATGCGATGTTCGAGCCCGGCTGCCCTGACGTTGGCAGCGGCCTGCGCGATGGCTTCAGGCAGGGGATCGACACCGACCGCCTTCAGGCCGGGCCATTGTCGCAGCATCGACACCGACAGGGCGCCGACGCCGACGCCGATATCCAGGAAGGCTGCGCCCGATGCGGCGAGCCTCTCCGGCAAACCGGCCAGTTGTGGCGCGATCAGCCGCTTCAGCAACGCCGGGAAGCCAGATGAAACATCGCCGAAGGCCTGGCGTAAACAGGCTTCCAGGGCCTCGACGCTTTCGGAGGAGCGCGACAGCAGCTTGCCACCTGAAAGCAGGTCGACCCGGATGCTGGCCAGCACCGGCGTAAGTTCGATGACGCCAGCACTTGCCACGACGTCGGAGGCGCCGAGTTCGGCAAGCACGGCCCCTGTGCGCCGGGCCACACTGCCCTCGAGTGGCGTGCCGGAAATACGCGCCTCCATCGCCAAACCGAGCGCCACCAACGCATTGGCCGACGTCGCGTGCCGCGCCACCATCGTTCGCAAACCTTCGATATCCATCGATCGCTTCCCTGAATTGGATCAGGCCTATTCTCGCGCGGACGTCAAATTCAGGCGATTTGCAATTTCCGGGCATGCTTGTGCAAAACTGCACAGGTGCGCGGCGAGGAATTGATCTAGACTAGGTTCGTGACCAAGACCGGCGAACCGGACTGGAACGATTTGCGCTACTTTCTCGCTGCCGGCCGCGCGGGAACGTTGTCGGGAGCAGCGCGCGTGCTCGGCGTGCGTCACACGACCATCAGCCGGCGCCTTGCTGCTCTTGAGGCGGCACTCGGGGTTTCGCTTGTCGTGCGAACGCGGCAAGGCATCGAGATCACGCCGCTTGGCCAGACATTGCTGCCGCTCGGTGATGACCTTGAACGTACCATGCAAGCACTGACGGCGCTTGTGCGTTCGGGCAAGAATAGCGTTCGGCTGGCACTGCCGTCGGGCTTCAGCCCCCTTTTTGCCGAGCGTATGGCCGGGTTCCATAAGGCCCACCCAGATATCAACCTGGAACTGACGAGCGGCAGCAGGCCAGTGGACCTGCAGCACGGCGAGGCCGACCTTGCGGTCAGGATCGGCACCGTCGCCGCAGACGATTTGATCGCGCAGAAGCTTTGTGTTGCGGGCTGGTCGATCTATGCGTCCCAGCGATATCTCGACCGTCACCCAATGCCCATCGACCCTCGCCAGTTGGCCGGACACGAGATCATTGGATTTCACGCAAGCCTTGCCGGCGTCCCCGGCGCCAAATGGGTTGAGGCGCACGGCGCCGGTGCGACAATTGTCCTTCGCGTTGCCGAAATGACGGAAATGCTGGCGGCGGCTCTGAGCGGCGCCGGTCTGGCGGTAATGCCCTGCATGTTGGCCGAAGCTGAACCGCGGATGCTGCGCCTTGCCCCCGACATTCTCGGCAATCATCCGGTGTCGCTCGTCTATCGCCGCGAAATCGGGGCGGAGGCGCCGGTGCGCGCCGTCATCCGCTTCGTTGCTACCGTCATCAAGGACCGTGCCGCGCTGATCAGCGGCGAAACGCGATAAGCGTCTGGTGCCGCGCTTGCGTGGGTGCCGAGGATTGGCAGTCGTCACATGGGAGGCTTGTCCGCGATCTTTTTCGGGTCGCGGCCTACCATGCCGGCGTCGGCTTTCCTGTGCTTGTCGGCAAGCCTGCGAATGCGATCGAAGCGGCTTTCCTCGGCCACTTTGGTCTTCGCCGCTGCCTTTGGCTTCGGGACGAATGCGATCATGGATCGATCTCCTTGCCGATGGCGCGCCGGGGAAGAACCCCGGCGGCTGTCTTTTCAGGCTTGTTTCGGGCAGCGGCTGGTCAATAGCCCATGCCGCCGGTCGAAGCAGCGGCGTCCTTGGCCGAAACGTCGGTGATCATGGCTTCCGCAGTGATCAGGAGCGCCGCAATGGAGCCCGCGTCCTGCAGTGCCGTCCGCACCACCTTCGCGGGGTCGACGATGCCGGCCTTGATCATGTCGACATAGACCTCGTTCTGGGCATCGAAGCCCTGATTGTGGTCCTTGCCGTCGGCGAGCTTGCCGATGACGATCGAACCTTCGACGCCGGAATTCTCGGCGATCTGCCGGATTGGCGCTTCGAGCGCTCTCGACACGATCGAAATGCCCGCCGTCACATCGGCATTGGCTCCGGTCAGCCCGTTCAGCACAGCCTTGGCGCGCAGCAACGCGACGCCGCCGCCGGGAACGATGCCTTCTTCGACGGCCGCGCGCGTGGCGTTCAGCGCATCGTCGATGCGGTCCTTCTTTTCCTTGACCTCGGATTCGGTCGCGCCGCCGACGCGGATGACGGCAACGCCGCCCGCCAGCTTGGCGAGACGTTCCTGCAGCTTCTCCTTGTCATAGTCGGAAGTGGTTTCCTCGATCTGCGCCTTGATCTGCTGGACGCGCGCCTGGATGGTGGCTTTCTCGCCGGCGCCGTCGATGATCGTGGTGGTGTCCTTCTCGATCAGCACGCGCTTGGCGCGGCCGAGCATGTCTATGGTGATGTTCTCCAGCTTGATGCCGAGATCCTCGGAAATCATCTGTCCGGCGGTGAGCACGGCGATGTCTTCCAGCATCGCCTTGCGGCGGTCACCGAAGCCAGGCGCCTTGACGGCCGCTACCTTGAGGCCGCCGCGCAGCTTGTTGACGACCAGCGTTGCCAACGCTTCGCCCTCGACGTCCTCGGAGATGATCAACAGCGGCCTGCCGCTTTGCACCACGGCTTCGAGGATCGGCAGCAGCGCCTGCAGATTTCCGAGCTTCTTTTCGTGGATGAGGACGTAAGGGTCTTCCAGCTCGGCGCGCATCTTCTCGGCATTGGTGACGAAATAGGGCGAGAGATAGCCGCGGTCGAACTGCATGCCTTCGACGACGTCTAGTTCGGTTTCGGCGGTCTTGGCCTCCTCGACGGTGATGACGCCGTCATTGCCGACCTTGTCCATCGCCTTGGCGATCATGGCGCCGACGCTGGTGTCGCCATTGGCGGCAATGGTGCCGACCTGCGCGATCTCGCCTGAGGACTTGACCTTCTTGGCGCGCGCCTGGATTTCCTGGACGACGGCGCTGACAGCAAGATCGATGCCGCGCTTGAGATCCATCGGGTTCATGCCCGCGGCAACGAATTTGGCACCTTCGCGCAGGATGGAAGCGGCAAGCACCGTGGCGGTGGTGGTGCCGTCGCCGGCGAGGTCGTTGGTTTTCGAGGCCACTTCGCGCACCATCTGTGCACCCATGTTTTCGAACTTGTCGGAAAGCTCGATTTCCTTTGCCACCGCCACCCCGTCCTTGGTGATGCGCGGCGCGCCGTAGGCCTTGTCGATGATGACGTTGCGGCCCTTGGGGCCGAGCGTCACCTTGACGGCGTTGTTGAGGATTTCGACGCCGCGCAGCATGCGGTCACGCGCGTCGGTGGAGAATTTGATTTCCTTGGCAGACATGATCTTTTCCAGTTCGGTTGTCGTGGCAAGACGCTTGCAGCGCCTGAATCAAAGCTCGGAGCGTCCTTTGCGCGCGCGGGAGGGCGCGCGGCCTTCCAATCAGGCGGCCTTCTTGGCAGCCACGGTCTTGTCGATGATGCCCATCTCGCTTTTTTCGATGATGCCCATGATGTCGGCCTCCTTCATGATCAGAAGGTCCTCGCCGTCTATCTTGACCTCGGTGCCGGACCATTTGCCGAACAGAATGAGGTCGCCGGCCTTGACGTCGAGCGGGATCAGCGCGCCGCTTTCGTCCCGCGCGCCCGACCCGACAGCGATCACTTCGCCTTCCTGCGGTTTTTCCTTGGCATTGTCGGGGATGATGATGCCGCCCTTGGATTTGGTGTCGCTTTCGGCGCGCCGAATGACGACGCGATCGTGGAGTGGCCGGAATTTCATGGGGACTCTTTCTGGGGCCGGCTTAGGCGGCCGCCCCCTCTCTATAGGCGCCTTGGCACTCGATTGATAGGAGTGCCAAAAAAATATTCATAAGGCATATAAAATATTGAACGTATTATCTTGCCTGGTCATGCCCTGGTGTTCGGGTCTTGCGGAATATTAATGAAATTGAAGTTCTGTCTTTGAACACCTATTTTACGATGAAGTTCACATTCATGACTTTCGCTTCAAGGGAGATTTTACCGATGGCCGAAGGCAATCAGAACATCATGGAAAAAGCTCAGGCTCGCTTCATGGAAAATCAGAAGAAGACGGCGGAGCGGAACAAAGCAACTGCCGAATATCTCTCGGAGGCCAAGGCGAGGAGCATCAAAACGGCAAGGCTGAGGGAATTGCGACTGGCCAAGGAAGAGGCGGACCGCGCGGCGGAAGCTCTGAATCCGGTCGCACCAAAGAAGAAGCGGGCGTCGCGGACAGTCAAGAAGGCCGTATCTGCATCGACGGAGGCCAAATCATGAGCCTGACATTTCCCAACCCCAGCCGCAGTTACGACGAGGCAAGCAAACGCATTCGCTTCGTTGGCCATGACGGCATGTTCCAGATTTCCTTCTCTGTCGCAACCGATGCCATTTCCAAGATGCAGCCGGGAACGGCGGCTTCAGAAGCTACCTATCTGGCGGCCTTCGACACGGCTTCCAGCTCAATTCATGACGTCGCCAGGAATGCCTATGCCCGTACCCGCAGGAGCATCTACGTGCTGACTGCAGCCGATTTTCGCTAGATCCTTCGAGATCGCTCACAGGACGGTTGCTCAGGACTTGCGATCCGCCTTGGCTCGCCGCTTGACGTCGCGACTGTTCAGCCGGTCGACCATCGCGTCTGCATCGCGCGTATTCATGCCGACCATGAGCTGATGCTTGAGCTCGACCGGCTGGCCGGTGAAGACGTCGAAGACGGTCCCGCTGTGGGGATGCTCCATGCGCAGTGCGTAGCGGTTTGCCATCCTGGCGTCCTTTGGTTTCCGCCCGATCGATGAATGTCGCTCGATCAGGCCTGGGCGATCTCGGTCAGGCCTGGGCGATTAAGAATACTGCCGCTAGGACAAGCTCCGTCCACAAAACGACGGACAGTTTCAAGGCCAGGCTACCGTGCGCCGAGAGCATCTCCCGAGTGCGGCTGACCAAGCTCTTGATGGTCATCGACATAGTCGGCGCCGCAATCGCGACCGGCGGCGCCTTGACCCCAAGCTTTCCGCAGCAGCGATGGCTCGCGCAGAAACCGACCTCGAATGTTTGAAAACCAGACATCTTCATAGCACCGTTCTTTCAAACTCCATGCATGCCAAATGAATTCGCGGGTTGGCATCACCCTAAAGGGCGTCCGTGATGCGAAACGTCGCGGGTTGCAGGAGCAGGGCTTATTGCCGAGATCATGAAGGTTCATAATCCGCATGAGACGCGCTGATTCGCGCTTTGCCGGGATGCCTTCATGCAACGCAGCTACGCAGCCGGGAGGTCGAGGCGACGGGCGAAGGGAAAGACGATGACCACGCCGGCCGTCGAATTGCAGAGGGCCATATTCGAGGCAGTGAACGGCGATCCCCACCTGTCGGCGGCACTGGGCGATGCAAGATTATTCGACCATGCGCCGGAAAATGTTGCGTTCCCCCACATGACCTTCGGCCGCACCAGCGTCTACGATTGGGCAACGGGGATGGAGAACGACGCAGAACAGTTGCTGACGTTGCATGTCTGGTCGAAATCAGAGGCCAGCAAGGAAACCAATGACATCATGGACCTTGTTAGCACCCGCCTGCGCGATACGGCTCTCTCGCTCGGCGAACATCGCCGCGCCTACCTCAAGCTCGAATTCGCCGAAGCCCGCTACGACGAGGACCTTTCGGCCCATCACGGGCTGCTGCGCTTCCGCGCCGTGATCAAGGACGAGGGCTGACCACCGGGCACTTTTTGCAAATCGGGCAATTTTGTTCTTGCTTTGTGCCGGCAGCTATGCTACTAATTTCCCTATAGTGCTGATGGCGCCAGCGACCCGCTGCAGAGGCGGGTTTTTTTGTTTCAGGTTCGGTTCGCCTGAACTGCTATCGGTTGCCTTGGGCCGGATGCTTCGTCCCCCCAAATGGTCCTGCCCGCCAGATGACGCCGGTTGTCGGCGAAGGATTGGAGGGCTAGGTTAAACATTGGCGATTTCGCGGAGCCGGGCGGCGAAATGGCAATCCGGTAATCTCGCGCTTCAGGGGTGTGGCGGGCATGCATTCGAGCGTTCACCGTTCATATCACGTTCAGCACCGGCGCGTTAGAACGCTGACCATGAACATCCTTCGCCCCCACTTCCGGACCGCGGCACTGGCGCTGTCAGCCGCCGGTCTGCTTGCGTCGCAAGCGATGGCGATCCCCGTTGTCGTGCCCGAGCAGCCGCAGCCGGTCGTCCTCGCCGCCTCCGACTGCTACGCGATCGGCCAGCAGGTGGCCGAGCAGAATGGCGGCACCCTGGCCAAGGCCTCGCAGTCGACACGCGGCGGCCAGCCGGTCTGCATCATCGTCGTGCTCGTTCCGGGCAAGGAAGGGCAGCGTCCGCGTCGCTCGGAGATCGTCGTTCCGCTGAACTGAACCGTGCCGTTTCCCAGTCTGCCGGAATCGGCCTATATCTGACCAGCTTCAACAGGCCTCCCGCATGCGCGTACTCGTCGTCGAAGATGACAAGGATCTCAACCGGCAGATCGGCGATGCACTGGTCGATGCCGGCTATGTCGTCGACCGCGCTTTCGACGGCGAGGAAGGGCTTTTTCTCGGCGACACCGAGCCCTACGATGCCGTGGTGCTCGATATCGGCCTGCCGCAGATGGACGGCATCAGCGTGGTCGAACGCTGGCGGCGCGGCGGCCGCAAGATGCCGGTGCTGATCCTGACGGCACGCGACCGCTGGAGCGACAAGGTTGCCGGCATCGACGCCGGCGCCGACGACTACGTCACCAAACCCTTCCACATCGAGGAAATCCTGGCCAGGGTGCGGGCCTTGATCCGGCGTGCTGCCGGGCACGCTTCGTCCGAACTGACCTGCGGGCCGCTCCGCCTCGACACCAAGGCCTCCAAGGCCGACGTCGACGGCGTGCCGCTGAAGCTGACCTCGCACGAATTCCGCTTGCTTGCCTATTTGATGCACCACATGGGCGAGGTGGTGTCCCGGACCGAGCTGGTCGAGCATCTCTACGACCAGGATTTCGACCGCGATTCCAACACGATCGAGGTCTTTGTCGGACGGCTTCGCAAGAAGATGGGCATCGACACGATCGAAACTGTTCGCGGCATGGGCTACCGCATGCGTAAGCCGGAGGCGTAACGCGGAACCGCTGCCTACAAAACCCGCCGTCTCGAACACGCCGTCGCTGCGGTCATGGCCGCGTTCGGTGGCGTTTCGCGTCATCGCCTTTTCCACGGTCTGGGCGATCCTCACTCTGGTCGTCATCTTCACCTTGATCACCACGCTCTATCGCCAGGCCAGCGAGCGCGGTTTCGACAGCCTGCTTTCGGCGCATCTGTTCAACCTGATCGGCTCGGTCGGCGTTTCCGAAAGCGGCCAATTGACCGGCGCCCCCGACCTTGGTGATTTGAGGTTCTCGGAACCGAATTCCGGCTGGTACTGGTCGGTCGAGCCTGCCTCGGAAGGCGTGCACGGCGATCTCCATTCGTCGTCGATGACCAAGGCGATCCCGTCGCCAAGCGTTGCCGAGGTGCCCTTCAATGCCAGCTTCCAGCGCAGCTATTCAGCGGACGGCATCGAAGGCGAGCAGTTGGAGGTGTTCGAGAGCGAGTTCGTGCTCGATGCGAAAAATCGCGCCGCGCGCTTCCGCGTCATGGGCAACCAGACCGAGCTCGAGCAGGAAATCGCCACCTTCCAGCGGCGCCTTTTGACCTATCTGTCGCTGTTCGGCGTCGGCATGATCGCCATCAATGCGATTGCCATCCTGCTCGGCCTGCAGCCGCTGCGCCGGGTCAGGAATGCGCTTGCCATGGTGCGCGAAGGAACCGCGCAGCGCCTAGACGGCCGTTTCCCGGCCGAGATCGAGCCGCTCGCCAACGAGACCAATGCGCTGATCGAGAACAACAGGCGTATCGTCGAGCGGTCGCGCACGCAGGTCGGCAACCTGGCTCACTCGCTGAAGACGCCGCTTGCCGTGCTGCTCAACGAGGGACGGGCGCTGGGTGGCGCCAAGGGCCAGCTGATCGCCGAGCAGGCCGCTTCCATGCAAAAGCAAGTGGACCATTATCTGCAACGTGCCCGCGTCGCCGCGCAGCGCGACAGCGTCGTCTACCGTACGCCGGTGGCGCCGCTGGTCCAGCGCATGGTTCGGGTGCTGCAGAAGCTCAACCCGCAGACGGCGCTGTCGCTCTCACTGCCGGCCACCGACATCGTCTTTGCCGGCGAACGCGAGGACCTGGAGGAGCTGCTCGGCAATCTGCTCGACAATGCGATGAAATGGGCAAGGAGCGCGGTCGCCGTTTCGGTCAAGCCAATCTCCAGCAAGGGTGGCGCTGGCACGGAAGGCGCAGCCAACCTGTTCGAGATCAGCATCGAGGATGACGGCCCCGGCATTCCCGACGACAAGGCGCGCGAGGTGTTGCAGCGCGGCCGGCGTCTCGACGAGACAAAACCGGGCAGCGGGCTCGGACTTGCCATTGTCGCCGACCTTGTCAACGAGTATGGAGGCTCTCTGGCGCTGGAACGATCCGTCATGGGTGGATTGAAGGCGATGGTTCGATTGCGGAGCCTTCAGTAATGCTTTTCCAGATTGCTTTTCCAGGTGGCCGGCTGCGGCCAAATTTCCGACAAACATCGACATTATGGCCGCGCCAGCTGCTGACAGCGCGGCGGTCCAGCTCAAGAAAGCCGGTATTGGCATGAAGATTCGCGTCGCGCTCGTTTCCGCCCTGCTCGCCGTCTCCGGCTGCACGACGCTCGGCAAGGGCCCGGCCGTTACGGTGACGCCGGCCGCGACGCCCCCCAGCGGCGCCAAGGTGGCGACGACGATCATCTCCGCCATGGGCGGCGGCCTCGTCGGCGGCTCTATCGGCGCCGGCCTGAGCGAGACCGAGAAGCGCAGCGCGCTCGAGGCGGAATACAAGGCGCTTGAATACACGGCGAGCGGCCAGAAAGTGGCTTGGAAGAGCGACAGTTCGGCCCATCGCGGCGAAGTGGTCGCCGCCCAGCCCTATCGCGTCGGCTCGCAGGACTGCCGGCAATACACCCATACGGTGTTTACCGGCACCGCCGGCGCCACCGCGCGCGGAACCGCCTGCCGCAATGCCGACGGCAGCTGGACGCCGCTGACGTAGCTGGCCGGTCGTCGATCCGCCGATTCCGGTCCGGCACCAAAGCGCGTCGCGTTCGACCGGCCTCATGCGACGCGCTTTAGGTTCTTGTTTTGATGCATGGTCGTTGTCGCAAAACCGCTGCACACTTTTGCGCGACATGCATTATCGATCGGAGCGGCCCCGCCAAAGCGTCGCAGCACGCTTGTGTTGGCAGGGCAAGGGTCTCGTTCTATTGGAAGAGCCATGCTGTTCTGGGTCATAGCCGCAATCCTGACGCTGGGCGCAAGCCTGGCGGTGCTGCTGCCGTTGGCCGGCGGATCGAAGAACGCGTCCGCTGCTGGCGATCACGACCTTGAAGTCTATCGCGACCAGCTGGCCGAGCTTGACCGCGATATGGCGCGTGGCCTGATCCAGCCAATGGAGGCCGAAGAGGCACGCGCCGAAATCGCCCGCCGCATCCTTCGCCTGAGCAATGCCGGCCACGCCGACGACACGGCGACGCCGCCGTCGCGGTCGACAAGGCTGGTGGCGACGGCGGCCGTGCTGCTGGTTCCGCTGGTCAGCTGGGGCCTCTATGGCCAGCTCGGCTCACCCGACCTGCCGTCGCAGCCGCTCAGCGAACGCCTGGCCAAGAACCCCGCCGACAGCTCGGTCGACGAGCTGATAGCCCGCGCCGAGGCGCACCTGGCGGCCAACCCATCCGATGGCCGCGGCTGGGACGTGCTGGCGCCGGTCTATCTGCGCATGCAGCGATACGCCGATGCGGTGACCGCCTATCGCAACGCCATCCGCCTCGACGGCGACAGCGCAGCCCGCCAGGCGGGTCTTGGCGAGGCGATCGCCAATGCGGCCGGCGGCATTGTCTCCGCCGAAGCGCAGGCGGCTTTCGAGGCGGCGTTGAAGCTCGATCCGGCCAATCCGAAGGCCTCGTTCTATCTCGCCATGGGCATGGCACAGGAAGGCCGCATAGCTGAAGCCACGGCGGCCTGGCAAAAGATGCTTGCCGCCTTGCCGCAGGGCTCGCCGTGGCGCGGCGCCGTCGAGCAGGCGCTGGCCGAATCCGCCGCCCGCAGCGTCGCTTCGGAGGCGCCCGCGAAAGGGCCGACCGCCGAGGATATCGATGCTGCCTCCTCGATGTCGCCGCAGGACCGGCAAGCCATGATCAGCACCATGGTTGCCGGCCTCGACGAAAGGCTTCGGCAAAATCCGCGCGACGAGGAAGGGTGGATGCAGCTCGTTCGTTCCTATGCCGTGCTGGGCAAGACAGATCAGGCGCGTGATGCGCTCAATCGCGGTATCGCCGTCTTTGGCGCGGACAGCGACCAGGCCAGGAAATTCACCGCCTTTGCCGCCTCGCTTGGCGTGACGGCGACGGAGTAGACGATGACGCGCAAGCAGAAACGACTGTCGGTGATCGCAGCGGGGCTGGGGTTTCTCGGTGTTGCCACGGGGCTGACCTTCTATGCGCTTGGCCAGAAGGCCTCCTATTTCTACATGCCGGCCGATCTGGCCACCGCCAGCCTTCAGCCGCGCCAGCGCATCAGGCTCGGCGGTCTCGTCGAAAAAGGCACGGTCGAGCGTAGCCAAGGCGCCACCGTCGCCTTTTCGGTGACCGACAACCAGAAGGACGTCAAGGTCACCTATACCGGCATTCTTCCCGACCTCTTCCGGGAAGGACAGGGCGTGATCACCGAAGGCTCGTTTGGCCCTGACGGAATCTTTGTCGCCGACAGCGTGCTGGCCAAGCATGACGAGACCTATATGCCCAAGGAAGTGGCCGACGGCCTCAAGGCCAAGGGCGTATGGCAGGAGAGCAAGAGTGACTAGCGGGTGCGGTGACAATGGTTGAAACCGGACATTTCGCCCTGATCCTGGCGTTTGCGCTGGCCCTGGTGCAGACGATGGTGCCGCTGTTCGGTGCGCGCACCGGCAACCACAAGATGATGGCCGTCGGCGCACCGGCCGCGCTGACCGGCTTTGCCTTGACGGCGCTGTCTTTCGTGGCGCTGACAACCGCCTACGCCGGCTCCGACTTCTCGGTTGAGAGCGTCTGGGAGAACTCGCATTCGCTGCAGCCGCTGATCTACAAGATCACCGGAACCTGGGGCAATCACGAAGGTTCGATGCTGCTCTGGGTGCTGATCCTGACCTTCTTCGGCGCGCTCGTCGCCGTCTTCGGCGGCAATCTTCCGGCGACGCTCCGGGCCAATGTGCTTGCCGTGCAGGGAGCGATCGGCGCCACTTTCTTCCTGTTCATCCTGACGACGTCGAACCCGTTCGTCAGGCTCAATCCGGCGCCTATCGAGGGCCGCGATCTCAACCCGATCCTGCAGGACCTCGGCCTCGCCATCCATCCGCCGCTGCTTTATCTCGGCTATGTCGGTTTCTCGATCTGCTTTTCCTTCTCTGTCGCTGCCCTCATCGAGGGCCGCATTGACGCTTCGTGGGCGCGCTGGGTAAGGCCGTGGACATTGGTTGCCTGGATGTTCCTCACCGGCGGCATCGCCATGGGCTCCTACTGGGCTTATTACGAGCTCGGCTGGGGCGGCTTCTGGTTCTGGGATCCGGTCGAGAACGCATCCTTCATGCCGTGGCTGGCGGGCACGGCGCTGCTGCATTCGGCGATCGTCATGGAAAAGCGCTCGGCGCTGAAGATCTGGACGCTGCTTCTGGCGATCCTGACCTTCTCACTGTCGCTGCTCGGCACCTTCCTGGTGCGTTCCGGCGTGCTGACCTCGGTGCACGCATTCGCCACCGATCCGACGCGTGGCGTGTTCATCCTCTGCATCCTGACGCTGTTCATCGGCGGCTCGCTGGCGCTGTTTGCCTTGCGCGCCTCCCGGCTGACGGCCGGCGGCCTGTTTCACCCGATCTCGCGCGAAGGCGCGCTGGTCCTGAACAATCTGTTCCTGACCACCGCCACCGCCACCGTGCTGGTCGGCACGCTCTACCCGCTCGTCGTCGAAGCCCTGTCTGCCGACAAGATTTCGGTCGGCGCGCCGTTCTTCAACCTGACATTCGGCCCGCTGATGGTGCCGTTGCTGGTCGTCGTGCCGTTCGGGCCGCTCCTCGCCTGGAAGCGCGGCGACATTTTCGCCGTCGCCCAGCGCCTGATGGCGGCTTTCGCGGCGGCGCTGCTCGCCGTGCTGGTGACGGCCCTGTTCATCGATGGCGCTTCGGTGTTGGCGGCACTCGGTGTCGGCCTTGCCTTCTGGCTGATCTGCGGCGCGCTCACCGATCTCGCCGTCAAATCCGGCTTCGGCACCGTCGTGCCCGCCACCATGCTCAGGCGCTTCGCCGGCCTGCCGCGCTCGGTCTTCGGCACAGCGCTTGCGCATCTCGGCCTCGGGCTGACAACGCTCGGCATTGTCGGCACGCTTTGCTTCGGCACCGAAAAAATCTTGGCGATGCATGCCGGCGAGACCGTCGAACTGTCCGGCCACAAGCTGCGCTTCGAGGGGCTCTATCCGGCCCAGGGGCCTAACTACAGTGAGGATCGCGGCCGCTTCGCCCTGCTAGGCGCCGACGGCAGCGTCGCAGGCGAGATCACCTCGGCCAAGCGCTCATATCCGGTGCGCCAGATGACCACAACCGAATCCGGCATCAGGACGATCGGCTTCAGCCAGCTCTATCTTTCGCTTGGCGACGAGGGCAGCGATGGCTCTGTGGTCGTTCGTCTGTGGTGGAAGCCGCTGGTGACGCTGATCTGGGGCGGCGGACTGGTGATGATGGCGGGCGCGGCGATGTCGCTGCTCGACCGCCGCCTGCGCGTCGGCGCACCGTCGCGCCGCAAGGCTGCGGCCGGCGTGCCATCGGCGAGCCCGCAATGAAAAGGGTCACGCTGGCCTCGCTGGTCCTGCTGCTTGCGCTGTTGTTCGCCGGCGCCGCGCAGGCGGTCAAGCCCGACGAGGTGCTCGCCGACCCGGCACTCGAGGCGAGGGCGCGCGCTTTGTCGGAAGGCCTGCGCTGCATGGTCTGCCAGAACCAGTCGATCGACGAGTCCGATGCCGACCTCGCCCGCGACCTGCGCATCCTTGTGCGCCAGCGCCTGGTCGCCGGCGATACCGACCGGCAGGTGATGGACTATGTCGTTTCGCGCTACGGCGAATTCGTGCTGCTGAAGCCACGCTTCAATCTGCGCAATGTTTTGCTCTGGGGGACGCCAGTTCTTCTGCTGCTCGTTGGCGGGACATTCATCCTGCTGGCCGCCCGTTCGCGCCGTTCGACGGTGACCGCTGCATTAACTGCCGAGGAACAGGCGGCGCTGGACAAGATGCTCCGCCGCGATTGATCGATACATTACGAAAGTTTCATGTACCGGAAATGGCGCCGTAATGTGCGGCCCTCTATTTCCTTTGTCGAGGATGCCAATCAAGGGGCGTCCCTTGAAAAGAGGATACGAGAACCATGAATGTTGCCCCCAATTCATATCTACGCACCCGCAAACGCCTTCTGGCCGCAGCCGCATCCCTGGCCATTGCCGGCGCGATCGGCTTTGGTGCTGTTGCCACCGGGACAGCCCCGGTGCTGGCCGACGCCGTGCGTGTCGAGGCACCGCAGGTCCCGAGCTTCGCCGATGTGGTCGATCGCGTTTCGCCGGCGGTCGTCAGCGTGCGCGTCAAGGCCAAGATCCAGTCGACGGCCGATGACGGTTCCGGCCAGATGGACGACGAGGACGGCTTAGGCAATCTTCCCGACAACCCGCAGCTGCGCCGGTTCTTCCGCGAATTCCGCGGCTTTGGCGATCAAGGCGGCGATCAGGGCCCGAACGGAATGCGCCGTTTTGGACACCGTGACCGCAACAACGACCAGCCGCGGCCGGTGGCGCAAGGGTCCGGTTTCTTCATCTCCGATGACGGCTATCTCGTCACCAACAACCATGTCGTCGAGGAGGGCACCGCCTTCACCGTGGTGACCAATGACGGCAAGGAACTCGACGCCAAGCTGATCGGCACCGATCCGCGCACCGATCTTGCCGTGCTCAAGGTCGATGACGGCAGCAAGTTCACCTATGTGGACTTCGCCGATGATTCCAAGGTTCGCGTCGGCGACTGGGTGGTGGCTGTCGGCAATCCGTTCGGCCTCGGCGGCACGGTTACCGCAGGCATCGTTTCGGCCCGCGGCCGCGATATCGGCGCCGGCCCCTATGACGACTTCATCCAGATCGACGCCTCGGTGAATCGCGGCAATTCGGGCGGCCCGACCTTCAACCTCAACGGCCAGGTCGTCGGCATCAACACCGCGATCTTCTCGCCCTCGGGCGGCAGCGTCGGCATTGCCTTCGACATTCCCGCTTCGACCGCCAAGCAGGTCGTGCAGGATCTGATGAAGAACGGTACAGTCCAGCGCGGCTGGCTCGGCGTCGAAATCCAGCCGGTCACGCCCGAAATCGCCGAGTCGCTTGGCCTTGGGTCCGGCAAGGGCGCGCTCGTTGCCAGCGCGCAGGACAACGGTCCCGGCAAGAAGGCCGGCATCACCGCCGGTGACGTGATCACCCAGGTGGACGGCAAGGACGTTGCTTCGCCGAAGGAACTCGCCCGTCTGATCGGTGCTTACCCGCCCGGCAAATCTGTCGATGTCACGGTGTGGCGCAACGGCAAGAGCGAGGCGGTTAAGGTCGATCTCGGCAAGCTGCCGTCGAGCGACAAGCAGGCCTCGGCCGACCAGCAGCCTGCCCCCGCGCCGAAGACCGACACGCTCGCCGATCTCGGCCTGACCGTCACCAAGTCTGACGATGGCAAGGGCCTTGTGGTGACCGATGTCGACCCCGACAGCGATGCCGCCGATCGCGGCATCCAGCCCGGCGACGTCATCACCTCCGTCAATTCGGCGGAAGTGAACGGCACCGGCGACGTCGACAAGGCGATGGCCGACGCGGTGAAGTCCGGCCGCAAGGCGGTGCTGATGCAGATCACCCGCGACGACAGCAACCGCTTCGTCGCACTGCCTGTCGCCAAGGGCTGACGACCGGTTCGACTTTTCCGGTGCGGCGGTTTTCAACACCCCCGAGCCGCCGCACGGGAAAGCAAGGGCCTGAATACGCTAGTCAGTCATCGTGTTCCGCCCCAGCGGCAGCGGGCTTCCCATCGCCCGCTGCCGCTCGAACATGCCGCTCAAGGCGTGAAGCAGTTTTAGGCTACGACATGCTAAAACAAAGACTTACCGCGTATCCCTGAATCACTTTGTTCGCGATACGCCATGGAGAAGGCCACGATGCATATGCCGGCCACTCAATCTTCCAGCGAAATCGCGTATAACGGTTCTATGAAGATTCTCGTCATAGAAGACGATCGCGAGGCAGCCGACTACCTGCAGAAGGCGTTCGCCGAGGCCGGCCATACCGCCCATGTCGCCGGCGACGGCGAAACCGGCTTCGCGCTCGCCGATTCCGGCGACTATGACGTCATGGTCATTGACCGCATGATGCCGCGCCGCGACGGCCTGTCGGTCATTGCCGGGCTCAGGTCCAGAGGCAATACGACGCCCGTGTTGATCCTGTCGGCGCTCGGCGAAGTCGACGACCGGGTCACCGGTCTGCGCGCCGGCGGCGACGACTATCTGACCAAACCCTACGCCTTTTCCGAACTGCTCGCCCGCGTCGAGGTGCTGAACCGCCGCGCTAGCGCCAGGGAAGCCGAAACCGTCTACCGGGTGGGTGATCTCGAACTCGACCGGCTGTCGCACTCGGTGCGCCGCGCCGGGCGCGAGATAACGCTGCAGCCGCGCGAGTTCCGCCTGCTCGAATATCTGATGCGCCATGCCGGCCAGGTGGTGACGCGCACCATGCTGCTCGAGAATGTCTGGGACTACCATTTCGATCCGCAGACCAACGTCATCGACGTTCATATCTCGCGGCTGCGGGGCAAGATCGAGAAGGGCTTCGACAAGCCGATCCTGCACACGGTTCGCGGCGCCGGCTACATGCTGAAAAGCGGCTAGAACCCCATGACTCTTTCCGTGCCGGCCATCATGAAGACGACGGCAGCGCGGCTTTCGGCGCTCTACCTCCTGCTGTTCGCCATCTGCGCGGTGCTGCTCGTGTTCTACATGACCTCGCTGTCGGCGCGCATGCTGACCGGCCAGACCCAGGACACGATCAACGACGAGGTGCTCGGCCTCGCCCGCGCCTATCAGCGCGGCGGCTTGCCGCTGCTGGTCCGTGTCGTCGAGCAGCGCTCCCGCCAGCCCGGCGCCAATCTCTATCTGATCGCCGATGCCAACGGCCAGATCCTGACCGGCAACGTGCAGAGCCTGGAGCCGGGGGTGATCGAGGCCGAGGGCTGGACCACCGAACCGTTCTCATACCGCCGCTTCGGCGAGGGCGAGCTCGAGCGGCAGCGCAACCCGGTCTCCGACCCGAACGAGCCCGCCCAGAGCGAAGTCCAGGCCGAAGGCGAGAAAGGCCACAACGCCATTGCCCTGGTGCTGCGCCTACCCAACCAGATGATCATGCTGGTCGGCCGCGACCTCGGCGAGCCGGAGCGCTTCCGCGCCGTCATTCGCCGCGCCTTGATGCTGGCGCTCGGCATGATGGGCGTCGGCGGGCTGCTGATCTGGTTCTTCGTCGGGCGCGCGGCGCTGAAGCGCATCGACAGCGTGTCGGAGGCGAGCCGCCGTATCATGGGCGGCGATCTTTCCGGCCGGCTGCCGGTCACCGGCGCCGGCGACGAGTTCGACCGGCTGTCGGAAAACCTCAATTCCATGCTGGCCAGGATCGCCACGCTGAACGAAGGCCTGAAGCAGGTCTCCGACAATATCGCCCACGACCTGAAGACGCCGCTGACCAGGCTGCGCAATCGCGCCGAGGCGACGCTTTCCGGCAAGCACAACACCAGCGACTACCGGCAGGCGCTGGAAGGAACGATCGCCGAATCCGATCAGCTGATAAAGACCTTCAACGCCATCCTGATGATCTCGCGACTGGAAGCCGGCTATTCCTCGGAAAGCACCACCAGGGTTGATCTGGCCGCTGCCGTGCACGACGTCGTCGAACTCTACGAGCCGGTAGCGGAGGAGGCGGGCGTGACGCTCGAAACTTCGGTGCAAGGTTCCTTCGCCGTCAACGGCAATCGCGAGCTGATTGGCCAGGCGCTGTCCAACATCGTCGACAACGCGATCAAATATTCGACCGACTCGACCTCCAGGCCTACGGTTCGCGTGACGCTGGAGCGTGTCGGTAGCGAGATCAGACTCGCCGTCTCCGACAACGGCCAGGGCATTCCCGATGATGTCGACCGCGCCAGGGTGACCGAGCGTTTCGTGCGGCTGGAAAAGAGCCGCTCGCAACCGGGTTCCGGCCTTGGCTTGAGCCTCGCCAAGGCGATCGTGACGTTCCACAATGGACGGCTTGAGCTTCTGCCCGGCAATCCCGGATTGTCGGTCGTCATGAGTTTTCCCGGGCGGGAGGATCGCTGATGGTGGCGAGGATGGCAGTGCGACGCCTCGAAACGGACTGGCTGTTGAAGCCGGCGATAAAGCTCGTTCCGCTGGATGCAAGCCGCGCCAGGCAGGAATTGTCGGAGATCGCCGACGCCGCGCGGCAAAAAGAACTGCCGCGACTGGCGAAATTCTTGGCAGGCAAGGGGGTCGTCCAGGATTTCCTCGCCGCCGTGTTCGACCTGTCGCCGTTCCTGCGCGATACCGCGCGCCGCCGGCCGCGGATACTCGATGCGCTTTTCGACGGGAGCGTCGAGGCGCGGCTGTCATCGATCGGCGCCGCGGTCGACAAGGCGGCACGCGTAGAGGCCGTCTCCGAAAGCAGCCTGATGATGGAGCTGCGCCAATGTAAGGCGGAGGCGCATTTCCTGATCGCCTTGGCCGATCTCGCCGGCGAAGCCGAGACCTCCCTGACGGTGCGGCGACTGAGCGACCTTGCCGACGCCTGCACGCGTGCGGCCGTCGATTTCCTGCTCCGCGACGCGCATGAGCAAGGCAAGCTCCGATTGCCGGATGCCAAAAATCCGGCGCGACGCTCGGGCTGGATCCTGCTCGGCATGGGCAAGCTCGGCGCGCATGAGTTGAACTTTTCCTCCGACATCGACCTCGTCGTCTTCTTCGACCCCGATGCGCCAGCTGTCGTCGATCCGCTCGATGCAACCGAGCTGTTTTCGCGCCTGACCCGCCGGCTGGTCCGCATTCTCCAGGACCGCAGCGAGCATGGTTATGTCTTCCGCACCGATCTCAGGCTTCGTCCCGACCCCGGCTCGACGCCGCTGGCGATCCCGGTCGAGGCGGCGCTGCGCTACTATGAGGCGCGCGGCCAGAACTGGGAGCGCGCCGCCATGATCAAGGCGCGCCCGGTGGCCGGCGATGTTGCTGCCGGCGCCGTGTTCCTGAAGGAACTGCAGCCCTATATCTGGCGCAAATACATGGACTACGCGGCGATTGCCGACGTCCATTCGATCAAGCGCCAGATCCACGCCCACAAGGGCCATGGCGAGGTCGCGGTCAAAGGCCACAACGTCAAGCTCGGCCGCGGCGGCATCCGCGAGATCGAGTTCTTCGTCCAGACCCAGCAACTCATCGCCGGCGGCCGCTTTCCCGAACTGCGCGGCCGCGAGACCGTGCCGATGCTCGGCGAGCTCGCCGCGCGCGGCTGGATCACCGCCGACGCGCGCGATGCGCTCACCAGGCAATACTGGTTCCTGCGCCGCGTCGAACATGCCATCCAGATGGTTGCCGACCAGCAGACGCATATCCTGCCGGAGGACGAAGAGGGGCTGGAGCGCGTCGCCCGCATGCTGGGCTTTGCCGATGCGGCAGGCTTTGCCGAAACGTTCCGCGCGGCGCTGCACCAGGTCGAGCGCCACTATGCAGCGCTGTTCGAAACCGCGCCGGAGCTTTCGGCCGGCATCGGCAATCTGGTCTTTACCGGCGACGTCGACGATCCCGATACCTTGCAGACCTTGCAGCGGCTCGGCTTCCAGCGGCCGAGCGACATCTGCCGGGTTATCCGCGGCTGGCACTTCGGCCGCTACCGCGT
Organism: Mesorhizobium sp. M0701; assembly: GCF_040320365.1. NCBI lineage: Bacteria > Pseudomonadati > Pseudomonadota > Alphaproteobacteria > Hyphomicrobiales > Phyllobacteriaceae > Mesorhizobium > Mesorhizobium sp. M0701. The sequence continues at coordinate 119,786 of NZ_JAMYPO010000002.1, forward strand.
CACCAGGTCGGCGGAAGCGCGCGAGCGGCTGACCGAACTGACGCCGGCGCTGCTGCAAGCCTTCGGCCAGACGCGGCGGGCGGACGAGGCAGTGATCCGCTTCGACGAATTCCTTGCCGGCCTGCCTGCCGGCATCCAGCTGTTTTCGCTGCTGCAGTCGAATCCGGCTTTGCTGAAGCTGATGGCGACTATCATGGGCGCGGCACCGCGGCTGGCCGCCATCATCACGCGCCGGCCGCATGTCTTCGATGGGCTGCTCGATCCGGCGCTGCTGAGCGAACTGCCAAACCGCGCCTATCTGTCGGCGCGCCTTGCCGCCTTCCTCGAAGGCGACAGAGCCTATGAAGACGTGCTCGACCGGCTGCGCATCTTTGCTTCGGAGCAAAAATTCCTGATCGGCGTCAGGCTGCTTGCCGGGTCGATCGACCCGCCGCGCGCCGGCCGCGCTTTTTCCGATCTCGCCGACCTGACCATCGAGGCGGCATTGCAGGCGGTGATGGCGGAATTCGCTTTGCGTCATGGCTATATTGCCGGCGGCCGGGTCGCGCTGCTCGGCATGGGCAAGCTCGGCAGCCGCGAACTGACGGCGGGCTCCGACGTCGACCTCATCCTGCTCTACGATCACGACGCCGATGCGGAGGAGTCCGACGGCGACAAGCCGCTTGCCCCCTCGCATTACTACAGCCGGCTGACACAGCGGCTGATCGCCGCTGTTTCCGCGCCGACCGCCGAGGGCGTGCTCTACGAGCTCGACCTTCGCCTGCGGCCGTCCGGCAACAAGGGGCCGGTGGCCACCCATGTCGACGCCTTCAAGAAATATCAGCGCCAGGACGCCTGGACATGGGAGCACATGGCGCTGGCGCGCGCCCGCACGATCGGCGGCGATGCCAAGCTCTGCCGCGAGGTCGAGGGAGAGGTTGCCGCAGTGCTCGCTCTGCCGCGCGATCCAGCCAAGGTGATGGCCGAGGCATCCGAGATGCGCGCCATGGTCGACAAGGAGAAGCCGCCGCGCGATCCCTGGGACATCAAGCTGATCCCGGGCGGCCTCATCGATCTCGAATTCATTGCCCAGATTGCGCTGATCACCGGAAAGATCGAAGCCGGCCGCAGGGCCACCGGCACGGCTGAGGTCCTGTCGCGCCTGGCGCCGGATTTCGCCAGCGCCCAGGTCAGGCAGGAACTGGTGGATGCCTATTCGCTCTATCTGGCGCTGACCCAGATGATACGGCTTTGCCTCACCGGCGCGTTCGAACGCGACGACGTTCCGCCAGGGCTTTCGGATCTGCTTCTGGCAGTCACCGACCTGCCGGATTTCGGGGTGCTTGAAGCGCATGTCGGGGAGACGTCGCAGAAGGTCAGAAAGGATTTCGACCTTCTGCTTCGTGCGAAACAACCGTGACGGCAACCAGCCGTACGGGCGAGAGCATCGGGCCCAAAATTGCGACCTGCTTTGGGAGGTTCCGATGTTCAATCAAAGAGATAGAGCGGGGGATTGAAGGTCCGCCGCTCTAGCATCGGGGGTGACGATGCAACAGGAGAAGACCATGAGAAAGACAACCAGACTTGCACTCGTTTTCGCAGCCCTGGCCGGCGCCGTCGGCACCGCTGCCTATGCAGACGAGCACTCCGGGGCCGGGCCGCGCGACGGCATGATGATGCGCCTCGGCAAGGTCATAAAGGACAATGACGGCACCATCACCTTCGACCAGTTCTCCGACGCCATGAACGCGCGGCTGAAGAAGATGGTCGCCGACAATGGCGGCAAGCTGACCGTGGCACAGCTCGCCGACGCGCTGGAGAAAGCACGCTTCGAGCAGATGGCCAGGCGCATCATCGCCCGTTACGACACCAAGGGCGACGGCACGCTGACCGCCGATGACATCACAACCCGCCAGAAGAAGGTCTTCGCCATGCTCGACCGTGACAATGACGGGAAAATCGAGAAGAACGAACTGCCGAAGGGTCCCGGCGGTCACCGCCAATGGGACGGCGAGGGCAATGATGGCAGTGACGGCATGCAGTGAGAATTGATAACGCTCCGGCGGTGCGAGCCGCCGGAGACTTATGTGCGCGTCGACGCCTGAATCACCAGATCGGCCCAACTGCGAACGGACGGTGTTTCCACCGCATTCAGCTACTCTGTTCGGCGAGTCCGGTGCAGGGCGCGGCTTGTGTGGACCTGCAAAATCCGGTCGCGCAGATGGGCATAGAAGCGCGGCGGCAGCATGCCGTAATCAAAGCGGGACGGCTTCGTCCCTGGAATGGGCCTCAAATCGGGACCCGGCCAAAGGAATTCATTGATCTCGGTCACGATGATCCACGACGGCATATCGTCGAGACCGAGGTGGGTTTTGAGTGGCGCAGGTATTTCTATTGCATCCGCATGATCAGCCGGAGCTGAGTGGGTAATCGGAACCACCGTTACAACTTCACGCCCCTCCACGATGCGACGGGCGGCGACAATTGCGCAGGGCCGGCTCTTGCGGCCTTCCTCCGCGCCTTTTTTGTTTTCTCTCGCCCAGAGATAGGAATAGGAAATCACCAGACCGGGGACAGGTTTTGGGAGGCTCACGGTGTCCAGTCTTTGAGCATTGCATCAAGTCCGGCGTATTGGGTCGGGACGGCGCTTTCGCCGATGGCGTTCAGCGTCTCGTCGTCCAATTCCTCGACCGGGCGGGCGACCCGTCCTCTGACCAAAACCTCGAACATAGCCGCTGACAGGAGTACTGTATGGGTCCGCCCATTCTTTGTGATTGCAACCGGCGTGCGCTGGGCGGCATCCTGAAAGCGTCCGACATTCTGCTGGAATTCCGTTGAAGTCACTCGCATCACAAGCCCTCCTGTTTATCTAAAATAGATAAAATAGACAGATTTATCAAGGGAAAGTTCTCGCGTTGCAGGGCGGCGCGCAAGCGCATGTTCGACTGATCATGCTGGGCCTGATCACGAAATCATTCAGGCAGCCGCCCTGACCGCCTGCGCGGCTTTCTTGATCGGAATGCGTACCGAGACGATCGTGCCGACGCTTTCGGTCGAGCGGATCTTCAACGCGCCACCCTGAAGCTCGGCCAGCGAGCGCGAGATGGCGAGGCCGAGGCCGGAGCCGGCATGGCTCTTGGAGAACTGGTTTTGCACCTGTTCGAATGGCCGCCCGAGCTTGCTCAGCGCCGCCTTCGGGATGCCGCAGCCATTGTCCTCGATCGTCAGGATCAGCGCGCTGGAAATGCTGCGGGCTCTGACCGAGATGTGGCCGCCTTGCCCGGTGAACTTCACCGCATTGGACAGAAGGTTGATGAGGATCTGCTTGATCGCCCTGCGGTCGGCGAACAGCGTCAGCGAATCGGCGATGCGGGTTTCGACGGTAATCGACTTTTCCGCCGCCTGCAGAGAAACGACGCGAACCGTCTCCCTGATGAGCGGGCAGAGATCGATTTCTTCCTGATCCAGGGCGAACTGGCCGGCCTCGATCTTCGACATGTCGAGGATGTCATTGATCACACCGAGAAGATATTTGCCGCTGCCGTTAATGTCGGTGGCATACTCTTCGTAGCGCGGCGAACCCAGCGGCCCGAACAGCCGCCGTTCCATCAGTTCCGAGAAGCCGATGATCGCGTTGAGCGGGGTGCGCAACTCGTGCGACATGTTGGCCAAGAATTCGGATTTGGCCCGGTTTGCCGCTTCGGCGCGCTCGGTTTCCTTCATGTATTTGCGATTGAGTTCGACGAGCTCACGCGCCCGTTCTTCTTCCGCGCGGCGGGCAAGGCTGAGGTCATGGATTGTCGCCATCAGCCGGCGCTCGCTGTCGACCAGCTTCTCCTGGTGCAGCTTGATCTGGGTGATGTCGGAGCCGACGGAGACGGTACCGCCGTCCCTTGTCCGCAACTCATTCACCTGCAGCCAGCGGCCGTCGGCAAGCTGGCGCTCGAAGGTCACGCCTCCTTGCGGTCCGTTGGTGTTGGCAAGCCGCCGCTCCGAGGCGAAGGCCAGCATGCGTTCCTCCAGAACGGCGCGCGGAGCGCCCGGCATCACGTCGCGATCCAACAGGCCGTTGTCCTGCTGGTATTTGGAATTGCACATGATCAGGCGCTCGGACGAATCCCACAGCACGAAAGATTCGTTGATGTTTTCGATGGCCGTCCTCAGGCGCAGGTCCGCCGCTTCGGAGCGCAGCGCCAGATGCCGCTGCTCGGTGACGTCGACGGCGATGCCGATCAGCTGGATCTCCGGCGCTTCCGGGTCGATAACGTGTGCTCTTGCGCGCATCCAAACCCATTGCCCGTCGGCATGGCGCATCCGGAACACCTGGTCGATATGGTCGATCTCGCGTGCGACGATCCTGTTGGCGAGTTCGAACAAATCGCCGTCCTCGGGATGAATGATTTCATCGACTTCGCCGAACGACAGCATCGTGTCACAAGGCTCGTAGCCCAGCATGTCGTACATCGAGCGCGACCAGTACATCTTGCCGCGCACCATGTCCCAATCCCACAGGCCGCAGCGGCCGCGCACCAGTGCCATGTCGATGCGCTGGTGGGCTTCGAGATAGATGCGATCGGCGGCCTGGGCGCGCGCCGCCTGGCCGAAATAGGCGTAGAGGATGATGATCAGCACGCCGGCCGTCAGCACGAACAGCGTGACGTTGAGTGAGACAGTCTTGCGCCAGGCGTCAAAAACTGCCTCCTGCGGCACGAACGCTGCCGCGGCACCCCTTCGGCCATTCGCCAGGCTCACTGCCGCGTACCAGTCCTGTCCGCCGATGTTGACCTCCATTACCCCGGCGCGGTCGCCGAACATGAACAGCGGCTGCCCGCCCTGCACGACGCCATCGAGCGATCGCCCCTCCCAGTGCATCGACTGCGGCGATACGGCAATGATCTTGAAGGCGCTATCGGTGATCGCCAGTACGTGGCTTCGGCCCATCGCGCCCTGACGACCGGTGCTCTCCAGCAGGTCCTGGATCGCGCCGGGCGCGGAAACCATGGTCGCGTCGGCGATCGAACTGGCCAGTTGGCCGGCGGCCAGCGCAAGGATCGCCTTGGCGTCGCGCTCGATCTCGTCGCGCTCGTTCATCAGCGACAGAAAGCGCAGTACTGCGATGATCAACAGAAACATGATGATGAGGGCCGGGATCGATCGCCGCAACAGCGGCTCGGCTGCCAGCAGCCGTCGGTAGGCAGGTTCGGCGATGAGCCGCGTATTGCCCGCGAGTCCGTCGCTTCGCGCCTCGCGACGCTCAAACGCCGTCCCACCGGGCGCGCCCCACGCGTCCGCCTTCGCCATAAATGGCACTCCCCGATTTTCTGTCCCGCTTGACGATCCGGCAACGCCGCACTTCCGAATCGTCACTAAAGAATCAAAGGTGATTCGCCTTGTCCAGAGGCGCGGCGAAAAAAGATTAAAAATCGACTAAAATAATGGGGTTTTCGGGTGGTCTTCCCTTTTTCCCACAAGGGGAGAACGGGAGGTCGCTTACGCCAGGGTGCGCTCGACGATGTCTCGCAAATCGGCCGACAGCTTCTCGGTATTGGCGATCGAAAGCAACGCCTCCCTTGCCTTGGCCTGCCGCACCGGTTCGAGCGAGCGCCACGACCTGAGCGCCGTCGCCAGCCTGGCGGCCACCTGCGGGTTGCGTTTTTCGACCTGCAGCACCGTTTCGACGAAAAGCCGGTAGCCTTGGCCGTCGGCGCGATGGAAGCCGGTCTGGTTGGCGCTGGAAAACGTACCGATGAGTGCCCGTACTCGGTTCGGGTTGGCCATCGAGAACGCCGGGTGGCTGGTCAAGGCGCGCACCGCGTCCACGGTTTGCGGGCTGGGCACGCTGGCCTGGGTCTGGAACCATTTGTCCATGACCAGCGGATCGGTTGCATATTTCGCCTCGAAATCGGCCAGTGCCTTGGTCGCCTCAGGTGAGCCATGGTGACGGTGCGCAAGAACGGTCAACGCCGCGGCACGATCCGTCATGTTGGTCGCCGATTGGAAGTGCCCGGCAGCGAGTCCCGCACCTCCCGGCAGCAAGGAGAGATAGTCCAGCAGGACATTGCGCAGCGCCCGCCGCCCGGCACTGGCCGCGTCCGGGCTGAACGGGCCATTGTCGGCGAGCCGATCGTAAAGTTTTGAGAATATCTCGCGGTTGGCCTCGGCGATCGCAACTGCCAGCGCCTCGCGCGCCGCGAAAATGGCGTCGGGGTCGATGTTCTTGCCGATGTCGCGGGCGATATCGGCCTCGCCGGGCAGCGCCAGCGCCAGCGCCCGATAGGCGGGTTCGAGCGCTTCGTCGCCGGCTGTCTTGCCGGCAAGCCCGGTCAGCCGGGCGCTGAACTCGGGTTGCCTGTGGTCCAGGATCTGGCGGAAGGCTGCAATCAGCGCATCGGTCAAAAGAGTGTTGAACGACTGCCAGCGCGAGAAGGCGTCGCTGTCGTGGCCAGCCAGAAAAAACTGGTCGTCGGGCCGCTGCTCGACCGAAAGCGTCACCGGCGCCGAAAAGCCGCGGTTGAGCGACATGGCTGGACGCTCGGCAATCCCGGAAAACCTGACGACATGGCGGCGTTTGCGGATATGGATGACACCGTCCTCGACGTTCGCCCCTTCGGCGCCGCTGTGGGCTATTGCCTCGCCACCGGCGCCAACCAGGCCGAAGGCAAGCGGAATGTGCATCAGCCGCTTGCGGCTTTCCGCCGGTGTTGGCGGCACCGACTGCTCGATTTCGAGCGTGAATTCCCGCGCCGCCGGATTATACGCCGAACTGACGGTCAGGTTCGGCGTACCGGCCTGATGATACCACAGCGAAAACTGCGACAGGTCGCGACCTGAGACGTCTTCGAAAACTTTGATGAAGTCTTCGATCGTCGCCGCCTGGCCGTCGTGACGTTCGAAGTAGAGGTCCATGCCGGCGCGGAACGTCTCGGCGCCGAGGATGGTATGGATCATGCGTACGACTTCCGAGCCTTTTTCGTAGACCGTCGCCGTGTAGAAATTGTTGATCTCGCGGTAGCGGCGAGGCCGGACCGGATGCGCCAGCGGCCCTTGGTCCTCGGGAAACTGATGGGCGCGCAGCGTACGCACCTCGGCGATGCGCTTGACGGCGCGCGAGCGCTGATCGGCCGAGAATTCGTGGTCGCGGAAAACCGTCAGCCCTTCCTTCAGGCAAAGCTGGAACCAGTCGCGGCAAGTGATTCTGTTACCTGTCCAATTGTGGAAATACTCATGCGCGATGATGGCTTCGATATTGGCGAAATCGGCATCGGTCGCAGTTTCCTGGTCGGCAAGAACGTACTTGTCGTTGAAGATGTTGAGGCCCTTGTTCTCCATTGCGCCCATATTGAAGTCGGACACGGCGACGATGTTGAAGACATCGAGGTCGTATTCGCGGCCGAATGCCTCCTCGTCCCATTTCATTGACCGTTTCAAAGCGTCCATGGCGTAGCCGGCGAGCCTCTCCTTGCCCGGTTCGACATAGATTCCGAGCTCGACCTTGCGGCCAGACAGGGTGACAAAACAGTCCGAGATCTTGCCGAGGTCGCCCGCCACCAGCGCAAACAAATAGGACGGCTTGGGGAAGGGGTCGTGCCAGACCGCATAGTGCCAGCCGCCGGCAAGCTCGCCGCCATCGGCCGGGTTGCCGTTGGACAAAAGCAGCGGCGCCTCACGGCGCTGAGCTTCGATGCGGACCGTATAGACCGACAGGATGTCGGGACGGTCGAGGAAATAAGTGATGCGGCGAAAGCCTTCGGCCTCGCATTGTGTGCAATAGACGTCGCTCGAGCGATAGAGGCCCATTAGCGCTTCGTTCTGCGCCGGCGCCAACACGGTTTCAATTCTCAGCTGGAAGCACCTTGTCGCAGGGGGGCTGATGATTGTCAGTTGATCGGGCGTGGCGAGAAAATCCGCAGGGCTCGGTTCCTGGCCGTCGATGGCGATGCTGCGGAGCGTCAGCCCGTCGCCATCCAGCACCAGCGGCACCGACGCCGCAATCCCGTCGCGGCGTTCGACCGTCAGCACGGCGGTCACATGCGTTGCTTCAGGCGAAAGGCGGAAAGTCAGGCTGGTTTCCGGAATGAGATAATCACTGGGGCGATAGTCTTCGAGCTTGAAGACCTGGCCGGTATCTGTGCGCATTCCTTGATTTTTCCTGTCGATCCGGGAGCGGCGGGCGGGTCCGCTGGTCCAAATAATTTGAAGCCTGCGCTCTTTACACGAAACGCTCCCTCGACAAAACTGCAGCGACGTCTATTTCAGGCGATCATTTCCCAAGCATCATCGCGAGGCTTCCATGACCGTCGTCACGCCGAAATTCGGAACGAGCGCCTCTGTGTTGCGTCGCGAGGATATGGCCTTCATCAAGGGCGCGCGGGAGGCGGGTACGATCGGGTCGACGCCTGCCGCGCTCAATGCGGTGACCGACGCGCACTACCGCACCTACGGCATCAGGCATATCGACATGCCGGCAACGCCGGCGTGCATCTGGGCGGCGATCGAGGAAGCAAAAGGGGCGTGACAGCCAGACCGGATTTGCCAGTGCTTGCAGTTGGCGACCTTGCCGGCGAGCACAGCACGCTGACCGGGATCTTGCTCAAGATCGTATCGGTGGCGGTCTTCGTCGGCATGTCGTCCTGCATCAAGGCGGCAGGCACCGTCCCGGCGGGCCAGATCGTCTTCTTCCGCTCCTTCTTTGCCATTTTTCCGATCATCGCCTTCCTCGCCTTCCAGGGAAAACTCGGAACCGCCTTTTCGACAAAGCGCCCGCTCAACCACATTGCGCGCGGCGTCGTCGGTGTCTGTGCCATGGGGCTCGGCTTCTTCGCGCTGACGCGGCTGCCGCTGCCGGAGGCGATCACACTGAACTACGCGCAGCCGCTGCTGGTCGTGGTGTTCAGTTCGATCTTCCTCGGCGAAGCCATCCGCATCTATCGCTGGAGTGCGGTTGCCGTCGGCCTGGTCGGGGTGCTGATCATCTCGTGGCCGGAACTGACGCTGCTCAGTTCGGGCGCTGCCCTTGGCGATCAGGAGGTGCTTGGCGTCATCGCCGCCCTCATAGCCGCGGCGATCTCGGCCATCGCCATGCTCCTGGTTCGCAACCTCGTCCAGAGCGAGCGGACGGCGACCATCGTGCTGTGGTTTTCGGTAACCGCGAGCGTCATGGCGCTGCTTTCGCTGCCATTCGGCTGGCAGGCGCTGACGCCAGCGCAGGCGGGGCTTCTGATTGCCGCGGGTTTTTGCGGCGGGCTTGGCCAGATCCTGATGACCTCGGCCTATCGCCATGCCGAGGCTTCCGTCGTAGCACCTTTCGAATACACTTCGATGATCCTCGGCGTCGTCGTCGGCTATCTGGTCTTTGGCGACGTCGCCACGATCAACATGCTGGTCGGCGGCATGATCGTGGTTGCGGCGGGGATTTTCATCATCTGGCGCGAGCGCCAGCTGGGTCTCGAACGCACCCGCACCCGCAAGGCCGTCGCGCCGGAAGGGTGATCAGCCCGTTGCGTCGGTCCGCTCTTTCGCCAGCCGCATCAGTACCGCTCGCGTCTGCTCGTCGGCAGGGAAAAAAGATTCGATCGCCAGCTCCGACAGCGTCACGTCGAGCGGCGTGCCGAACACGGTGATGGTGCTGATGAACGACAGCACCGCGTCGCCATGGGCAAGCTTGAGCGGATGGACAATCGCGTTCGGTTCGACCGGCGCCGGCCGGCTGCTTTTAGGGCCGGACGGATAGGCCCGAAGCTCGCGCTCGAGCTCGACCAGAACCGGATCGGCGGCAGCGTCGTTCTGCCGCTTCAGCCGCTCCAGAAGATGCGTCCGCCATTCCGCAGGGTTGACGATGCGCGGCGCGATGCCGCCGGGATGCAGGCTGAGGCGCAACACGTTGACCGGCGGCTTCAGCAGGGACGCGTCGGCGACATTGGCGAGGAACGGGCCGATGGCGGCGTTCGCCGACACCAGGTTCCAATGCCGGTCCACGGCAAGCGCCGGGAACGGCTCGTGCGCCTTGAGCACGGTCTCGACCGCCGCCATCGCCGGTGCCATCGAGGCATCGTCAAGTGGTCGTTCGCTGAAGCTCGGGGCAAAGCCGGCGGCCAGCAGCAGCTGGTTGCGCTGCCTGAGCGGGATCGAGAGCTGCTCTGCCAGATGCAACACCATATCACGCGAGGGTGCGGCGCGGCCGCTTTCCACGAAACTCAGATGCCGCTGCGAGATCTCGGCCTCCACAGCAAGGTCGAGCTGGCTCATGCGCCGGCGTGTACGCCATTCGCGAATGAGACTGCCGGCGGAAATCTGGGCTGCTGTCATGACGGGATGACTAGGCCGGCAGTGGGCGCATTTCAATTACCTGCGAGGTCATGATGCCGCCCTTCCTTCCTCGCAAGGGGAGGACGGAAGACGCGTTCTGCACCGTTACCCAAGTGCCCGCAACTTCGCCTTCACTTCGAGGAAATCCCGCCACGCCAGCTTCTTGTGCGCCGGCGTTCTCAACAAATAGGCCGGATGCAGGGTCGGCATGGCGGGAATGGCGACGCCAGACGGGGTCGTGTGGACGCGCCAGTTGCCGCGCAGCCGCAATATGCCTTCGGAGGTGTTGAGCAGGGTCTTTGCCGACGGGCCGCCGAGATTGACCAGCACCTTCGGATTGACCAGTTCGATCTGCCGCTCGATGAACGGCCGGCAGATCTCGGTCTCGTGCGGCGTCGGCGCGCGGTTGCCCGGCGGCCGCCAGGGAATCACATTGGCGATGTAGGCAGATGTCCGGTCAAGACCGATCGCGGCCAGCATGCGGTCGAGCAGCCGGCCCGAGCGGCCGACGAACGGCAAGCCCTCTATGTCCTCGTCGCGGCCCGGTGCTTCGCCGACCAGCATCACCGCGGCAGTCGGATTGCCGTCGGCGAACACCAGGTTCTTGGCGGTGAATTTAAGATTGCAGCCGTTGAATGCCGCCATGTGGTGGCGAAGCTCGTCGAGGCTTGCCGCCGATCTCGCCAGTTGCCGCGCCAATGCCGCCTGCGCCTCGTCGGGCACCGTTGACATGGCCGGGGACGTTCGCACTGCCGGTGCCGTATTCGGTCTCTCGCCCATTTCGGCGCGCGACACGCTCGTCGAGCGATGAGGCGATGCATTTTCACCGGCCGGCAGAGCGGCCGCCGCAGGCACCCGCTCGGGCGGCCTGGCTTCTGCAAACCTGTTTACCGGCTGTTCTTCAAGTGCCTCGTCGACGCCGGCGCTGGCGTAGAAGGCCAGCAGCTCGGCGAGATCGGCTCGGCTAGTGTGGGGGGCGGCAGTCATGGTTTCACATTCGGCCGCGGAGCTTGAATTTGCAAGTTCAGCTCGACGGTATGCGTGGATCCTGCACCAGATAGAACGTCCAGCGCGGCGTGTAGTCGGTGATCAGGAAATAGAAGCTGGCGGTCTTCAGCGGGTCGATCTTGCCGTTCTTGAACAGCAGGCGGTCATACGGTTCGAAATTGCGGTCGAAATCGGCGTAGCTGCTCGACCAGATATTTTCGGGCGTTTTGTTGCGCTGGTCGAACGACAGGCCGTCGCCGAACACGCTCGGCTGGTCGAGGATCTCCTGGAGTTCGAACTGGAACTCGACCCAGGCTTGGCCGCTATTGTTGAGCACGTCGATGCGCATATACATCAGACCATTGGCGAAGTCTCCCGCCTTGCCGAACGGCTGGATCGGCCTTGTCGTGCGAATGGCCAGCGTTACCGGCGTCGCTGAATTCAGCTCTTCGGTGATGACCAGCGGATCCTCCTTCGTGCCGATGCCGGAAGCCCCGGTGATGCGGAAACCGCCGCGCTCGTCGGAAAAGGAATAGGCGCCGGTCGCCCAGACCAGTTGCTGCTCGGCACGGGCATCGAGGGCCGTCAGTGGCAGAAGCGCCAAGAGCGCCGCACGGCAAAACCGGCCGGGCCTGAAAAAAAAGCGCGTCGATGAAAAGCCAGCCGGCCCGAATATGCGCATGGCGGGAAGTATGGCCGATAAGCAAGCCGTCGAACAATTAAAAACATCAGTGCGACATATCTGTGCAAACGGAATAGGATTGAAGATTGATGCTCGTCACCGCGGCAGGACGCGACTTTTTGACGAAATCGGTATTGTCACGTCCGCGCCGGTTTCCCGTCGCTATTTGATGCGCTATGCAGCGCGTGAGCCAGCAGGATGCCGGGAATAGCGAGCCAGTGAGGGATCGATGAGCGATATCGAACGCGAAAGCATGGAATTCGACGTGGTCATCGTCGGCGCCGGCCCGGCCGGCCTCGCCGCCGCGATCCGTCTCAAGCAGGTCAATCCCGAGCTTTCCGTCGTCGTGCTGGAAAAGGGCGGCGAAGTCGGCGCGCACATCCTGTCCGGCGCCGTCGTCGATCCGATCGGCATCGACCGGCTGCTGCCCGGCTGGCGCGAAGAGGAGGGTCATCCCTTCAGGACACCGGTCACCGACGACCATTTCCTGGTTCTCGGCCCCGCCGGTTCGTTCCGTCTGCCCAATATCCTGATGCCGCCGCTGATGAACAATCACGGCAACTATATCGTCTCGCTCGGCAATGTCTGCCGCTGGCTGGCGACCAAGGCCGAGGCGCTGGGCGTCGAGATCTATCCGGGCTTTGCCGCGGTCGGCCTCCTCTACAACGAGGCCGGTGCGGTCACCGGCGTCGTCACCGGCGACATGGGCGTCGAGAAGGACGGCACGCATGGTCCGGGCTTTGCGCCGGGCATGGCGCTGATGGGCAAATATGTCTTGATCGGCGAGGGCGCGCGCGGCTCGCTGGCCAAGCAACTGATCGCGAAACACCACCTTTCCGACGGTCGTGAGCCCGGAAAATACGGCATCGGCCTCAAGGAACTCTGGCAGATCAAACCGGAAAACCACCGGCCGGGCCTTGTCCAGCATTCCTTCGGCTGGCCGCTCGATATGAAGACCGGCGGCGGCTCCTTCCTCTACCATCTCGAGGACAACCAGGTGGCAGTCGGCTTCGTCGTTCACCTGAACTACAAGAACCCTTATCTGTCGCCCTTTGACGAGTTCCAGCGCTTCAAGACCCATCCGGCGATCCGCGGCACCTTCGAGGGTGCCAAGCGGCTGGGCTATGGTGCCCGCGCCATCACCGAAGGCGGCTGGCAGTCGGTGCCGAAACTGTCCTTCCCCGGCGGTGCGCTGATCGGCTGCGCGGCCGGCTTCGTCAACGTGCCGCGCATCAAGGGCTCGCACAATGCCGTGCTCTCCGGAATGCTGGCGGCCGAGCATGTCTGTGATGCGATAGCCGCCGGCCGTACCAATGACGAGCTGGCCTCCTACGAGGCCACCTGGCGCGCCACCGATATCGGCAAGGACCTGAAGAAAGTGCGCAACGTCAAGCCGCTATGGTCGCGCTTCGGCACCATTGTCGGCGTCGGCCTTGGCGGCCTCGACATGTGGCTGAACACGCTGTTCGGCTTCTCGCCCTTCGGTACGATGAAGCACGGCAGGGCCGACTATGCGACGCTGGAACCGGCCGCCGCGCACCAGAAGATCGCCTACCCGAAGCCGGACGGGGTGCTGACCTTCGACCGGCTGTCGTCGGTGTTCCTGTCCAACACCAACCACGAGGAGAACGAGCCGGTGCATCTGCTCGTCGCCGACATGGACCTGCAGAAGCGCTCTGAGCATGACGTCTATGCGGGACCCTCGACGCGTTACTGCCCGGCCAGCGTCTACGAATGGGTCGACAAGGATGGCAATGCCGCCGCCGATCCTGCGGCCAAGGATGTGCGCTTCGTCATCAACGCGCAGAACTGCGTGCACTGCAAGACTTGCGATATCAAGGACCCGAACCAGAACATAAATTGGGTGCCGCCACAGGGCGGCGAGGGCCCGGTCTACCAGAACATGTAAGTCACAAGGTTTGCTCCGGACTAAACAAGATGAGGAGCAGCGCAACCGTAGGATTGTTGAATAAACCGCCTGCCTGTGTTTCCTTTCTGCGGCGACAGGGAGGAAGGAAAAATGCGCCTGGCAGTTCTGACGAGCGTTGTGGCGATCGGGGCATTGTGCGCCCCTGCAGCCTTGGCCGGCACTAAGGTGCTGGTCAAGACACGAACTTACAACATTGCCGGAACCACCGGCGCGGCCCTGATCGAGGCCATGGATCGCAGTGGGCCGAAGCACGGCTTCATGACCCACGCCATCGCGCAGACCGGCTACAGCGTCGATGATTGGACCTTCGACGCCCAACGGGAAAACGGCGTCTGCCGCCTGCGCCAGGCCAACGGGACGCTCAATCTCTTCTATACCTATCCCAAACTAGTCTCAGCCACGTCGCCTGCGCTGCAGAAGCGCTGGAAGCGGTTCTTCGCTGGCGTCCGCGCCCATGAAGAGACCCATGGCCGCATCGCCAGACAGATGATGCGGGCCACCGAAAAGTCGCTTCGAGGGCTGACAGTCGGTGATGACCCGCACTGTTTCGAGGCACGTCGCGAGGCAAAGCGCCGGATCAATGCCATCTATGCCGAATACGAGGCAAAGCAGATCGCCTTCGATGCGCACGAGCATCGCGACGGCGGCCCTGTCGAGCACCTCATCCGCGCTTTTGTGGGCCAGTAATAAGCCAGGTCGAGATTGGACTGCGGATTTTCAGCTTCGCGTCCCGCCAGGCAGCGCCGCAAGCGCGGTCGCCGTCTGGTGCTCGTCGAGCGGCTTTTGTTCATCCGACCGTAGCGAAAACTCCACCAGCACCGGCAGATGGTCTGAGCCGGTGTCCTCAAGGGTCGACGCCGAACGGATAACGATGGCACCCTTGCTGAAAACCTGGTCGATCGGCAGTCCGGCGAAGCGCAGGAAATCCGGCAGCCTTCTGTAGAGCCAGGTCGGCCCGACCGATGGCATTACAGTCAGCTTGCCAAGCGATGCGACGCGTCGGACGGCGGCGCTCCATGGCGCTGCGTTGCAGTCGCCTGCCAGGATCGACGTCTCGCCAAGCGAGGCGATTTCGTCAGACAACCCTCCAATCTGCCGTGATTGGTTGTGCGGCCATGGCCAGGTGAGGTGGATGGCGGCGACATCGACGTCGGTTCCGCCGAAATCGACCGTGGCGATCGCCATCGCGCCGCGGCTGTCGCAGTGCGGCTCCGTGCCTATGGCAAACGGTCGTCTGGACAGCAGCGCAACGCCGAACACGCCATTGGGATATGGGCAGAGGATCCGGTGGGGATAGGCGCCGGATAGCAGCCCAAGCTTTGCCTTTCGACGTGGTGGCAAAGGAGGCTATCGCAAACAGCAATGCGGCCGCGGCCTGCAGGCGAAACGAGGTGGCGAGCAGCGGCAGCGCGCAAAGCGCCATCAGCACCGAAAAATGGACGCGGAAATGAGCAAAGGAATCGAGGGCCGGATGCAGCGATCCGAAGGACCCGGCCACCAGAGCGGCCGAGAGTGCAAGCATTGCAACGAATGCGAGCGCAACCGTCATGTCCCGAACACGTGCCATCGCTTTGTCTATCGGCAGAAGTGCGGCTCAATCAAGATGACGAAATGTCCTGACCTGGACAGACACATGCGATTCGGCATTTACTGGAAGGCAGTTTCCGAAAAGCTCCTGAGTTTGCGCGAATGCAGTCGCTCCATCGGCATTTCAGCCAGCTTCTCCATCGCCCTGATGCCGATGGTCAGGTGCTGCGCTACTTGCCGCTTGTAGAACTCGGTCGCCATGCCCGGCAACTTCAATTCGCCATGCAGCGGCTTGTCGGATACGCAAAGCAGCGTGCCATAGGGCACCCGGAAGCGGAAGCCGTTGGCGGCGATCGTCGCCGATTCCATGTCGAGCGCGATCGCCCGCGACTGCGACAGCCGCTGGACCGGCCCGCGCTGGTCGCGCAGCTCCCAATTGCGGTTGTCGATAGTGGCGACGGTGCCAGTGCGCATGATGCGCTTGAGATCATATCCGGAAAGCCCGGTGACCTCGGCGACCGCTTCCTGCAGAGCCACCTGGATTTCGGCTAGCGGCGGGATCGGCACCCAGACCGGAAGATCGTCGTCGAGGACATGGTCTTCTCGTACATAGGCATGGGCCAGCACATAATCCCCGAGCGCCTGCGTGTTGCGCAGGCCGGCGCAATGGCCGAGCATCACCCAGGCATGCGGCCGGAGCACCGCAATATGGTCAGTGATCGTCTTGGCGTTGGAAGGCCCAACGCCGATATTGACCATGGTGATGCCGCCATGATTCGGCTTCTTCAGATGATAGGCCGGCATCTGCGGCAGGCGAGGGGGCGCAGCACCCTCACCGGGCGCACCGTCCCCTGCTTTGGTCACGATGTTGCCCGGCTCAACGAACTCGACATATCCGTCACCGCCATTGGCCATCAATTCGCGTGCACGGGCGACGAATTCGTCGATGTAGAACTGGTAGTTGGTGAACAGCACGAAGTTCTGGAAATGCTGGGGACTGGTCGCCGTATAATGCGACATCCGGTGCAGCGAATAGTCGATCCGTTGCGCGGTGAACGGCGCCAGCGGCCGTGCCTCGCCCAATGCCACTTCGAACGTGCCGTTGGCGATCTGGTCGTCGGTGCCGTCGAGATCCGGCACGTCGAACAGGTCACGGATCGGCCGTTTGATGCGCTCGGCAGCAGTGCCGTCGACATGCGTGCCTTCGAGGAAGGCGAAATGCAGCGGGATGGGAGTGGTCGATTCCGAAACCGTGACGGGAACGCCGTGGTTGCGCATGATCAGCCGAAGCTGTTCGGTGAGGTAGCTTTCGAAAAGAGCAGGCTGGGTGACGGTGGTTGAGAAATGCCCCGGCGTCGGCATGTGGCCATAGGCCTGCCGCGAGTCGATTTGCGTGAAGGAACTCGTGGTGACGCCGATCTCCGGATAGAAAGCCCGGTAGCGTTTGTTGTTGTCGCCGCCCGCGGCGAGCGCGGCAAATGAATCGCGCAGGAACTTGGTGTTGCGGTCGTAAAGCACCTGTAGGGCCGCGACGGCCTTCTTGGCGTCGTTGAAGCTCTGCCGGCCAAACGGCTCCGGCGTGACCACCGATTCAATGGCTTGGGGATAGATTCGCTTTTCCATGACCCAATATAGAGAGTTGGACGCGCGGTTGGGAGGGGGTAAGGCGGCCTCAATACGCGCTGTCGGCGTTTTTCGGTCTGCTAACCGCGCTGCAGGCTAACCAGCAGCACAAAGCCGAGGCCTGACTTCCTCAACGCAGGCGCCTCGATCGTCGAGCCGGCATTGGTGCGCATCGTCGGCACGGCCAGTACCGGTACCGAAAGAACAGTCACGATGAGCGCCGCGCGCGGCAGCAGCCGAAGCGTCTTGAGGGTGTTGGCGGCGAGGCGGTTCATTGGCGTTTTGCTTTTCTCTAAAGGTTCAGCTCTTTGTCGTTTCAGTGGTGAAGATGGTTCAAGCAACCGAGTCGGCAGGAACTGGCGACGTCCCAGGAGCGGGACGGCCGGCCGGCTTCGGCGACAAGGACGGCGAACAACATGCCGAACAGGCTCATCAGCAGGCAGACGATGGTGAAGCGGCGGGCAAGCATTGCGCGGTGTCTCCTTCAACACGCATGACAATGCCTTGCCCCGGCTGAACCGGCTCTGATCCCGGCGTTCATCTGCGGTTCAAAAATGGCTGATGATCTCTGAGAGGGTCCGCTTTGAGTGCAGCGACCCATGGCGACGCCATGGCTGCGAGACCGATAACATGAAAACGGGGCCGACTGGCCCCGCTCACCCCGGCAGGAAGGGCACGATCAGAGCTTGTGCCAGGTCTGGCTCTTGCAGATCAGCCCGCCGAGCACGCAGCCGCTCATCTTGAGCGAACTGCCGGAAAGCGAAGCCTTGCCCGAATAGGTCTTGTCGGTTTCCGGGTCGGTTATGGTGCCGGCATATTTGTTGTCGCCGGCAACCTTCAGTGAACCGATGTTCTTGCCGGCAAATTTGCCGGATTTGAGCGTAATCGAAAATGCCCCGCCGCCACCCGAAATGGCGGCAGTCGATCCGGCTTGCGTTTTCCAATTGCCTTCGATCGGATCGGCCCATGCCGCGCCGGTCATCATTATTGCGGCCGCGAGGGCCAGGCTCACTTGTCGAAACATGTCTTTCCTCCCTCAGGTAAGTCCAATCGGGCTCCGTCCCGGGTGTCTGCCCCTTACGCAAACGTAAGCTAGTCCAGCTCCCGGAAAAACAAAAGCGGTGCCGCGACGGAAGGGTTGCGGGTTTTTGCCCGCTCCCGAACGGCCGCGCCGGCGAAAAATGAAACGGGCCGCACACGTCTTTGTCTTCTGTGGTTAGCGGAGTCTTGATCCGCGCCTCGCAAGTTTTCTTCAAATCTTGTGCAAACCGGCGCGATTGCTGGCTTTGTATCCTTAACGAATTTTCGCGTTTACCTCTTGTTTTAGCTTTGTTTTCCTCAAATTAAGCACGCCATTTAACGACGGATTCAAGCCTCCGGGGCATTCTCGAAAGCATCGAAAGAGCGGCCGCCCCCGACGGTAATCAAGGACACCGAGGGACAGACGGAGACAGCTCTCGGGAGCCAGAACAGGGGATTTGAAATGGCACGTTTTGAAATGCTTGAAGCCGGCTTCGGCGCCATGGGGGCAACTGCCCAGGCCGATATTCTTTTCGAGTTGGGCATGATGTATGCGACTGGTCGCGATTGCGAGACCGATGTTGTCGCCGCCCACAAATGGTTCAACATCGCCGCGATCAAGGGTTCGGCCCGCGCCGCGGAACTGCGCTCCGAATTGTCTGCCGCCATGTCGAAGGTCGAGATCGCCAAGGCGCTGCGCGAAGCTCGCGAATGGATGACGATGCACTGAATTCGCCGGCATCGACTTCACAAGGGTACTGACCTCACAACAGGGACGCTTCGGGTCAAGGCCGCGCAGAGGGCCGGGCTCGAAAAATCAAGGCGGCGCAAGACGGCTGAGCCAACAAGATCAAGAACACGGCGGCAAGCTGTGCAATAGACAGGGAAGGCGAGCGGGTCCTGGCGCCGATGCGTTGGGAAGCTCATGGCAAAAGCCGCGACCGGCCGGAACAAGGCTGGCGCGGCTTGTCTTTGGGACTGCGTGTTGCAGGCCCAATCGAGTGCCGACGATGCGTCTAGACAGCCCCGGTGAAGGATGAAATTCTCCCGCCACTCTGGAAGAGGCGCGGCCGGGATGGTCGCGCGAGAATGGAGGAGTTGTGTCACCATGAAGAAATTCAGTATTTTGAGCGCCGCCATATTTGGCCTGATGATGACCGCGCCGGTCGCCTTCGCCGACGACATCACCTTTTCGGTGGTCGGACCGATGACCGGTCAGCTTGCCACCATCGGCGATCAGTTCAAGCAGGGCGCGCAAGCCGCCGCCGACGCGATCAACGCGGCGGGCGGCGTCGACGGCCGCCAGGTCAAGCTCGACATCGAGGATGACCAGTGCGATCCGAAGCAGGCGGTTTCGGTCGCCAACCGCATCATCGCCAACGGTGTCAAGTTCATCGATGGCCACGCCTGCTCAGGCTCCAGCATCCCGGCCTCCGCCGTCTACGCCGAAGCCGGTGCGCTGATGATGAGTCCGGCTTCCTCGAACCCGGTACTAACCGACGCAGCGGCGAAGGCCGGCTGGCCGACGATCATGCGCCTCTATACGCGCGACGATGCGCAGGGCGCTTTCATTGGTCCATGGATCGCCAAGAAATATGCCGGCAAGAACGTCGTCATCATGCACGACAAGAGCGCCTATGGGCAGGGCGTGGCCGATGCCGTGAAGGCAACGATGAATCAGAACGGTCTCAAAGAGATCCTCTACGAGGGCATCAACGCCGGCGAGAAGGACTATTCCGCTCTTGTTACCAAGCTCAAGGAGCTGAAAGCCGACGTCGTCTATTTCGGCGGCTATCACCCCGAAGCCGGCCTGATCCTGCGTCAGTCGGCGGAGCAGAACCTCAAGTTCCAGTTGATCATGCCGGACTCGATCGCTTCGCCGGAATTCTGGCAGGTTGCCGGTCCGGCCGGCGAAGGCACCATGTTCGTCTTCCCGTCGGACCCGCAGGCGAAGCCCGAAGCCAAGGAAGCCATCGCCAAGATCAAGGCCGGCGGCTTCGTGCCGGAGGGCTTCACGCTGTTTTCCTATGCGGTGATCCAGGCCTTCGCCGAAGGCATCAAACGCGCCGGCAGCGACGATCCGGCAAAAGTCGCCGAAGCGTTGAAGAACGGTCAGCCGATCAGCACGGTTGTCGGCTCGGTCACCTTCGACGAGAAGGGCGACCTCAAGAACGCGAGCTACGACATCAACCAGTGGCATGACGGCAAATACGCGCCGATCCAGCCGTGATGGCCGCGGCGCCGTAAGACGCGCTGCTGTAATCGAACATGGCCGGGGTCAAACCCGGCCATATTGTTTTTGGCGACGCCTTTGTCACGCGTTCGAGATCACTTCGTGGATAGGGAAACAGCAGTCAACTGAGATTCCTCGGCAAAGCGAACCAGCACGGTGCCGTCGGTTACCTGCGCGCCTTCGGCAGCAATCTCGGCGATAACCCCGTCATGGGGCGCGGCAATGGTGTGCTCCATCTTCATCGCCTCCAGGATCAGCAGCGGCTGGCCCTTGATCACGGACTCGCCTTTGGCTGCACGCACCAATTTGACCAGGCCGGGCATTGGCGCGCGCAGGCTGCCGGAAGCGGCGGCGGCTTCGTCGGCTCGCGCCAGCGGATCCGGCACGGCAAAACCGTAGCCGATTGCACCATCGAAGACCGTGACGTGGCCCGGCCAGCGGGCGAGGCGAGGCGCGGCGCGAAGATCATGCGAATTGACGCTGTCATAGGGCGCATCCAGCGCCACCTCGAACCGTCCGTCCGGCCGCACCGACACGCGCGCGCCGATCTCCTGCTCGCCAAACTTCAGCAGAATGCGCCGCACTACAGCGTGGAAATGCGCATAGCCGGCCAGCGACAACCAGGGATCGTCCGAGGACGGCAAGTCGCGCGCACCGGACGCGGCAAGTGCCGCGGCGGCAATCGTCTCACCGCTCGGCGGCGGAACCGCCGTCAACGCCTGCAGATGCCTGGCGATCAGGCCGGTATCGACATCGCCCGCCGCAAAATCCGCATCAGCGACCAGCGCGGCAAGAAAGCCAGTGTTGACCGTCGAGCCGGCGATTTCGGTCTGCGACAGTGCCGCGCCAAGCGCTGTGAGCGCCGTCCGTCTGTCCTTGCCATGAACGATCAGCTTGGCGATCATCGGATCGTAGAACGGCGAAATCGCATCGCCAGCGCGTACGCCGGTTTCGACGCGCATGGTCGCACCCTCCGGTGCCGGCTGCGGAAATTTCAAATGGTGCAAGGTGCCGGTCGCCGGCAAAAACCCTCTTGCCGCGTCCTCGGCATAGATGCGCGCCTCGAAGGCGTGGCCGGAGAGCGCGATCTCGCTCTGCGTCTTCGGCAGTTTTTCGCCGGCGGCTACCCGCAACTGCCACTCGACTAGGTCGATGCCGGTAACCATTTCGGTGACGGGGTGCTCGACCTGCAGACGGGTGTTCATTTCCATGAACCAGAAACGGTCGGCCTTCAGACCTTGCGAGGCATCGACGATGAACTCGATGGTACCGGCGCCGGAATAGTGGATTGCCTTGGCGGCTTTCACCGCCGCCTCCGTCATCGCCTTGCGCAGTGCCGGCGTCATGCCGGGGGCAGGGGCTTCCTCGATCACCTTCTGATGGCGGCGCTGCGCCGAGCAGTCGCGTTCGTGAAGATGCACGGCGTTGCCGAAATTGTCACCAAACACCTGCACTTCGATGTGGCGCGGCTTGTCGACATATTTTTCAACCAAGACGCGGTCATCACCGAACGCGGCTTTCGCCTCGCGCCGCGCGCCCGACAGTGCTTCAGAAAAATCATCGGGATGCTCGACACGCCGCATGCCCTTGCCGCCGCCGCCGGCGCGCGCCTTGATCAGGACGGGGTAGCCTATCTCGCGCGCCTTGGAGGCGAGCAACACGATCTCCTGCGCTTCGCCATGGTAGCCCGGAACGACAGGCACGCCGGCCTTTTCCATCAGCCGCTTGGCGGCGTCCTTCAGTCCCATGGCACGGATCGAGGCCGCCGACGGCCCAATGAAGATCAGCCCAGCCGCCGCGACCTGGTCGACGAATTCGGGGTTTTCCGAAAGAAAGCCGTAGCCCGGATGGATGGCCTCGGCACCTGTGGCCAAGGCCGCCGCGATGATCTTGTCGCCGCGCAGATAGCTTTCGTTGGCGGGAGAGGCGCCGATATGCACCGCTTCGTCGGCCATTTCGACATGCAAGGCGCGATCGTCGGCGTCGGAATAGACGGCGACGCTGCGCACACCCATCCTGCGTGCCGTGCGGATCACCCGGCAGGCGATCTCGCCACGGTTGGCGATCAGGATCTTGGCGAACATCGGGCCTCCACAGGCAGAGCTGCCGCCAACGGCGCGAATTCTCGTCACGCGAACTGCGGCAATGCCCTGCTTTGTAGTCTGGCGGTCAAAGGGTAGGCAAGCGAGGCCTGCCTACTTTGAGGCCGCGATTTCGCAAGCTCCCCCGGTCGTGACCCTGTAACGGTCGCGGGTGACCTGGCAGGATTTCATCGCCATATCCTCGGCAGCCTTTTGCGAGGGCGCATTCAAGCGCGAGCCGCACAGGATGTACAACGAACGCACCCGGGAATACGGAGTGGTCGCATAAGCTGAATGGCCGCTGGCCGCCACATAGGCCTTATATGCCTTGGTGCATGGCCGATCCGCGGTCGCCGGAAAATACGGGTAGAAGCGGACGTCGCCCTTGCTTCCAGCCAGCGATTCCGCCGCGCCGACATTGGGGCTCGAGATTAGAAGCAACCCGGTTATCAGCGAGAAGACTGCTTGTTTGACGCTTATAGATTTCATTTTTCCCACCCATTGAATACGTCGAAGGCCGACGAGTGTCGGTCTATTTGGAGGCAGCTATGGCGCAGGCCCCTGCAGTCGTGACCTTGTACTTGCTGCGCGCGGACTGGCAGGATTTCAACGCCAGCGCCTCCGCAGCCTTCTGGGATGTTGCATTCAGATAAGCACCGCAAATAGTGAATTCGGTTGCCCAGTTGAATGGCGTCATCGCATAGGCCGAGTGACCGCCAGCCGCCACATAGTCCTTGTAATTCTTGCCGCAGCCTCCGATTGTACCCGGTGCAAAATAGACCGGAAAGCGGCTGTCGCCCTTGCTTCCCGCCAGCGATTCGGCGGCGCCGACATTCGGTGCAGAGGCCACAAGCAGTGCAAGTACCGACATGGTTGCTCGCTTGATTGATAAAGATTTCATTGCCAAACCCATTTGAACCCCAAACACTGAAATATATTCGCCTACTTGGAGGCAGCGATTTCGCAGCCGCCGCCTGTTGTAACTCTGTAACTGTTGCGGGCGGCCTGACAGGATTTCAACGCCAATTCTTCGGCAGCTTGCTGTGACGGTGCATTCAAGCGCGAGCCGCAGATGATGTACAGAAAACGCACCCGGGAATACGGAGTGGTTGCATAGGCTGAATGGCCGCCGGCCGCTACATAGGCCTTGTAGGCCCTGGTACACGGATCCTTCGGGCTCTGCGGCAAATAGGGATAGAAACGGGTCTCGCCCTTGCTTCCCGCCAGCGACTCCGCTGCGCCGATGCCAGGCGTCGCTAATATAAGCAATCCCGCAAGTATATGCGCAGTTGTTCTCTGAAAAACCCGCCGCCTCATCTTCGCCCAATCCCCATTGGTATTTGCGATGATCAATAGCCGTGATTCTTTCGTCTGGCCAGATCGAGAAGCAAAAAATAGTCTGGAGATGTGGTGGGTTGTCGCCCGCGCAGGGTCACACCCTGCCGAGTGCAGCAACGACCCGCTGATACAATTCGGCCGTTGGCTCGTCGAAGCAGCAGAAAATGACGGTTTCCGGAACGATGTTCTGGCCGATGAAGGCACTCACGGTACCGACAGCAATTTGCGTCGCCTGATCCTTTGGGTAGCGGTAGACGCCGGTCGAGATCGCTGGAAACGCCACCGTCCGGCAGTCCTTTGCGGCGGCGATTTCGAGCGACCGGCGATAGCAGGAGGCGAGCAGTTCGGCTTCTCCTTTGCTGCCGCCTTGCCAGACCGGCCCGACCGTATGGATGATGTAGCGCGCGGGCAGCTTGTAGCCCTTGGTGATTTTTGCGTCTCCGACCTTGCAGCCATTCAAGGTCCGGCATTCTGCCAGAAGCTCGCGGCCGGCCGCGCGGTGAATGGCGCCGTCCACGCCACCGCCGCCGAGAAGCGAGGTATTGGCTGCGTTGACGATGGCATCGACCGCCAGCTTCGTGATGTCGCCCGTTTGAATGCGAATCCTCTGGCCGATTTCGCTCATCTCACATCCTGAACACGCCGAATTTTGTCTCCTCGATCTCGGCGTTGAGCGCGGCCGAAAGGCTGAGCGCCAGCACCTCGCGGGTCTTGGCCGGATCGATGATGCCGTCGTCCCAGAGCCTTGCCGACGAATAGAGCGGGTGGCCTTCATGCTCGTACTTCATCAGGATTGGCTTCTTGAATTTCGCTTCCTCTTCGGCGCTCCACTCGCCACCCTTGCGCTCGATGCCTTCGCGCTTGACCACGGCCAGCACCGTTGCCGCCTGCTCGCCGCCCATCACCGAAATGCGAGCATTCGGCCACATCCACAGGAAGCGTGGCGAATAGGCGCGTCCGCACATGCCGTAATTGCCGGCACCGAACGAGCCGCCGATGATCACGGTCACCTTCGGCACCTTGGCCGTTGCGACCGCCATGACCAGCTTGGCGCCGTCCTTGGCGATGCCGCCGGCCTCGTATTTTCGCCCGACCATGAAGCCGGTGATGTTCTGCAGGAAAATCAGCGGGATCTTGCGCTGGCAGCACAGCTCGATGAAGTGCGCGCCCTTCAGCGCGCTTTCCGAAAACAGCACGCCATTGTTGGCGACGATGCCGACCGGCATGCCGCTGAGATGGGCGAAACCGGTGACCAGCGTGGTGCCATAATTCTGCTTGAACTCATCGAACTCGGAACCGTCGACGGTGCGGGCGATTACCTCGCGCACGTCGTAGGGCTGGCGCAGATCCGTCGGCACGATGCCGTAGAGTTCGTGTGGATCGTGAAGCGGCGGAATCGATTTCTGTAAGGCAAGGCTTACAGTCTTGTTCCGATTCAGGTTTTTGACGATACGCCGGCATATGGCCAGCGCATGCTCGTCGTCGAGCGCATAGTGGTCGGCAACGCCGGAAAGCCTTGTGTGCACGTCGGCGCCACCGAGGTCCTCGGCGGTGACGTCCTCGCCGGTGGCCGCCTTCACCAGCGGCGGCCCGCCGAGAAAGATGGTCGCCTGGTTGCGCACCATGATTGTCTCGTCCGACATCGCAGGCACATAGGCGCCGCCGGCCGTGCACGAACCCATGACGCAGGCGATCTGCGGAATGCCGGCGGCCGACATGTTGGCCTGGTTGTAGAAGATGCGGCCGAAATGATCGCGGTCGGGAAACACCTCGTCCTGGTTGGGCAGATTGGCGCCGCCGCTGTCGACCAGATAGACGCAAGGCAGATTGTTCTGCAATGCGATCTCCTGTGCACGCAGATGCTTCTTCACCGTCAGTGGATAATAGGTGCCGCCCTTCACCGTGGCGTCATTGACGACGACCATCACTTCGGTGCCTTCGACGCGGCCGATGCCGGCGATGAGGCCGGCCGAAGGGATGTCCTCGCCATACATCGACCATGCCGCGAACTGGCCGATTTCGAGGAAGGGCGAGCCTGTATCGAGCAATTGGGCTAGGCGTTGCCGCGGCAGGAGCTTGCCGCGGGAGACGTGCCGCTCACGCGCCTCTTCCGAGCCACCGCGCTCGATGGCGGCGGCTTTTTCAGCAATATCGGCGACCAGCGCCCGCATGCGCTCGGCATTGGTGCGGAAGGCATCGGAGGCGGACGACATCTGAGAGGTGAGGGGGGCCATGGCGCTACCGGATCAGCTCGATCTTGCAGCCGACATCGAGGTCGCCCCAATCGCGATCAGCGGTGACGGCAATGGCATTCTCGCGAATTGCCAGCGCCAGGCAAGCCCGATCGCCCAGCGACAAGCCGCGATGCCGCGTCAATTGGCGAAGCTGCCCGGCGGCGATGCCCATCGCGTCGTCGAAAACGGCGATCGGCATGCCGAGACTGGCGAGGTCGTCCGCGGCCTGTTCCATGCTGCGTCCCTTGTCGATCAGCTTGGCGATGATTTCGGCCGCATTGACTGAACTGCATTGTGCGTCCGGCGCGAACCCCAAAGCATTGTCAGTGCCTTGCTCGTTGAGCAGGATTGCGAGCGCCGCCGAACTGTCCATGACGTAGGGCTTCATTTCGTCCGCTTTCCCGTTGTCCCTTCGGCGTGAAGCCGGTCGAGACGCTTGTCGCTTCGACGCTGCTCTTCCCGTCGCTCTTTCAGAAATTCGTCGACGACGCTTTCACCGGGCTGTTTCAACGCTGACAATTCGGCCTGGACGCGTCGCAGATTCTGCAGCCACGATCTTACCCGCAGCTCGCCGTTTTCGACATGAAGGATCATGTCCTCGCCAGGCTTCACGCCCATCTCCTCGCGCATCGCGGCAGGAATGACGAAGCGCCCGCCCTCGCCAAGCTTGACACGCTCGCGTTTCGCCGGAGCACGAAGCTGTGGTTGGCGAGCGCCGGCATCGAACCGTGCTTGCGGATCTTCGTCAAATCCGGACTTTCCCGTTTTGCCAGCCATGGTCCGTCTCGCCCGTGTTGTGGCACATATTCCGAAGTGTGCCACATCGTGCGGCTTCTGGCAAAATCTCAAAAAGACGCCATCAGGCGCCCTCCACCATGATTTCCCGCCCGATCAGCCAGCGACGGATTTCGCTGGTGCCGGCACCGATCTCATAAAGCTTGGCGTCGCGCAAAAGCCGGCCGGTCGGGTAATCGTTGATGTAGCCGTTGCCGCCCAAAAGCTGGATCGCGTCGAGCGCCATCAGCGTCGCCTTTTCGGCGGCGAAGAGGATGCAGCCGGCGGCGTCCTTGCGGGCCGTCTCACCGCGATCGCAGGCGGCGGCCACGGCATAGACGTAGGCGCGCGCCGCGTTCATCGTCGCATACATGTCGGCGAGCTTGCCTTGCACCAGCTGGAATTCGCCGATCGGCTGACCGAACTGCCTGCGTTCATGCACGTAAGGGATCGCCACGTCGAGGCACGCTGCCATCAGCCCGACCGGGCCGCCGGCCAGCACGGCGCGTTCGTAGTCGAGGCCCGACATCAGCACCTCGACGCCGCGCCCTTCCTCGTGCAGCACATTATCGAACGGCACTTCGACATCCTCGAACACCAGCTCGCCGGTGTTCGAGCCGCGCATGCCAAGCTTGTCGAGCTTTTGCGCCACCGAAAAACCGGCAAAAGCCTTTTCGACGATGAAAGCGGTGATGCCGCGCGAATTGAGTTCCGGATCGGTCTTGGCGTAGACGACCAGCGTCTCGGCATCCGGCCCGTTGGTGATCCACATTTTGGTGCCGTTCAGCACATAGCGATCGTTGCGCTTTTCGGCGCGCAGGCGCAGCGACACCACATCAGAGCCGGCACCCGATTCCGACATCGCCAGTGCGCCGACTTTTTCGCCGCTGCAGAGCGAAGGCAGATACTTTTCCTTCTGCGCCTGCGTCGCCCAGCGGTTGATCTGGTTGACGCAGAGGTTGGAATGGGCGCCGTAGGAGAGGCCGACCGAGGCCGAGGCGCGCGAAATCTCCTCCATCGCCACGACATGGGCGAGGTAGCCCATGCCGCTGCCGCCGAAATCGGGATCGGCGGTGATGCCGAGCAGGCCGAGCCCGCCGAGCTCCGCCCACAGATGTGCCGGGAATTCGTTCGAGCGATCAATCTCGGCGGCGATCGGTGCGATCTTTTCCTGGGCGAAGCGCCGCACCAGGTCGCGCAGCGCCTCGATGTCTTCGTCAAGCCCGAAGTTGAGCGTATGCGTGTACATGCCGTTCCTCCCGGCGCACGACCGCGAAAATCGGGATCATGCGCGAAATCAAAGTGCTGCAGCGTCCGTTGCGCGCTCGAATGGACGCACGGCGCCGTGGCTCGTCCTCGCGCCATCGCTCTTTGCTCCAACAAGGCGCATTGTCATTGCTAGATATGTAGCGGTGACTTCGGCGATCGACAGCCGTTCGCCCGGCCGGAACCAGACGATGACGCCGGTCATCATCTGGATCAGCGCCATGGCGGTGAGCCCGGTGTCTTCGATGCTGAATAACCCCGCTTCGACGCCGTCGCGCAGGATGGCGCGCAGCTCCTTCTCGTAGGCCGTGCGCATGCGCAGGATCTGCGTGAGTTTTTCATGCGACAGGCTGCGCAGCTCCATGTTCGAGACATGGGTGGAGTGGCGGCGTTCGATATGGAAAGCGATGTGGTTTTCGACATAAGCGGCAAGCCGCGCTGCCGGATCGGCGCCGACAGGGCGTGTTGCGCGCCACGCCTCGATCAAGCCTTCCATATGCTCACGCATCAGCATGAACAGAAGGTCCTGCTTGGTCGGGAAATAGCGGTACAGCGCCGCTGCCTGGACGCCGACCTCGGCCGCCAGCTGGCGCATCGACATCGCCTCGTAGCCGAGACGCGCAATCAGGCTGACCGCCGCCTCGCGGACCGCAGCTTCGGTCTTCTCTCCGTCGGAACCGGTCGTACGCGCCATGACAAGCCGCCTTTTCGCGGACAATAAAACAAACGTTCAATTAATTCAAGGACCGAGGCATGTCCGGGCAGGGCAATGGCTTCAGGTTTGCTCTATCTGCACCCTGGAGATTTGTGCGATGGAAGCGAATGAGCAGGATCATGCCTTGCTAGGCAACAATCCTGAAACCCGCGGACATATCGCGAACCTCGATCTCCTCGACGTCGACCTTCGAAACCGCTGCCCCCGGCGGCCCTTGCCAAAGCCGTTCGATCATTGTCGAGACCGCCGCACCGGTCCCTGCGATCAAGGCTGTCACCGAGCCGTCAACTTCGTTGCGCACCCACCCGGCAAGGCCAAGCGCCGACGCCTCGCGCCGCGCCCAGACCCGGTAGCTGACGCCTTGCACCTTGCCGTATATGCGTACCTGCACCGTACGATCGGTCATCGCGCTCTCCATCCTCTGAGTCGAGTCTGGCGCATCGCCGTGCAAATTCAACCGCGCAACGTGCATCGAAGGTCTCTCTCCGGTCGCTATCCGCCAGCTTCACGTGCGAGATAGGCGGCGTCTCCATTAATGATTGACTAAGTCAAATAATAGGCGATCATGGCCCTGACGGAGCGGTCCGTCAGAAGGAGGTCGACATGCCGGCCGATCGGAATGCCCTTGTCGCGGAGATACGTGGCTTCAATCGCTTCTACACGCGCCTGATCGGGCTGCTCAACCTGACCTTCACGCACAGCGCCTATACGCTGGGCGAGGCGCGGCTGCTGTTCGAATTGGGCGGCCGATCCCGCGCTGTCGCCAATAGCGGCGGTGAGGCAGGGTTTCTTGCACGGGCGTTCCACCTCGATCTCCGGCCGGCGGCCTCCGAAATCGCTGCCGAACTCCGGCTCGATCCGGCCTATGTCACACGCGTCCTGAGGAGGTTCGCCGCCGCTGGCCTGACCGAGACACGCTCTGACCCAGCCGATCGGCGCAGACGTATCCTGTCGCTGACCGCTCGCGGAAGTGCTGAGCTCGCCAGGCTTCAGGCTGCGGCGGATCGCGACCTCGCCCGGCTGACGGCCGGCCTCGCCGATGACGCGGCTGCCGAATTATCGGACACCTTGAAGCGCGTCATGCGCCTGCTCGGGGAGAAATAGCGGGCAGCACTGGAATCCCGGCGTTGCGCTCTTCAGTTCCCCCGCGCTGCCGCCAGTGCGCCAGGCAGTTCCTCGGCAAAGATGTCGAGCTCGTGGTCGAGGCCGACAGTGACCCGGATGCAGCGGTCGAGAACCGGCACCATCGGCTTGCGGATGAAGACGTCGCGTGACAACAGCGCCTGCAGCACTTTCAGTGCGAAGGCGCCGTCGCGGCCGCAGTCGATGGTGACGAAATTGGTCGCCGAAGCCAGCGGCTTCAGCCCGTTCGCTTCGGCTATTGCGGCGATACGCCCGCGGCCGGCGGCGACCCGCGCCACCACGCTATCCAGCCAGGCCTGATCGGCAAGCGCCTCGACACCGGCGATCTGCGCCATGCGGCTGACGCCATAGTGGTTGCGGATCTTCTCAAAGTCCCGAATCACCTGGGCCTCGGCCACCGCATAGCCGCAGCGTACGCCGGCCAGCCCATAGGCCTTGGAGAAGGTGCGCATGCGGATGACGTTCGGCCGCGCGACATCGATCGGCGGCAGCGCTGAGGCTGGCCCTAATTCGCCATAGGCTTCGTCGAGCACCAGCATTGTGGTCTCCGGCAAGGCTTCGATGAAGCGGCTGAGCTCGGCGGCTTCCCACCAGCTGCCCATCGGATTGTTCGGATTGGACAGGTACACCAGTGGCGCCTTTTCCCTGGCCACTGCCGCCAGCAGGCCGTCGAGGTTTTCCCGATCGTTCTCGTAGGGCACTGCGACCAGCCGGCCGCCGACGCCGGCAACATGAAAGTTGAAGGTCGGATAGGCGCCTAGCGAGGTCACCACCGCATCGCCCGGCGCCACATACATGCGCGCAACCAGGCTGAGCAGCCCGTCTATCCCTTCGCCGACGACGACGTTTTCGGCGCCGACACCGAGATGCCTAGCTACGGCTACCTTCAAATCGTGATTGTCAGGGTCGCAGTACATCCACATGTCGCCGGCAATCTCGGCCATACGGGCAACGACGCGCGGCGAAGGGCCAAAGCTGCTCTCGTTGGCGCCGATACGGGCGCGAAAGGCGCGGCCGCGGTCGCGCTCCTGCGCCTCAGGGCCGACAAACGGCACCGTGGAGGGAAGCGCGGCGATGAGCGGCGTAAGGGGAGGGCGCATGGCAAAGGCTCATTCGAAAAGGGGCCTTCTTGCTAGCCTGCCGGCTTGGCCTGCGCAAGTTCCGCGGCAGGCGGGAACGTCAGGCTGGATTCTCCCGGATCATTTTGCTAGCGAGACATCATGAGCAACCGACTGCCGCCCGCTTGGTCCAAGCACATAAAGTCCCGCCCGGCGCCGAACGTGCAACCGCCGAAAGCGAAACCGCCGTCGCGCGCGCAGGCCGACGATGCGCTGCTGCGACAGGCGTATGGCTTGCAGCAGGCCAAGCGGTTGGCGGAGGCTGAGGAACTGTGCCGTCGCGTGCTGGAGCGCACGCCCAACCATCCCTTGGCTTCGTACATCATGGGCACGCTATTCGTCGGGCTCGACGATGAAATGGCGCTGCGATATTTGGCCCGAGCCGTCGGCGAGGAGCCTCAAAACCCCTTTTATCACCTTAGTCTGGGTGAAGTTTATCTAAAAGTCAGCGAATATTCGCCCGCAATCAGGCATATTCAGCAAGCATTGAAGTTGAAGCCCGATTTGCTGGAGGCGCTTTGCGCATTGGGACGCGCTTACGTCGAATTCGACAAGGCTGACATGGCTGTCCCGGTTTACGAGAAAGCGCTCAAGATCAACCGTGATCATCCTCGCGTTCGGACAGGACTGGCCAGCGCACTCACCGGTCTCGGTCGCGTGGACGAAGCCGAAGTCTATCTGAAAGAAGCGATCGAACGTCGCATCGCGATGCCCGCTGCCTATAACGAGCTTGTGCATGCGCGCAAATTCACCGAAGAGCCGGCCGAACTTAAGTCCATTCTGCGCGAACTGGGCTACCCAAAACTTGACCCCGAAAGTGCGATGAGACTTCATCACGCAGCCGGCAAGGTGCTGAACGACCTTGGGCGCTACAAAGACGCGATAGATCATTTCAAGAAAGGCAAGCGGGCCGCAGGCTATAAGTTTGACCTGGAAGCCTATCGCCGCTGGGTCGACTCTACGATCGAACTCTTCAACCCGGACATGGTGGCTGCCAAGGCGGGTCATGGAAGCCCATCGGAAGTGCCCGTGTTTGTGTTGGGAATGCCCCGGTCGGGGACCACCCTGACCGAGCAGATTTGCGCGAGCCACCCGGATGTTCACGGCGCAGGAGAACTGAGCAAGCTAAGGCGAGCCGCAAATGCTACCGGCCTCACCAGGCTTTCGGCACGGGCTTTGGGCCAATCGATAGTGCCGATCACCCCTGACCTGTCCAAAATCCTGGCCGAGGAGCACCTGTCCTACCTTCGTGAGCGTGCGCCGACCGCACTTCGCGTCGTCGACAAAATGCCCCAGAATTTCGAACTGATCGGTCTCATAGGCCTTCTCTTTCCCAACGCGCGGATTATTCACTGTCGCCGCGACGCCATCGACAATTGCCTCTCATGTTTTTTCCTGAATTTCTCCAAGGGACACAGCTACATCGCCGACCTGCAGACGCTCGGGCTGTACTACCGTGAATACGATCGCCTGATGCGGCATTGGGACAAGGTTTTTCCAGGACGCATCTTCGAAAATCGCTACGAGACGCTGGTTGCGGATCAGGAGGCACAATCGCGCCGTCTTATCGATTATCTTGGATTGCCCTGGGACGATGCCTGCCTGCGCTTCTTCGACAAGGAGGGATCGGTCAACACGGCCAGTCGCTGGCAAGTCCGGCAGCCGATCTACAGGTCATCTGTCAAGCGCTGGAAAAACTATGAGGGCAAGATCCAGCCGCTGATCGACGCCTTGGGCGACCTAGCCGAACTTTGAACAAGGAGGGCGCCCGACAGGATAGGCCAGCCCTTCAGGCCAGGCTGGATTCTCCCGGACCATTTTGCTAGCGAGACATGATGAGCAACCGACTGCCGCCCGCTTGGTCCAAACACATAAAGTCCCGCTCGGCGCCGAAAGTGCAGCCGTCGAAAGTGAAATCGCCCTCGCGCGCGCAAGCTGACGACATGCTGCTGCGACAGGCGCTCGAACTTCAGCAAGCCAAGCGGCTCCCGGAGGCGGAGGAATTATGCCATCGCGTTCTCGCCCGCACGCCCAACCACCCGCTTTCGCTCTACATCCTCGGCACGTTGGGCCTCGGTATCGACGACGAGTTGGCTCTCAAATATTTTGCGCGGGCAGTAAGCCAGACGCCTCAGAATCCATATTTCCACCTTAGCCTGGGAGAGGCCGGTCTGAAGCTTGGCGACAGCTTGCTTGCGATCAGGCACCTGCAGCGCGCCTGCGAATTGAAACCCGATCTGGTGGAAGCGCTTTGCGGACTGGCGCGTGCCTACGTCAACTTCGACAAGGCCGAGATGGCTTTGCCCCTTTACGAGAAGGCGCTAAAGATCAACGGCGACCATCCCATGGTCCGGATTGGTCTGGCTGGTGCGCTCACCAGCCTCGGCCGCATGGACGAAGCCAGAGCCTATCTCGATCAGGCAATAGAACGTCGCGTCGATGTTGGGGCAGCCTACAATTACCTGGTCGACACGCAAAAGTTCACCGAAAAACCTGCCGAGCTCGACTCTATCCTGCGCGAACTCTCCAATCCCAGGCTCGAACCCGTTGCTGCATCGCAGCTCCACCACGCGGCAGGCAAAGTGCTGAACGATCTTCAGCGCTATGAAGAGGCGATAGACCACTTCAAGAGGGCGAAAAAGGCCGCTGGTCACGATTTCGACCTGGAGTACTACCGCCGAAGCGTCGATTCCATGATCGAGATATTCAGCCCATCACTATTGGAAGCCAAGGCTGGCCACGGCAGTCCGTCTGAAGTGCCTGTGTTTGTGCTGGGCATGCCCCGGTCGGGGACGACGCTGACGGAGCAGATCTGCGCGAGCCATCCGGATGTCCATGGCGCCGGGGAGCTTACGAAGCTGCGGCGAATCGCGAACTCGATGGGCTTTAGAACACTGTCGGATGAAGACCTGCGCAATTCGATTATGTCGATGACGAGGGATCAGTCGAGGGCGCTGGCCGAAGAATACCTGTCTTATCTGCGCCAGCACGCGCCTGCCGCGCCCCGCATCGTCGACAAGATGCCGCACAACTTCGAGTTTATCGGCGTCATTGGAATTCTCTTTCCCAACGCACGCATCATTCATTGCCGGCGCGATGCCATCGACAATTGCGTCTCCTGCTTCGTCTTGCATTTCACCAAGGACCACGGCTACAACGCCGACCTTGAGACACTCGGGTTGTACTACCGCGAATATGATCGCTTGATGCGGCACTGGGACAAGGTCTTTCCCGGACGTATTTTCGAAAGCCGCTATGAGACGCTGGTTGCGGATCAGGAGACGCAATCGCGCCGTCTCATCGATCATCTCGGCTTGCTTTGGGACGATTCCTGCCTGCGCTTTTTCGAGAGGAGCGGATCGGTCAATACCCCCAGCCGCTGGCAGGTCCGGCAGCCGATCTATAGTTCATCCGTCAAACGCTGGAAAAAGTATGAGAGCGCAATTCAGCCGCTGATTGACGCCTTGGGCGATCTGGCTGAAATTTGAACAAGTAGGATGCGCCCGATCGGCCGAGGTCGATCGTGACTTGCTGTCGAGATACATTGATCCGGTAGGCCAGCTCTTCAGATCGGCCCAAGTTTTTCTTTTGCACGAACAAGCGTGCGGAGCGAGCATTGCATTCGACCAGCCCTGCGATCGGCTGCTCAGCAGCAGCCTGCATTATGCATCGAGAGTTGACAGCTGCGTCGCGCCGATACGAAAAACCCGGCGGTTACCCGCCGGGTTCAATCTCAATCTAGCTCGGACTGTTAGAATGAGCGCTGGAAGCGGAGCATGCCGCCGACGCTGTCCTTGTCGTCGGCATTGGTCCAGTTGCGATCGTAGGCTTTGTCAAACTGGCCGTCGCGGGCCCAATCGACTTCGGCAGTGATCGTGA
Source organism: Mesorhizobium sp. M0701 (assembly GCF_040320365.1). Lineage (NCBI taxonomy): Bacteria > Pseudomonadati > Pseudomonadota > Alphaproteobacteria > Hyphomicrobiales > Phyllobacteriaceae > Mesorhizobium > Mesorhizobium sp. M0701. The sequence goes on from NZ_JAMYPO010000002.1 coordinate 154,620, forward strand.
GACCGGGAACGATATCGTAGGCAATGTTCGCGGCGACGCCGTAGTTTTTGTCATCGTCAGCCGACGCCTGGAGGTTGAACGAGGTCTTCTCGTTTATGGTGTAAGTGCCACCACCCCAGACTGCCCAGTTGCCGCCCCATTGCTTGTAGAAGTTGCGGTCGATGTTGTCGTCCGAACCGTAACCGGCCATGAGGAACAGTGTCAGGTTCTGTATCGGCGTAACGTCGACGCGAACCTTGCCGGCCCACTCCTCCCAGGTGCTGTCATAGGCGGCGACACCGGTGATCGAGCCCCAGCCCTGCGTGTATTTGATACCGCCGACGACATACGGGACATAGCTGTCGATGGAATCATTGCCGCTGTTGCTGTCTTGGAAAATGCCAGGATCCGCAGCGGCACTGCCCGAACCGGTTTCCAACGATGCCACGGCCGAGAAGCCGTTTCCGGCATCGAAGTAATACTGGACGACGTTGGTGTCGAAGCCGCCGTAGGGGACCAGCGTATCCTGAATGACGTTGCCGGCGTAGCCGATGAAGGTACCAAAGGCCGATTCGTCCTTGCCGACGCGCAGACCACCAAGCTGGACCCAGGCAAAGTTCAGCGAAACGCTCGTACCGCCGTTAAAGTTGTCATCAAGGTAATCGTTGTGGTTACCCCAGTTGAAGCGGGTCTCGGTGTAGGTCTTCAGGGTGCCGAGCTCGGTTTCCTGGCCGGTCCAGGTCTTCAGCGTGAAGCGGGCGTGCTTGTAGTAGGTATCCTGCGAGTCGCCGTCCTGCTGATCGGTGGTCTTTGCACCGTCGAATGAGCCGACGTCACCGATGCCGATGTCATAGCGGACATAACCGCCGATGCGCAGGCAGGTTTCGGTGCCGGGGATGTAGAAGTAGCCAGCGCCGTAGACGTCGCAAATCTTGACGTATTCAGCGGGTTCCGGCTCGGCGACAACGACGGCGTCGGCGGCGCGCGCACCGGAAACTGCGATCAGTGCCGCAGCGGAGCCGAGAAGAAGGCTCTTGATGTTCATTTTCTGACCTCCAGTCAAAAGTTAAAAAACGGGTCTGGGTATTCTTTGCTGAAGGACAGCGTTCCCTGCCCCATCCCCACTACCGAAAAAGATGCGCACCGCGCCGCTCCTTCAAACCCGACATTACCCATGAGACGGCGGCGTTCAACCACGATCGTACCGGCAAAAGGTTTGTGTTGGCGCTATACCCCAGCGTTGTTGCACAAATGACACGATTTGGCCTCACTCCGAAAGCTCCCGTTAACCAACAGCCCTTCGCAAGCCGTTGCAAACGGCGGATTCCGGCGATGGTCGGCCCGAAATGTGACCATGGCCCGAGTCGCGAACCGGGGAATTGCCGCAGAATCGCCATATCGCCGCGCGGCGCTTTGGCGAAGGGTCGATTTTTCAAGGATAATAGCGTCAGCTTGTTGATTGTGCCGGCGCTTTTCTTTATCCACCGGCGCAACGGAGAGGTGGCCGAGTGGTCGAAGGCGCTCCCCTGCTAAGGGAGTAGAGGTCAAAAGCTTCTCGTGGGTTCGAATCCCATCCTCTCCGCCACCCTACGCCCTGCGGGCTTTGGGTGGCAGGCCACCCGAAACCGCATTTTGGGCGTAGGGTGTCGCCCGAAGCTACGAAGTAGCGTAGGGGGACCATGTGGTACGTCTAATTTCTGCAACTCCGTAACGGCGATGTCGGATCGACCAACGATCTTCGACGCCGTTTTGATTCGCACCGATCAGGCTATGTGACTTCGACTAAGGCTTATCTGCCTGTAATCTTGAAGGCCTACATCGGGGTTGAAACCGAGGCCAACGCGCGGCAACTCGAGCGATATTTCAAGACCGGTTCGGGCCAAGGCCTTTGCGAGTAAACGTTTTTGGCCGACAGGGCCTCACTGACGGCCTTAGGACTATCTATTTGAAATATAAATAAAAACGGACCCAACGAGCTGCTTTTCGCCGGCCACCGTCCCGATTCTGACTGGAGGTCAGAAAATGAACATCAAGAGCCTTCTTCTCGGCTCCGCTGCGGCACTGATCGCAGTTTCCGGTGCGCGCGCCGCCGACGCCGTCGTCGTCGCCGAGCCGGAACCCGCTGAATACGTCAAGATCTGCGACGTCTACGGCGCTGGCTACTACTACATCCCCGGCACCGAAATCTGCCTGCGCATCGGCGGCTATGTCCGCTATGACATCTCCGTGGGCCAGGCTGGCTCGTTCGACGGCGCCAGGTACCAGGACCTGTCGGATGCCTTGGATGGTGAAGACAACGTCAACGACGGCTATTACAAGCAGGCTCGCTTCACGTTGAGGACCTACACCGGCCAGGAAACCGAGATGGGCACCTTGAAGACCTACACCGAGACCCGCTTCAACTGGGGAACCGGTTATCAAGACGTGCCTGGGTTCGACGAGCACTTTTCCAGGTTTGGTAGCAGAGGCGTTTCGCTGAATTTCGCCTGGATCCAGCTCGGTGGTCTTCGCGTCGGTAAGGACGAAACAGCCTTCAACACGTTCACCGGCTACGCCGGCAACGTCATCCAGGATACGATCGTTCCCTACGGCGGCTTCGACACCAATGTCGTCCAGTACTACTTCGATGCCGGCAACGGCTTCTCGGCCGTGGCGTCGTTGGAAACCGGTGAAGGCTTTATCCTTAACAGCGCCAATACTGCCATCACTCTCGGTCACGACTCGGTCGACAGCTATGTTCCGTATCTCGTTGGCGGCGTGAAGTACACGCAGGGCTGGGGTTCCATCAGCGGTGTTGTTGCCTATGACAGCAGCCTGGAAGAATGGGCCGGCAAGGTTCGCCTCGACGTGACGCCGATGCAGAACCTGTCGCTGTTCCTGATGGCCGGCTACGGCTCTGACGACAATCTCCCGCGCAACTTCTACAAGCAGTGGGGCGGTAACTGGGCAGTCTGGGGTGGTGGCACCTACACCATCAACGAGAAGACCTCGTTCAACCTGCAGGCGTCGTATGACGAAGCCAAGGAAGCTGGCGTCGCGGCCAATATCGCCTACGATATCGTTCCCGGCATGACGATCACGGCCGAAGTGGACTGGGCTCATAACAGCCACCACATCGATAGCGACTCGCTGCCCGGTTATGAATACAACTGGACCGGCATCCCGGGCGACAAGAAAAACGCCGTTGGCGGCTTCCTCCGCTTCCAGCGCTCGTTCTAAGGGCTGGACTTAAGGCAAGTGAAATCCAGCCCGGGCGCCTTAACGCCCGGGCTGTTTTTGTTTTCGCGACTGGTCGCAAACAGAAGGAAAAGGGGGTTCGGTAGCTGAACAGGGTTGTGGAACGATGTCGTTGGGATCCGCCACTGGTGGATGAAATCGGCCACAACGCTTAAAACTCTTGAAAGGGCACCGCCAAGCAGGTAGGTCTAGGCCTATCCACTCGGGGGTGTGGCGAATAATGACGAACGATGCGATTCAAGAGGGAGGAACCTCTGATCATTTTTCGATGTTTTCTTCTCAAACTGCAAAAATAAAATACAGTTACAACAAGATACGAGAAGTAAAGTCGCACAGGATCGGAGAACTTTTTTCAGCATACCGGGACATACTTTGGGATGACGGGCGGCATAAATACAATGTCAGCTCCTTCATCGGCGAAATAGACGAGATCCTCCTTGGGGAGCGTTTCAGCGCCTTTGACCAAAGCACCCTCGACAATCTTATCGGCACCTTGCGCCAGCGCGGCAACAGCAACGCAACCATCAATCGGAAGATGGCTGCCCTCAGCAAACTGCTGCGCAAGGCTCACAAGATGGGAGATATCCACAGCCTGCCCGAGTTCCGCCGCCAGAAGGAGCGGGCGGGACGGATTCGTTTCCTCGAAAGGGACGAGGAGGCCCGGCTGTTCGCTGCCATCAAGAGCCGCAGCGAGGACGCTTATCGGCTTTCCGTCTTTCTCGTCGACACCGGTTGCCGCCTCGGCGAAGCGCTGGGTTTGATCTGGAACGATATCCAGGAGCACCGCGTCAGTTTCTGGATCACCAAATCCGGCCGCAGCCGCACCATTCCGATGACCGAGCGGGTAAAAGAGGTGATCAAGCTGCCGGCCACCGAGGGCCGCCGGCCCAAAGGCCCGTTCACCAAGCTCAGCCAGGCGCAGTTTCGCGCCATCTGGAACGATGCCAAGGCCGAAGTCGGGCTTGGCGCCGACGATCAGGTCGTGCCGCATATATTGCGCCATACTTGCGCCTCGCGTCTCGTCCAGGGCGGCATCGACATCAGGCGTGTGCAGATGTGGCTCGGTCACCAGACGCTGTCGATGACCATGCGCTACGCCCATCTGGCCACCAACGATCTCGATGGCTGCGTCACCGTGCTGGAAACGCCGCGGTGCAGTGGCGCGGACAGAGGCGGTGCAAGCGCTTTGTCTTCTCCACCTCCGGCGAGGCGAGAGCCAAAAAGCGAGCCGGCCGGAAGCAAGGCCCCAAAGCCCGCAAAGAGAAACGCCAAGTCCTGACGGATCTGACGTGAGACATCAGCCCGCTCAGGGTTGCGCTGCCCCTCATTGCCCTGCCGGGCATTTCTCCCCGTATAGCGACGGGGAGAAAGGCGTCCTTGCGAAAGAGTCGCTAATCCCCAGCGTTGCAGACACCTCCCTTCTCCCCGTCGCTATACGGGGAGAAGGTGCCGGCAGGCGGATGAGGGGCAGCGCCGACATCGATAAAAAGTATCTCACCGCTAATTCCAACGGAACTGTCAACGGCCGTCGGAATGCTTTGACCGACGCAAAACCTGCGCGTGAATTACTTCGCTCGGTCGAGCTTTACTTCCTGCCACCCCGCCGCTCCGCCCGATCGAAAAAACCAGCGATCCTGCCCGGCAGGATCCCGGACTCCAAAAACGGTGCATGGCCCTGGCCGTCGGCGGTGATCGTCTCGATATCGGTATGGCGCGTCCGCATCTGCTCGAGCGTTTCGGCGGACAGCAGCTTCGAATTGGCGCCGCGTATGACGAGCATCGGGATGGCCGCCAGCGCGTCGAACTGTGGCCAAAGATAGGGCAGCGGCCGGCTGGGATCGAGCCCCGCCAGCGTCTCGACCAGTTTCGGATCGAAATCGGGCAGAAATCCCTCCTCGGTCTCGCGGTAGAGGGCTGATGCCATCCGCTCCCAATCCGCATCGGTCAGCGCCGCAAAATCCGCGCCATGGGTGCTGCGCAGGCCGCGGACCACCTCTGCGTACGTCTTCGGCTTGGGCGCGAGGTCGAGATAGGAGCGGATATGGGCGAGACCTTGCGCCTCGATCACCGGGCCGATGTCGTTGAAGACGATGGCCTTCAGCACGGCCGGCCGCATCGCCCCGAGCACATGGATGATCAGTCCGCCGCGCGACGTCCCAATGAAGGCTGCCTTCTCGATGTTCAGCGCCGCCAGCCCGGCAAGGATATCGCCCGCCTCGCTGCCGTTATTGTAATGGGCGATATCGGCATCGTAGGCGGACTGCCCGCGCCCGCGATAATCGAAGGCGACAACCCTGCGCTTCGCCTGCGTCGACAGATAAAGCGCCAATTCGTGAAAGTCACGGCAATTGCGGGTCAGGCCGGGCAGGCAAACGACTGGCCAGTGGCCGGAATTCGCTTCGCCGTAGATGCGGGCGTGCAGGGACAGCCCGTCCGGCGCGGCGTAGAAGAAATCGGAGAAGCCTTCGTCGTTTGGCATGTACACTCGATTCCGTGCTGCTGTCAGATCGTTGCGACTGCTACAGGCGAGGGCAGGGGCGGTCAAATTGGGGGCTCTTCCTTCTCTCCTTGTGGGAGAAGGTGGATCGGCGCGTTAGCGCCGAGACGGTTGGGGGTGTTGGACGGAGCGTTGTCGGAACCAAGCTGGAGCACCCCTCATCCGACCGAGCTTCGCTCGGCCACCTTCTCCCACAAGGAGAGAAGGAAAGGCTAACCCCGGCCGTTCACCAGATCTCCGACAATATCGTACTTGCCGGAGATACGCATCTTGTAGACCTCGTAATTCTCCATCACGCGCTGAACGTAACTTCTTGTTTCCGTATAGGGAATCCGCTCGATCCAGTCGACGACTGCATCGACGTCCTTGCCGCGCGGGTCGCCGTATTTCGTCACCCACTGGGCGGCGCGGGCGGGGCCGGCATTATAGCCGGCGAAGGTCAGCACGTAGGAGCCGTCGAAGCGGCCGAGCTGCTCGCCGAGAAAGGCGGCGCCCAGCGTTGCATTGTAGCCGGCATCAGTGGTCAGCCGGGCCTGCGAGAAAGTCATGCCGGCCTTCTTCGCCAATTGCTTGGCCGTGCCTGGCATCAGCTGCAGCAGTCCGCGTGCGCCGGCGCTGGAGACGGCGCCGATGTTGAACTCGCTTTCCTGGCGGGCAATCGCATAGGCCAGCGCCTTGCCCGAGCCGGAAATGTTGGCGGTGTCGGGAATGACGCCGAGCGGATGCGACAGCGCGCCGACGTCGATGCCACGTGCGCCGGCGATCTTGCCGACCTTCAGCGCCATGAAATGGTTGCCTTGTCTTTCCGCCAGCATCGCAAGCAGCGCCAGTTCGCCGGGGCTGCTCAACTGCCCGGCAAGGTCGCGGTAGAGGGTTTCGGCATAGCGGTCATAGCCTGCCTGCTGCAGCCGCTCGATGGCGCTGACCGCCTCGCGGGTGGCAAAATTCCGGCGGTCGGCGGCACTTGGCTGGGGGTAGACGATGTTGAGGATCTGCCGGCCGACGCGCTCGCCGGCGAGCTGGCCGTAAAAGGTCGTGCCGTAGCTGGCGGCGCGGCTGAAATAATCCTTGGCACTGCCGGGCCCGCCGACTTCGGCGGCACGGCCGAGCCAGTAATAGGCGCGCGACAGCGACATCGGCCCTTGGGCGAGCTCCGCGATTTGCGCAAAATGCTTGGCGGCGGTGCTCGGGTCGTTGAGGCCGCGCAGCGCGTACCAGCCCGCATGGAATTCCGCCTCGGCAGCATTGGCGGGACTTTCGGCGGCATGCGCGGCGACTATTCTGTAGGCGGTCTTCATGTCGCCCTGGTCGACCAGCTCGCGCGACAGCACCCGGCGTTCGACCCACCAGGCGTCCGGATCGACCAGAGCGTCGCGGTCGCCCGGCGCCTTCAGCACCAGCGCGGCGGCATCGGAAAATTTCTGTTGCTTGCGCAGATATTCGGCTTCGGCAAAGAGATAGCCGGCCGCCCGCTGCGCTGCCGGCACCGCCTTCAGCAGCTTGGCCGCGTTCTTGTCGCCTTTGGTGACTGCCGCCCAGGCATCGGCCAATTGCTGGGCGCCGGCGAGACCGGCGACGCGCAGCGCCGAAGCGACCCGATCGGCATAGAACATGCGCTCCATGCGGAAGCGATGGTCGGCGGCCGGGATCAGCGCGCCGAACTCGCGGATGACCGCCGCCTCGTCCGTGGCTTCGAGCTTTTCGGTGCGCCAGAATGGCGACAGCACCGAGCGCGCCGCCTTCGTATCGCCCAGCGCTACATAGGAGCGGGCAAGGATCACCACGCCCTCGAAGGTCAGCGGCTGGCTGCCGTCGAACGCCCGCACCACGACCTGTGGCGCGGGGTTCTCGCGATAGAGCGCGCGCTCGCTGTTCTTGCGCAAGGCGATCGTGCCCGGCCAGTTCGGCAGCATCTTCGCGGCATCGGCGATTTCGCCGCTCGGCACCTGGTCGCCGCCATAGAGGGCAATCGCCCAGGCAAGGATGTGCCGATCGAGCGATTTGGCCGGCAGCGTTTCACGCACTTGGCGCGCGCGCTGAATGTCGTTTGCCGCCAGCGCATTGAGACCGCTCTTCAGCGCCGCGACGCTGGCGGATGGCGAAGGGGACTGCTGCAGTGCATCGTTCTGCGGCTCCGTCATCGGGATCGCCGACGTGACCTGCCCATCGACGCTGCCGCCGATCGCCGCGCCGGGGATCAGCACAACGATCGCGCCGAGAAGCGCGAAAAGACGAGGCCGCCTGGTCGGCATGGATTTGGTCATTTCCTATTCTTCGAGCTACCACTGGCACAGATGAACTGCAGCCTATTCGTCTGTGATGAAGGGCCCGTAAAGAAAACCTTATCGAGGTCGTTCGAATTGCAATTGCTGGCGCAATGCTTGCCGCGCAACAATGTCGAGACTATGGTGCGCCGCTTCGCTTTCGGCTAGAAGGCGCGCACGACAAACACCTACAGCGCCACGGGTCTTCTCAGACGCGCAAAGGACGTTGTAGCAATTTAAATTTGGCGCATGACCCTTTCCGAAATCGACTGCGATTTTCGGGGTCATGCGCTAGTCCCAAGGAGTTGGACGACATGCTAAGAGGCTCGCTGACCGCGCTCGTCACACCGTTCGAAAAGAGCGGCCGTTTCGACGAGAAAGCCTTTCGCGCGTTCATCGCCTGGCAGATCGCCGAAGGCACGACCGGCGTGGTCCCTGTCGGCACCACCGGCGAGTCGCCGACGCTGTCGCATGACGAGCACCGCCAAGTCGTCAAGGTTTGCATCGAGGTCGCCAAGGGCCGGGTTCCGGTCGTCGCCGGCGCCGGCTCCAACAACACCGACGAGGCGGTCGGCCTGGTCCAGTATGCCGAGAAGGCGGGCGCCGACGCGGCCCTTGTCGTCACGCCTTATTACAACAGACCGACGCAGCGCGGCCTCTATGCGCATTTCGCCGCCGTCGCCAAGGCGACCAGCCTGCCGATCATCATCTACAACATTCCACCGCGCTCGGTGGTCGACATGAGCCCGGAGACGATGGGGCAATTGGTGCACGACTTTAAGAACATCGTCGGCGTCAAGGATGCCACCGGCAAGGTCGAGCGGGTTTCGGAGCAGCGCGCCACCTGCGGCAAGGATTTCATCCAGCTCTCCGGCGAAGACGCCTCGGCGCTCGGCTTCAACGCGCATGGCGGCGTCGGCTGTATTTCGGTGACGGCAAATGTCGCACCCAGGCTTTGCGCTGAATTCCAGGAGGCAACGCTTTCCGGCGACTGCGCCAAGGCGCTCGACCTGCAGGACCGTCTGTTGCCGCTGCACAAGGCGATTTTCATGGAGCCCGGCGTTTCCGGCGCGAAATATGCGCTGTCGAAGCTGGGCAAGGTCGAGAACGTGCTGCGCTCGCCGCTAATGACGGTCGAGCCGTCGACCGCCGAGAAGATCGACGCGGCGATGAAGCACGCCGGCTTGATAAACTAGGGATGAGGCGCCACCTCTCCGCATCATGAATCAAGTCAGAAAAGCCGATCCCAACAACAAGACCGTTGCGGAAAACCGCAAGGCGCGGTTTTCCTATGAGGTGCTCGACACGATCGAGGCCGGCCTGGTGCTGACCGGTACGGAAGTGAAATCGCTGCGCCAGGGCCAGGCCAACATCCAGGACAGCTACGCCTCGGTCGAGGGCGGCGAGATCTGGCTGATCAACTCCTATTTGCCGGAGTATCTGCAGGCCAACCGCTTCAACCATGAGCCGCGCCGCCGCCGCAAACTGCTGCTCAACAAGCGCGAGATGGCCAAGCTGGCGCAAAGCGTCGACCGCGAAGGCATGACGCTGGTGCCGCTGAAGATCTACTTCAACGACCAAGGCCGTGCCAAGCTGCTGCTCGCCGTTGGCCGAGGCAAGAAGCTGCACGACAAGCGCGAGACCGAAAAGCAGCGCGACTGGTCGCGCGAGAAGGGCCGGCTGCTGAAGGAGCGAGGGTGAGGAGCGGTCCGCGAAGCGGAGGAAAAGCCAGCGATTTGGCTTTTCGAGCGACGAACGCCCGGAGCCATAGCGGCGGGCAGCGCGGACCAAAAGGGATAGGTCTCGTTTGAAAAACCGGATCGTCTTATGGGGCGCGGCCGGTCTGCTCGTGGCGGGCCTCGTTCTGGCCGGCGGCTATACCTACTTCCAGACGTTTTCTCCGGACCGCGGCAAATATCCGGTCAGGGGCATCGACGTCTCCCATCATCAGCGGCAGATCGACTGGCGGCGTGTTGCCGCCGACGATGTCGCCTTCGCCGTGATCAAGGCGACGGAAGGCGGCGATCATGTCGACGATGCCTTCGCCGCCAATTTGCGCGCGGCCCGCGCCGCCGGTCTTGCCGTCGGTGCCTATCATTTCTTCACCTTCTGCAGACCGGGTGCGGATCAGGCACGCAACTTCATCTCGGTGGTGCCGCACGATCAGCCTTTGCTGCCGCCGGTGGTAGACATCGAGTTCGGCGGCAATTGCCCGCAGCGGCCAACTCCCGAACAGCTGAGCGCCGAACTCTCCGCCTTCCTCGGCCCGGTCGAGGCGGCGTTCGGCAAGACGGCGATCCTCTATGTGACCGACGAGGTGGCGCAAGCCTATGCCGGGCAGCTAGCCAGCCGCCCGCGCTGGCTGCGTTCGCTGGCGCTGCGGCCGGGCCATGACGACTGGATCTACTGGCAGTACCACAACCGGGGCCGCGTCGACGGCATCAGCGGCGACGTCGACTTGAATGTTCTCCAGGGCGGACCTGCGACGCTGGCCGCATTGTTTGCCGCAGCGCCTGAAGCGACAGCGTCGGATTGATGCTATTCCTGTCCACCAAAACACCCTCGATGGCACGAAGACAGAGCGACGATGCGTTCCCCTTGTGGCTATTCATATCGCAGGCGGCGCCGTGCTAAGTACATTTGATGCCGGAGCGACCTTCATCAACCAATGACAGCAACGCCCCGCCTGCTGCGATGGACGGCGGCGACCCCCGCCTGGCATTTGTCTATGCGGAGGCGGTGCGTGGCCTCCAGCACCAGCAGGGCGTGGTTGAAAGTCTCAATACGCGCGCCGGCAATCTGATCTTCGCAACCGCGTTCGCGAGTTCTCTCCTCGGAGGCAGGGCGCTCCTGGATGGCGTGGGGCCTTGGGACTGGCTGGCGCTGACATTGCTTTTTCTTATCGGGCTGCTGGTCGCGATTATGGTGTGGCCGTATTATAACTATACGTTCCGTTTCGATCCAGAGAAGCTGCTCCAGGACTTCGTCGATCAGCACCCTCCCGCAACCCTGGACGGGATGCACCGAGCGCTTGCGCTGCGCATCAAATCCGACATGGCCAGCAATTGGCGGATCATCCAACGCCTGCGCGTCGCGCTGCAGTTCGCACTGTTTCTATGGTTGCTGGATCTCCTGGCCTGGTTGGCCGCGATCGCCCGAATCTAGGGGCTGTGCGCCGGCGGGCCTCGTCCGACTCTAGGTCTTCAGAAAAACTTCTATCTGATTGAAAACGTTGACGAACATCGCTTCCGTCAGCACGCCCGTATTGGTGTTGTAGCGCGAGCAATGGTAGCTGGAAAACAGCGCGATGCCATTGGCCTGCTGCTGCCCACCATGCCGGAACGGATAGGCGGCAACGCGTTGGCCGAGCGCCCGCACGGTCGACTGGTGCGCGATCGAGCCGAGCGCCAGCACCGCGCGCAGATTTGAAAACCGTGCGATCGTCGGCACCAGGAACGTCCGGCAAGTCGCTATCTCGGCGCCAACCGGCTTGTTCTCCGGCGGCACGCAGCGCACCGCATTGGTGATCGCCGTACCGACAAGCTCCAGCCCGTCATCTGGTCGCGCTTTGAATTCGCCGCGCGCAAAGCCGTGCGCGATCAGCGTGTTGTAGAGCAGGTCGCCGGCAAAATCGCCGGTGAAGGGGCGTCCCGTCCGGTTCGCGCCGCGCAGGCCCGGCGCCAGCCCGACGATCAGCAACCGCACCGCATCCTCGCCTTCCGGCGGCAAAAAGGTCGGCACCGGCGCGTTGAACCAGGACGGCTCACGCTGCCGCCATTCGGCTCTGAAATCATGCAGCCGCGGACAGAGCGGGCAGTCGCGATCGGGCTCGGGAGAGACGGCCGGCGGCGCGGTCAAGGCGACGATCGTCAATAGTCTTCCTCGTCGGCCTCGGCCGGTTCGGGCCGGCGCACCGGCCGCTCCGACGGATCGCGGCCGACTTCGTTCTTGAGTGTCATCAGGTCAATGAAATGGTCGGCCTGGCGGCGCAGATCGTCGGAGATCATCGGCGGCTGCGAAGCCATGGTCGAGACGATCGACACCTTGCGCCCGCGCCGCTGCAGCGCCTCGACCAGCGTGCGGAAATCGCCGTCGCCCGAAAAGATGACATAATGGTCGACGACATCGGCAAGCTCGAGCGCATCGACGGTCAGCTCGATATCCATATTGCCCTTAATCTTGCGCCGGCCGGTCGAGTCGGTGAATTCCTTGGCCGGCTTGGTCACCACCTTGAAGCCGTTATAGTCGAGCCAGTCGATCAGCGGCCGTATCGAGGAGTATTCCTGATCCTCGACCAGCGCGGTATAGTAATAAGCGCGCAGCAGATAGCCGCGTTTCTGGAAGCTCGCCAGAAGTTTGCGGTAATCGATGTCAAAGCCCAGCGCGCGCGAGGTGGCGTAGAGATTGGCACCGTCGATAAAGAGAGCGATTTTTTCACGAGGATCGAACATGGAAAAATGTCCTTTTTCGAAATAAGCGGTCGTCTAAATGGGTGGCGACTATCGGCCGGTCTGATAATAGACCTGTTCGCCTTCATCGTTCGAGATAACGCCAGTTTTACGGCAATCCAAGGCACCATGCCGCACCGCAAGCAATTGTGATCGGCGCTGTGTCGTCGCAGGCGGCCCGCGTCAGAGCTGCGCACCGCCATAAAAGCTTGTATTTTGGCGGCGTTCGGGTTATGGACCGCGCCTGTTTTCCATCAAATCCAGGCATGAAAGGGGCAACTCATGGCCCGCGTAACCGTTGAAGATTGCATCGACAAGGTCGACAACCGCTTCGAGCTGGTGCTCTTGGCCGGCCACCGCGCCCGTCAGATCAGCCAGGGCGCGCAGATCACCGTACCGCGCGACAACGACAAGAACCCGGTCGTTGCGCTCCGCGAAATCGCCGAAGAGACGCTGTCGCCGGACGACCTCAAGGAAGATCTCATCCATTCGCTGCAGAAGCATGTCGAGGTCGATGAGCCGGAAGCCGATGGCGAGGCGATTGCCGACCAGACCGGCAGCGCCGTTGCAGCCACCGATGCCGACGACGCCGAGGACAACGTCACCTTCGATCGCATGACCGAAGAAGACCTGTTGGCCGGCATCGAAGGCCTGGTGCCGCCGGAAAAAAGCGACGATTATTGATCTTACCGACAACTGCCGACACTTTCGCGTCGGCAGTTTCGTGGCTATCTATGACATGCGCCGTACGCCAGTGCGGCGCATGATTCATTTCAGCATTGCGAGATCCCGCCCATGATGCGTCAGTATGAGCTTGTCGAGCGCGTGCAGCGCTACAAGCCTGACGTCAACGAGGCGCTGCTCAACAAGGCCTATGTTTACGCCATGCAGAAGCATGGCCACCAGAAACGCGCCTCCGGCGACCCGTATTTCTCGCATCCGCTCGAAGTCGCCGCCATCCTCACCGAAATGCACATGGACGAGGCGACGATCGCCGTTGCCTTGCTGCACGACACGATCGAGGACACCACGGCGACCAGGGCCGAGATCGACGAATTGTTCGGCCCGGAAATGGGCAAGCTGGTCGAGGGCCTGACCAAGCTGAAGAAGCTCGACCTCGTCTCGAAGAAGGCCGAGCAGGCGGAGAACCTGCGCAAGCTGTTGCTGGCGATCTCGGAAGACGTGCGCGTGCTTCTGGTCAAGCTCGCCGACCGCCTGCACAATATGCGCACGCTCGACCATGTGCCGGAAGCCAAGCGCCTGCGCATCGCCGAAGAGACGATGGACATCTACGCGCCGCTGGCCGGCCGCATGGGCATGCAAGGCATGCGCGAGGAGCTGGAGGAGATTGCCTTCCGCTTCATCAATCCGGAAGCCTACCGCGCCGTCACCGCACGGCTGGCCGAAATCTTCGAGCGCAACAAGGGCGTGCTGTCGGAGATCGAGAAGGCGCTCTCCACGCTGTTCGACAAATATTCGATCAAGGCCGAGGTCAAGAGCCGGCAGAAGAAGCCGTGGTCGGTATTCCGCAAGATGGAGGCCAAGGCGCTGTCGTTCGAGCAGCTGTCCGACATTTTCGGCTTCCGCGTCGTTGTCGAGACGGTCGAGGACTGTTACCGCGCGCTCGGCGCCATCCACACCACCTGGTCGATGGTGCCCGGCCGCTTCAAAGATTATATCTCGACGCCGAAGCAGAACGACTACCGCTCGATCCACACCACCATCGTCGGCCCGTCTCGCCAGCGCGTCGAATTGCAGATCCGCACCTATCAAATGAACAAGATCGCCGAATACGGCGTCGCGGCTCATTCGATCTATAAGGATACCGGTGGCAAGATGAATGGTGCCGCCCATGCGATCTCGAAGGAAACCAATGCCTATGCCTGGCTGCGGCGCACCATCGAGCAGCTTGCCGAAGGCGACAATCCCGAGGACTTCCTCGAAAACACCAAGCTGGAACTGTTTCAGGACCAGGTATTCTGCTTCACGCCGAAGGGCATGCTGATCGCGCTGCCGCGCGGCGCCACGCCGATCGACTTTGCCTATGCCGTCCACACCGACGTCGGCGACACTTGCGTCGGCGCCAAGGTCAATGGCCGCATCATGCCGCTGATGACGGAGCTGAAGAACGGCGACGAGGTCGAGATCATCCGCTCGAAGGCGCAGGTCCCGCCGGCGGCGTGGGAATCGGTGGTCGTTACCGGCAAGGCACGCTCGGCCATCCGCCGCGCCACCAAGAACGCCATTCGCAAGCAATATTCGGGTCTCGGTATCCGCATTCTGGAGCGCGCCTTCGAACGCTCTGGCAAGACCTTCACCAAAGAAAGCCTGAAGCCGGTGCTGCACCGGCTGGCGCGCAAGGACATCGAGGATGTACTGGCCGCGGTCGGCCGAGGCGAACTTGCCTCCACCGATGTCATGAAGGCGGTGTTTCCCGACTACAAGGACGAGCGTGTCACGCTGGTCGCGCCCAAGCAGCGCGAGGAGGGCTGGTCGAAGATCCGCAACGCCGCCGGCATGCTGTTCCAGATTCCGGGCCGCGCCGCACGCAAGGACAAGAACCAGCCGCGCGACGACGCGGTGCCGATCCGCGGTGTGCGCGGCGATCTGCCGGTGCGCTTCGCGCCGGAAGGGGCAGTGCCAGGCGATCGCATCGTCGGCATCGTGCAGCCGGGAACCGGTATCACCATCTATCCGATCCAGTCGCCGGCGCTGCAGGCCTTTGACGACCAGCCCGAGCGCTGGATCGACGTGCGCTGGGATATTGACGAGCGCACCAAGGAGCGGTTCCCGGCGCGCGTCTCGGTCACCGCCATCAACGCGCCGGGTTCGCTGGCCGACATTGCACAGGTCGTCGCATCCAACGACGCCAACATCCACACTCTGTCGATGGTGCGCACCGCGCCCGATTTCACCGAAATGCTCATCGATCTTGAAGTGTGGGACCTCAAGCACTTGAACCGGCTGCTGTCGCAGCTAAAGGACAATTCGAGCGTCAGCGATGCAAGGCGCGTGAATGGGTGAATAGTGAATAGTGAATAGTGAATAGTGAATAGTGAATAGTGAATAGTGAAGAGGGTGCTCTCACTACCATTCACCATTCACCATTCACCATGGACATGGAGTGAACGATGAACACCGATGAAGTGCTGGGCATTTTCCGCGAGGCCGGCGCCGTTCTCGAAGGGCATTTCATCCTGACGTCGGGCCTGCGCAGCCCGGTCTTCCTGCAGAAGGCGCGCGTTTTCATGCATGCCGACAAGACCGAGCGCTTGTGCAAGGCGCTCGCCGAAAAGATCCGCACTGGCGTGCCCGGCAGGATCGACTACGTCGTCGGCCCGGCGATCGGCGGGCTGATCCCGGCCTATGAGACCTCGCGCCATCTTGGTGCGCCGGCGATCTGGGTCGAGCGGGAAGGGGGCGAATTCAGGCTGCGCCGCTTCGAGATCGCCAAGGGATCGCGCGTCGTCATTGTCGAGGACATCGTCACCACCGGCCTGTCGATCCGCGAGACCATCGACTGCCTGCGCGGCCTTGGCGCCGAAGTCGTTGCCGCCGCATGCATCATCGACCGCTCGGCCGGCAAGACCGATGTCGGCGTGCCGCTGATCGCGCTCGCCGAATATGAAGTTCCGGCCTATCCTGCCGACATGCTGCCGCCCGAGCTCGCCGCCATACCGGCGATCAAGCCGGGCAGCCGCAATATCTAATGCATGTCGCCCAAAAGTGTGCGGCGGTTTTGGGACAACGACATGCATAAAAACAAGTCAAGAGACGCTGCCGTGATTGCCGGCATCGATCATTTCGTGCTGACAGTTCGTTCGGTGGACGATACCTGCGCCTTCTATCAGCGCGTGCTTGGCTTCGAGCGCCTCGACGAGCCGGATCGACCAACGGCGCTGCTGTTTGGAACGCAGAAGATCAATGTGCATAAGGTCGGGCGTACCTTCGAGCCGAAGGCCAAGGCGCCGACGCCGGGCTCCGGAGATTTCTGCTTGATTGCTGCCCGGCCGCTCGCCGAGATATGTGCCAACCTCGCCGCCAATGGCGTGGTGATAGAGGTCGGCCCGGTCGAGCGTGTCGGCGCTCGGGGCGCGATGATGTCGGTCTATTTCCGCGATCCGGACGGCAACCTCGTCGAGGTCAGCGAATATCGATCCTAAGTGACGCTCCTTAAATTCGCCGCGATCATGCCCTGTTCAGAACGGCGACACCCAGGGCCGGCGCGAGCGGCCACCGAGCGGATGCCGTCGGCCTCGTTGTTCTTCGGCCAGCGCATCGCTATATCAAAGTCGTAGTTGCTTTTGGGCGACCGCAGAGCGCAGCATGGGGCTGTCGCGCCCGGCTGGAGAAGCCGGCGTGAAGCTATTGACGGAACTAGGAACAGGAACAGAGTGCTTTTTCGACGGCGCAAGCCTGATGGTTTTTTCGAGCGGGTGCGCACTTATTTGTGGCCGCGCCGCTCGTTCTCGCGCTCGCTGCGGTATTTTTCCAAGCGCATCCTGCGGCTTAGGGCCACGCCGCATGCCGTGGCCGCAGGTGTTGCGGCGGGCGTATTTGCGTCGTTTTTCCCGCTTGGCTTTCACTTCATCATTGCTGCCATCCTGTGCTGGCTGATCGCCGGCAATCTGGTCGCGGCAGCACTCGGCACGGTCTTCGGCAACCCCCTGACCTTTCCGCTGCTATGGGCCGCCTCCTGGGAGGTCGGCAAGCTGATCCTGCATGAACACCTGCCGGCGCATGGCCCGCCCGCGCATCTCGGCGACATGCTGCATAATCTTTCCTTTGCGCAATTGTGGGGACCGGTGCTGAAGCCGATGACGATCGGCGCAATACCGCTCGGCCTGGTTTTCGGCCTGCTGTTTTACGGCATCACCCGCTGGGGCATGGTCACTTTCCACGAGCAGCGCCGCAAGCGGCTGGCCGAAAGAGCGGCAAAGGCTGGAAAAACCGGGCCGGAAGTTCCTGCCGAATGATTATCGGTATAGGCAGCGACCTCATCGACATCAGACGCATCGAGAAGTCGCTGGAACGCCATGGCCAGCGCTTCATCCAGCGCATCTACACCGAGATCGAACAGGCGCGCTCCGAAAACCGCGCGGCGCGTGCGGCCTCCTACGCCAAGCGTTTCGCTGCCAAGGAAGCCTGCGCCAAGGCACTGGGTACCGGTCTGGCGCAGGGTGTGTTCTGGCGCGACATGGGGGTCGTCAACCTGGCCAGCGGCAAGCCGACCATGGCGCTGACCAATGGGGCGGCAGCGCGGCTGGACGAAATTCTGCCTGAAGGGCACCGCGCGGTGATCCACCTCACCATCACCGATGATTTTCCGCTCGCTCAAGCCTTTGTGATCATTGAAGCGTTGCCGGTCGAAGAAGCGCCACATTGATTGCATCTGACCACCGGCATGACGTTGCCCAGCGCGCGCCGAGACTCTATACCATCCAACGCACAATCGAGGACGACATGAGCGTGGCTGAAAAAACCCAGAAGAAATCCGGCGGACTTGGCGAAACCGTCAGCGTCATAGTCCAGGCCCTGCTGCTTGCGCTGGTCATCCGCACGCTCCTGTTCCAGCCGTTCTCGATCCCGTCCGGGTCGATGCGGCCGACTTTGCTCGAAGGCGACTATCTCTTCGTCACCAAGTGGTCCTACGGCTTCTCCCGCTATTCACTGCCGTTCGGGCCGAACATCTTTTCGGGCCGCATCTGGGGCTCAGAGCCGAAGCGCGGCGACGTGGTGGTGTTCAAGTTTCCGCCGGATCCTTCTGTCGATTATATCAAGCGTGTCGTCGGCCTGCCGGGCGACAAGATCCAGGTCAAGGATGGCCAGCTCTTCATCAACGATGTGGGTGTGCCGCGCGTCAAGGTCGGGCAGATCGACAACCACGACATCACCGAGGAGAACGGGCCGGTCGATGTCTATCGCGAGACGCTGCCGAACGGCGTCAGCTACGACACGCTCGACCTGACGCAGGCTTCGATCGGCGACAATACCAAAGAGTTCAAGGTGCCGCCCGGTCACTATTTCATGATGGGTGACAATCGCGACAACTCGTCGGACAGCCGCTTCACCGTCGGCTTCGTGCCGGACGAGAATTTGGTCGGCCGCGCCAACCTCATTTTCTTCTCGATCGGCGGCAGCGCCAGCCCGCTCGAAATCTGGAAATGGCCGTCACTGATGCGCGCCTCGCGCCTGTTCCATTTCGTCAATTAGGGCCATGGCGGCGACGAAACGGCTGACCGCCGATGCGCTCGCCGAGGCGCTCAGGGAGCGCACCGGCCACAGTTTTGGCGACCATCAGCGCCTGCAGCGGGCGCTGACCCATGCCAGCGCTCGCGGCAGTCACGCCGGCATCGACTACGAACGTTTCGAATTCCTGGGCGATCGCGTTCTCGGCCTTGTCGTTGCCGATATGCTGCTGGCGGCATTTCCCGACGCAGCCGAGGGTGAGCTGTCGCTGAGATTGAACGCTCTGGTCAACGCTGAAGCCCTGGCGGAAATTGCCGAGGAGATCGGCCTGCCGGAACTTATTCGCGCCGGTTCGGACGTACGCGGCCTCGACGGGCGCAAGCGCGTCAATCTGCGCGCCGATGCATTGGAATCGCTGATCGCCGTGCTCTATCTCGACGGAGGGTTGGAAGCGGCCCGTGCCTTCATCCACAAATACTGGCAGCCGCGCTCGCAAGCCATTGACGCCGCCCGTCGCGATGCGAAAACCGAACTCCAGGAATGGGCGCATCAGGCGGCAGGCGCAGTGCCGGTTTACACAATCGACAGCCGCGAGGGACCGGACCACGATCCGCTGTTCACCGTTAGTGTCAAGGTCGGCGCCTATCCGCCGGCGACCGGCAACGGGCGCTCCAAGCGCGAGGCGGAGCAGGCTGCAGCCGCGGCACTTCTGCAGCGGGAAGGCGTCTGGCTCAATCAAGGGAGTGCCGCATGACCGCCACCGAAGCTCCGGCAACAGAAGCTCCCGCTACCCGCTCCGGCTTCGTCGCGCTGATCGGCGCGCCCAATGCGGGGAAATCGACGCTGGTCAACCAATTGGTCGGCGCCAAGGTGTCGATCGTGACGCACAAGGTGCAGACCACGCGCGCTATCGTGCGCGGCATTGCCACCCACAACAACGCGCAGATCGTCTTCGTCGACACGCCGGGCATATTCAAGCCGAAGCGCCGGCTGGACACCGCGATGGTGACCACAGCGTGGGGCGGTGCCAAGGACGCCGATATCGTGCTTCTCTTGATCGATGCCGAGCGCGGCATCCGGGGCGATGCCGACGCCATCCTCGAGCGGCTGAAGGATGTCCGGCAGCCGATGGTGTTGATCCTCAACAAGGTCGATCGGGTCAAGCACGAGACGTTGCTGGCATTGTCGGCGGCAGCCAACGAAAGGGTGCCGTTCAAGCGCACCTTCATGGTTTCGGCGCTGACCGGGTCCGGCTGCAAGGACCTGCTCGACTATCTCGCCGAGACCTTGCCGGCCGGCCCCTGGTACTATCCGGAGGACCAGATCTCCGACCTGCCGATGCGCCAGCTCGCGGCCGAGATCACCCGCGAAAAGCTCTATCTCAGGCTGCATCAGGAACTGCCTTATTCCTCCCACATCGAGACCGAGAAATGGGAAGAGAAGAAGGACGGCTCGGTGCGCATCGACCAGACAATCTATGTCGAGCGTGACAGCCAGAAGAAGATCGTGCTCGGCCATAAGGGCGAGACGATCCGCGCCATCGGCCAGGCCGCGCGCATGGAAATCGCAGGCATACTCGAGCAGAAGGTGCACCTCTTCCTGTTCGTCAAGGTGCGCGAGAACTGGGGCGACGATCCCGAGCGCTACCGTGAAATGGGGCTCGAATTTCCGCACTGAGCCTGTTTGGGCGATCCGCAGAGCGGCCTGTTGGCCGCCTCAGGATTCTGAGCGGTCGCCGGGGTGCCCGATCGGTCGACTTGCATCTTGAACAGCCGCCGAATCAATCCGGGAGGCCATGCGCCAGCCATGTCGAGCCGACCCGTTCCTTATTGGTACCGGCGCGACGGGAAATCCTGAGCGGGTTCTGAGAAATTTCCGATATTTCATGCAAAATCGGCCAGTGGATCGAATGGAACTCCTGCCGATACTGCGACCGTGCGTGGTTCCCGTTTGTCGTCTCTCCGTCATACACCCTGCCTATAGGCTGTGCGAAAGACCCGCTTCCGAGCAAACCGGAACAGGCGGGCAAGCAGCCAGATCAGGACATGACCGGGACTTGGAATCGCATCGACCCCATCCGTCAGATCGAGTTTGCAAACGCCGTCGCTGTTGAGATCGAGCGCGTGCTGGCGCGGCAAGGCAAGGTGACGAACAGCGATGCGGTCGTTGCAGCGGGCAGGGTCGCCGGCGCCGTTGCCGCCGCCGTCGCTTTGCTTGCGCCGACCGACATCAGTGCGATCGACACCATGCAGGAAAGATTACCCGGCATGGCGTCGCGTTTCGTGCGGATATTGGCAGCCGAAGCTGCGGAACGCCGTGCCCGGACGCATCTGTCGACGGCGCACGAAGGCCAAGGGGCAGACATCCAACGCCTGGCCGGAACGGGCGACCTCGACTCGATGCGGGTCGAGGACTGGGCCGGTCGGGTCGCCGGGTCGACGTTCCTGCAGCAAAATCTCGGCATATCGCGCTCGACCCTGCATCGCTGGCAGCGGAGCGGCACGGTCGTTGCGTTGCGCACCGGTGGCCGCAAACATGTATTTCCCCTGGCCCAGTTCATCGACGGCAGGCCGGCGTCGGGTATCAAGGAAGTGTTATCCGCGATGCCCGATCCACGGCATGCCTGGTCGTGGCTGATCGGCCCCGCGCCCGGCCTCGCCGGACGTATTCCCATTGAAATGCTCAAACGGGATCTGGTGGCGGAAGTCGTTCTTGCCGCACAGAACGCAGCGATGGCGAAGTCGGCTTGATCTCGCTGCCAACGTTAGAAGTCTATTCCAAAAAAAGAACACGTAGAAGGAATGTATGTCGGATTCGTATCGGCTTGCCGGCTAATGCCATAAGTATATTTTTGTACAATTGTGACAGTGTTTCGTTTGTGCCGGGGCAAATGTGAAGAAAATATTAAGTGATATTTGTGCAACATGAATTTATTATGTTGTACAAACATTGATTATTTCTGGAATCGTCATTGAGACTGGAATGCTGACGAGTATGTTCGTCGCCTGAAGAGGGGGTGCGGTGCGCGCCTTTTTCGACGTGGGCGAGGCGTTGAGCCGTTCAACCCATGAATCCAAAGCCATTTTTAACTTTGACTGGAGAGGTCAGAAAATGAATATCAAGAGCCTTCTTCTCGGCTCAGCCGCGGCATTCGTCGCGGTCTCCGGTGCGCGCGCCGCCGACGCTGTTGTGGTCGCCGAGCCGGAACCCGCCGAATACGTCAAGATTTGCGACGTCTACGGCGCCGGCTACTTCTACATTCCCGGCACCGAGACCTGCCTGCGCATCGGCGGCTATGTCCGCTATGACGCCAGCTTCGGCGACGCCGGCCGCGTTTTCGATGGCGCGACGACACATGACCTTTTGGACGGTGACGAGCAGCAGACCTGGAACAAGAATGCCCGCTTCAATTTGAAGACGTGGACCGGCCAGGAGACCGAGCTCGGCACGTTGAAGACCTATACCGAGACCCGTTTCAACTTCGGCAACACCAAACACACCGTGAGCGGTGTTGATTTCAGCATGCAGGACAACAAGGCGGTTACCCTGAACTTCGCCTGGATCCAGCTTGGAGGTTTCCGCGTCGGTAAGGATGAAACTGTCTATGATTCGTTCATCGGTTACGCCGGCAGCGTCGTCCAGGACACTATCATTCCTTACGGCACCAAGGACACCAACCTGATCAGTTACTATTTCGACGGCGGTAATGGCTTTACGGCAGTCGCCTCGGTCGAAACGGGCTCCGGCGCTGACCAGTCGATCGACAGCTACGTTCCGTTTGTCGTCGGCGGCGTGAAATACAAGGGCGACTGGGGTGCGATCACCGCGGTCGGCGCCTATAACAGCACGTCGGAAGAATGGGCCGGCAAAGCTCGCCTCGACGTCAAGCCGATTACTGACCTGACCATGTTCGTGATGGCGGGCTACGGCAGCGACGACAACGTCGCGAAGAACTTCTACAAGCCGTGGACTGGCAACTTTGCCGTCTGGGGCGGCGGCAGCTATGCCGTCAACAAGAAGACCTCTTTGAACGCCCAGGTCTCCTATACCGACGACCAAGACTTCGCCGTTGCGGCCAACGTCGCCTACACCATCGTTCCTGGTTACACGATCACCGCCGAAGTCGATTATTACGACAATTTCGATGCCGAAGATGCCGACGCAATCGGCGGCATCTTCCGCTTCCAGCGCTCGTTCTGATCAAACGACGATCTCGCAAAAACGGCCCGCAGCGATACGCTACGGGCCGTTTTGGTTTGGCGGCGGATACGTCGCTCATCTTGATTTCGCCATCCAACCGGTGACAAGCTCTCGTCATGGAATGGCACGACGAGGGAATCATTCTCGGCACCCGCAAGCATGGCGAAACCAGCGCCATTCTCGAGGTGATGACGCGCGCGCATGGCCGCCATCTCGGTCTCGTGCGCGGCGGCCGTTCGCGCAAACAGCAGCCTGTCTTGCAGCCCGGCAATCGCGTCGACCTGTTGTGGCGGGCGCGGCTCGACGAGCATCTCGGCACCTTCCTGATCGAGGCTATCGAGATGAACGCCGCCCGGCTGATGGACAGCGCCGTTGCCGTCTACGGCCTGCAGACGATGGCCGCGCATTTGCGTCTTCTGCCTGAGCGTGACGCCCATGGCGGCCTTTACGAGACGCTTGCGGTGATGATCGCTCATCTCGACGATGCCGATGCCGCCGGCGAGCTGGTGGCCCGCTTCGAGCTGCTGGTACTCGACGAACTCGGTTTCGGCCTCGATCTCAGCCAGTGTGCGGCGACCGGCACCAGGCAGGACCTTGCCTATGTCTCGCCGAAATCCGGCCGGGCCGTGTCGCGGGCGGCGGGCGCGCCGTGGCGCGACAAGATGCTGGCGCTGCCTGCCTTCCTGCAGCGCGGCTCCGGGCTGCGCGCCGATCCGGCGGCGATCGAGGACGCCTTCCGGCTGACCGGCTTCTTTTTGACCCGCCATGTCTACGAACCGCGCGGCATCGAGCCTCCCGGCGCCCGCGCCGGGTTTCTTGCCGCCCTGCGCAGGCATCATGCGCAGCACAAGATGATCAACACCGGATGAAGTAGAATTTTGTCTGAAGACAATCACTGAGAAGTCGAAAACATTTTGTATAGGGCATCCAATTTCTCCCGGCCGCCTTCCGTTGACATGGCCGAAATTCCCAAGAAAATTGGTGCCTCATTGGAAATTCTGATTTGGACGCCAAAACTGTTCGATCTCGATAGCAGTTCAGCTTCATCATTGGTAAGTTTGCACATAACTATCACGTAGATACCATTTATAGATCGAGAACATCTTGTGGAAATATCTACTCTTATGTCTTCGTCGTTAGCTATGATTTCTACCAACCCAAATTCCGTGAGTTCAGCTTGTCTCCCCATAGATTCGATAACAGCAAAAAATACAAACCCACCATCTTTTGCATAGCCAAGCAAAACTTTATGATGACCAAACATAGAATCTCTAACGCCGCGTACATAAATAAAATCAGGGAGTAACTCTGTGCTCCAAGTTACATTGGTCATTCCACCGGTGATGATTTGCACGGAGTGAAGTTCGTCTTCACTAAGCAGTCTTATATCCGAATTGATAACCGATGACGATAATTCAAGAAATTTTTGAGATATGCCCATGTCGGCAATGTATTTGGCTATTTTTGCAGACAAGATCTGTGACTTCCCTATGTGGGCTGGCGAAGGGTCTTGAAAAGAAAATTGATGGACGCCAAATTTTGCACCGTCGGAAAAATATCGGAGTCTGCCTCCGAGAATAATCAATGTGGCAGCACTCGCGCATATACCTGGTATGAGTTTTCGTGGTTTAATAAATTCAGAGGGCTTTTCGTGGTCAAGGACGTATTGGCCGATTGAAGTTTCGAACCACGCATCCCGGATAAGTCGACCGATTCCTATCGCCGCTTCGACGTCGCCGCCGCCTGAATTGATGTAGACGCTAGTGCGGGGAGGGGGACCAGCCTGTCTTAGGAAACCTTGAAACATGGAGTCATCGCCAGGCTCAATCGCCCCGAAGATGTTGATAGAATAAAACCCGCCGAAGGCTTCTTCAATCTCGCTCTGGGGATTGGTATATTCGAACTTCAAAGTCCCCTCCTAGCTCGCATGTTGGTCTGGTTTTGTCGGAACCAGTTACCTGAACCGAAATCTGTTGACCAGCTTGTCTTCGCCAATGGTGTGCGAGGGCAAAGTGGTGCACAAGGGCCGCACGCTGACGGTTTCGGAAGCGGCGCTGAAGGACGCCAACGGCAAGCTGCTGGCTTTCGGCACCGAAACATGCTCGATCTTTCCGGCCAATCTGGCGGCACGTTGAATGGACCGGCCGTTTGGCCGCCGCATTTGAATGTCACTGAACATTGAATGTCAGTGACAACTGGCCTGGTTTGGGGGAACCGCCATGTTTGAAAGCCTGATTGGCCTCGTCGCCATCATCGCGCTGTTCGTCATCATTTCACGCCAGCAGAGCCGCATCGGCCTGATCGAGCGCGAGCTTGGCGCCTTGCGCAGCCTTGTGCTTTCGGGCACGCCTGCGCTGCCGCCGCAAGCCAAGGAACCGGCTGTAAACGACAGCAAACCGGCGGATGCCGCAATCCCGCTTGCGGTCGCAGCCGACATGGCCGTATCGCCACGGCCCGCAGCGGTCGTGTCAGCTACAGAGGCCGATGCCGATAGAACGGCGCCGTCCGCGCCGGAGTCGGCGCAACCGGCGGCAGCGGCGAAGGCAGCTCGCCAGTCCGACGTCGAAACGGCGCTCGGTACCCGCTGGGCGGTCTGGGTCGGCGGCATCGCGCTGGCGCTAGGTGGCTTGTTTCTGATCCGCTACACCATCGAGGCCGGCATTTTCGGGCCACGCGTGCGGCTTGTCATGGCGGCGGCACTCGGGCTGGTGCTGGTCGCCGGCGGCGAGTTCATCCGGCGCACCGGCTTCAGGGTGCCGGTGCAAGGTGCTGCCGGTGCCTATATCCCGGCGATCCTGACGGCGGCCGGCGCTTTCATCCTGTTCGGTACCGTCTACGCCGCGTACAGCATTTACGGCTTCATCGGCCCGACGCTCGCTTTCACGCTGCTCGGCGCCATCGGGGTGGCGACGATCGCGGCAAGCCTGGTCCACGGTCAGGCGCTGGCCGGCGTCGGCCTGCTCGGTGCCATGGTGACGCCGCTGCTGGTCGCCTCGCAGGCGCCCAATCCGTGGGCGCTGTTCGGCTATCTGGCGATCGTGCTCGCCGCCACCTGCGTCATTGCCCGCATCCGCGACTGGAGGCTTTTGACGGCCGCAGCCTTCGTCGCCACGGGGATCTGGACCATCTTCTATATGACCGACGCGCCGGGGGCGAACCTTGCCGTCATCCTCTTTATCGACGGGGTGACACTGGCCGTGCTCGCCTTCGTCTGGCTTGGCCGCCGCGACGATGCGGGCGCCGGCAGCGGCTTCGACTGGCCGTCGATCGCGCCGGGCTTCTTCGTCGGCCTTTCGGCGCTGGCCCTGTTTGTCGATCCGGCCTTCGTCGCCATCCGCGGTGCATTGCCGGGGGCCGCCCTTGTCGCAGCCCTGGTGGCGGTGGCGCTCTACCGGCCGCGGGCGCTTGCACTGCTGCACACCGCCGGGCTGGCGACGGTACTGGTCTATCTCGGCATCATTCCGCCGACCACGATCGCTTCAGATTTTTCGGGTGGCGCTCTCGGCGTCGACGGCATGCCGGTCGTGGCGTCCGATGCCTTGATGTTCAGGGTCGGCATCGCTCTCGGCCTGGTCTTCATCGGCGCCGGCTTTTGGGCGGCGCGCCGTTTTGCGGCCTCTGGCTGGCTGCGCGCCGCCGCATGGGCGGCCTGGAGCGCTGTCGCGCCACTGGTCATCCTGCTGGCGCTCTGGTCTGCCTTCGGCAATCTCGACCGTGACCTTGCTTATGCGGCGGTCGCAGCCGTTTTGGTCGGCGTCTTCGTCGCCGGCGGCGAATGGATAGCGCGCGGCGAAGCGCCGCCGCTGACCGGCGGCGCTGCCGTCTCCTTCGCGCTCGGCGGCGCGGCGATTGCCGGCCTGCTGATGCTGCACATGGCCTTCGGTTCAGGCTGGACAACCATCCTGCTCGGAGCAGCCGCCGTCGTGCCGGCGCTGGCGACGCGCTGGCGCAGCTATCCGGTGCTTGGCTGGATTTCCGTTGGTGCGGTGATTGCAGTGCTCGGCCGCGCTGCCTTCGACCCGACCATCGTCGGTGCCGAGTTCCTGTCGAAGACGCCGGTGTTCAACTGGCTGCTGCTTGGATATGGCGTGCCGGCGCTCGCTTTCGGTTTTGCCGCCTGGCAGCTTGCCCGAACCACCAACGGCCGACCGCGCCTCGCAATGGAGGCCGGCGCCGCGCTGTTTGCCCTGCTCACCGTCGCGATGCTGGTGCGCCATGCCATGCATGGCGGCGTCATCGATACGGCTGCTGCGACGCTTGCCGAACAGGCGATCTACACGCTGATCGCCATCGGTGCCGGTGCCATCCTGGTCGCCATCGACATGCGCTCGCCAAGTTCGGTGCTGCGCTACGGCTCGATTGCAGCGGGCGTGGTCTCGGTCGCGTTCATCGTCCTCCAGCATTTTCTGGCGCTGAACCCCTTGCTGACGGACGAATCGACCGGCAGCATTCCGGTGTTCAACCTTCTGTTGCTCGCCTACCTCTTGCCGGCGGTCGCGACAGGCGCACTGGCGCTCTATACCCGCGACAAGCGGCCGAAATGGTATGCGGCCATGCTGGCGGTTGTGGCGGCGGTGCTCGGCTTCGCCTATGCTACGCTGTCGGTAAGGCGCTTGTTCAAGGGCGAGTTCATCGGCCTTTGGAGCGGTCTCGGCCAGCTCGAGACCTATACTTATTCGGCGCTCTGGCTGGTCATCGGCGTGATGTTGCTCACCGCCGGTGTCTGGCTGAAGTCCCAGGTGCTGCGCATAGCGTCGGCGGCGCTGATCTCGGTCGCCGTGCTCAAAGTCTTCATCTTCGACATGTCCGAACTGGAAGGCGTGTTGCGGGCGCTGTCCTTCATCGGCCTCGGCGCGGTGCTCATCGGCATCGGCCTGTTCTATCAGCGGCTGCTGACAAGGGCGGCGAGAGAGGTAAATTAGTGTGAGTCTATGATCACGGGAAAAGGCTATTGACAGATGGCTGTTCAGCATACGGACGTCGTGGATATTGTCGCAAAAGGCAAAAATGGTGAATATTTGCTCAGCATTGTAGATGATCTCGATTGGGATGATGTAGAAAATCATCTTGTGCTTCTAGAGAATAAACTGAATCTATATTGTGTTTTCGTTTTAGAAGGGCTACAAAGAACATCCGGATGCTGTGGGGCGACCCGTTATGATTTCGGTGGCATTGTTGTCTATTATGCCAGCCGAGGTACAATGGTTCTTTACCGCAGCTGCGGTATCAGTCGAAAAGGCCGGATTGCAATTTGAAGTTCAGCACCTCTCGAAGGGGAATTTGTAGAGGGGTCTTCAGGTGGGGATCGGCCGGGAATAAACCTGCCGCTGGCAGCGTTATTCAGTTGCTTGGGTGACCGGGGCGGCGGACCGCTTCGCGCTGGCCGCTTGCGCCGCGCCGCGAAGGCGCGTTCAATCACCACGGACAGGGCTCCAGAACCAGCGGTCATGGACGAAAAGAAGGCAGCAATCCTTGGCGAAATACCGCGTCTGCGCCGCTATGCACGCTCACTGTTGCGCGACCGCGATTCCGCAGACGATCTCGTCCAGGATTGTCTCGAGCGGGCACTCGTGCGGCTCGACAATTGGCAGACAGGGGAAAGCCCCAGGAGGTGGCTGTTTACGATCATGCATCATTTGTTCATCGATCAGATGCGCAAGGTGAACCGGCGCGGCGAGGCGGCGATGCTGCCGCTCGAGGCAAGCGAGGCGCAGGCAGCACCCGCCGAGCAGATCGAGAGCATCGCTTCGCGCGAGATCGTCGACGCGCTGCAGGCGATAAGCCCTGACCGGCGCGCGGCACTTGTGATGGTCGCCATCGAAGGGTTTTCCTATGCCGAAGCCGCCAACATCCTTGGGGTTCCCGCCGGCACCTTGATGTCGCGCATCGCGCGCGGGCGTGAGGAACTGCGCGCGCTGCTGGATGATACCGCGCGCCGCCGATCGATAAGGATCGTCGAGAAATGAGCCGGCGCGATTTCTCCGAACGCGACATCCACATGGCTCTCGATGGCGAGTTGCCCGGCGATGAGCGGACGGCCTATGAGGCATGGCTCGAGGCCAATGCCGAGATGAAGGCCAAGAGCGCACGCTACGCCGCCGACCGGGCAGCATTGCGCGCAGCCTTTAACGGCGTGCTGGACGAACCCGTCCCGGTGCGGCTGAGCAAGGTGGTGCTTGGCGAGGCGCCGGTGGTCAGAGTGTCGCCATCGCGCTCGCATTGGTGGCTTGCGGCCGCCGCTGCCGCCATGCTGGTGATTGGCGGTGCTGGCGGCTATCTTGCCGGCATCGGCGGCCTCGGCCTGGAAAATACGGCCGAGGACCAGCTTGCCGAAGAGGCGATTGCCGCCCACGTCATCTATGCCGCTGAAAAGCGGCATGCTGTGGAAGTGCCGGCAAGCGACAAGGATCATTTGCAGAACTGGCTGTCGAACCAGGTAGGTTTGAAGCTCGTCGCGCCAGATCTGGCGGCGCAGGGATTCCAACTGGTCGGTGGCCGGCTGCTGCCTGCCGGCCAGGGCAAGGCCGCGATGCTGCTTTACGAGGACGACAAGGGCGAGCGCATTTCGCTCTTCGTAATCGCCGAATCGGCGGCCAAGGCCAAGGGCACCTATGGGTCCGAGGAAAAT
Organism: Mesorhizobium sp. M0701; assembly: GCF_040320365.1. NCBI lineage: Bacteria > Pseudomonadati > Pseudomonadota > Alphaproteobacteria > Hyphomicrobiales > Phyllobacteriaceae > Mesorhizobium > Mesorhizobium sp. M0701. The sequence goes on from NZ_JAMYPO010000002.1 coordinate 184,062, forward strand.
GGTCCTGAGGCCGTCTACTGGCTGGACAAGGGTTATGGCTGCGCCGTCGTCGGATCGCTGCCGCGCGAGCAGCTGGCTGCGGTGGCCAAGAGCGCCTATGGCCAGCTTCTGGCGGGCTTGAAAAGCTGAGCAGGAGCTCGTTTTTCTATAGCCGCGCCGATGCCGAAACACGAAGGTCGTTTCAAAGCCTTTGCGCGACCTGCCTGCCTTGAAAACTGTCACAATTCGGCCCTAATCGAGGTGCGATAGCGCTTGCTGAATGCTGGCACTTCGGCTGGTGTGACCGATGTTTAGACTAGGGCCGTTTCCACAACCCAATCGAGGTTTTCTGAGCCCGCATGCCTGCCGAGATTCGCAAGGCCCGCGCGTCCGACGTCGATGACCTCGCCGCCATCGAAAAAGCTGTTTTCTCGAGCGACCGCATTTCTCGCCGCTCCTTTCGCCAACTGATCGAACGCGACACCGCCGAACTGCTGGTTGGCGAGAACGATGGCCACGTCGCCGGCTATGCGGTCGTGCTGTTTCGCAAGGGCAGCGGCGTCGCGCGACTCTATTCGATCGCCGTCGGTCCATTTTTCGGCGGCCGTGGCGTTGGCCGCCTGCTGCTGGAAGAGGCTGAAGCCGCCGCTTTCGAGCACGGCCGCATGATGCTTCGTTTGGAAGTCCGCGAAGACAATCCGCGCGCCATCCAGATCTACGAGCAGAGCGGCTACCGTAAGATCGGCCGTGAACCGGACTATTACGAGGACGGCGCCACGGCGCTGCGCTATGAGAAGACCTTGCGCGGCGACATTCCGGTCGCCACCGAAGTGCCGTTTTATCAGCAGACTTGCGAATTCACCTGCGGACCATGCTGCCTGATGATGGCGATGGCTAACTTCGACCCCGGATTCGTGCCGGATCCGGTGATGGAAATCCGGCTGTGGCGTGAGGCGACGACTGTTTTCATGATGTCGGGGCCGGGCGGCTGCGAACCGTTCGGGCTGGCCGTCGCCGGTTATGAGAGCGGGCTTGCTGCTGAGATCTATGTCTCCTTCTACGGCGCGCTGTTCCTGCAGTCGGTGCGCAGCGAGGACAAGCGCCGGGTCATGGAGCTGGCGCAGGTCGACTTTCGCCGCCGCGCGGAACTTTACGGCATCCCGGTGAATTACCGTTCATTCGGGCTTGACGACATTCGCACCGCGATCGCAGAGGGAAAACTGGTGCTGGTCCTGATCAGCGGCTTCCTGATGTTCGGCAAGAAGGTTCCGCACTGGGTATTGGCCATCGGTGACGACGGCGATCATATCCTGATCCACGACCCTTGGGTCGAGGACGAGCGGCAGGAGACGATCCTCGATGCTGCCAACATTCCCGTGCCTTACGGCATCTTCATGAACATGGCGCAATTCGGCCGCGACGGATTGCGCGCCGCCATCACTCTCGGAAAGCGCGACAGCCAATGACCTGGGTCATCCTTACCGGCCGGCAGAACGATCTCGACCAAGTGGCGACGCCGCACAAGATCATCACCAATCGCGACTACCTTGCCCATCCGGCACTGTTTCGCGGTCAGCGGCCGAAGGTCATCAACCTGTCGAACAATTATGGCTACCAGAGCCGCGGCTATTACGCGTCGCTGCTTGCCGGTTCGCGCGGCCATAAGGTCATCCCGACGGTCGAAACGATGATCGACCTGTCGGAGCGCAAGCTCTATGAGCACGCGTTGCCGGAACTCGAACTCGCACTCAACAAGTGCCGCAAGGATCTGGGCGGCGCTTTCCCGCAGAAGGTCTGCATCTTCTTCGGCATCGGACCGTCCAGGATCTGGGACCGCTTCGCAAAACTTCTGTTCGACTGGTTCCGTGCCCCGGCGCTCGAACTCCACATCAGGGACAGCGCCGAATGGGCCTCGATCCGCAAGATTGGCTTCCATCCCCTGGCCAGGATGACCGAGGACGAGGAAACGCACTTTCTCCAGTGCCTGGAGACCTACACCAACCGCGAGTGGCGCGACACCAAGGGCCGCACGCCGGCGCGCTACACTTTCGCAACGCTGGTCGATCCGCATGAGGAACTGCCGCCGTCGGAGATTTCGTCGCTGCGCCACTGGGCCAAGATCGCTGAAAAGATGGGCGTCGAAATCGAGCCGATCACCAAGCGGGATCTGGCCAAGCTCGCCAACTACGACGCGCTGTTCATCCGCGAGACCACCTCGATCTCCAACCACACCTACCGCTTTGCCCGCCGCGCCCAGCAGGAAGGCATGCCGGTCATCGACGATCCGCTGTCGATGATCCGCTGCACCAACAAGGTCTATCTCAACGAGCTGATGACCTACAACAAGGTACCGGTGCCGCCGACGGTGATGATTGCCGGCACCTCGGACCTGGAAGTTGCGGCACAGACGCTGGGCTTCCCGCTGGTGCTGAAGATCCCGGACTCGTCGTTTTCGCGCGGCGTCAAGAAATGCGGCACCTTCGAAGAGTTGAAGACGCTCGCAACCGAATGGCTGGAGGATTCCGACCTCCTGATCGCGCAAAAATTCATTCCGACGGAATATGACTGGCGCGTCGGTGTCCTCGGCGGCCAGCCCTTGTTCGCCGTCCATTATCTGATGGCCAAGAAACATTGGCAGATCGTCAATCATAAGGCCAACGGCAAGCCCGACCAGGGCGGCATCAAGACCTTCACCCTGAAGGAAGCACCGGCCCATGTCGTCGAGACGGCGGTGAGCGCGGCGCGCTGCATTGGCGACGGCCTCTACGGCGTCGACCTCAAGGAAACCAGGGACGGCGTCTTCGTCATCGAGGTCAACGACAACCCCAACCTCGACCACGGCTGGGAAGACTCCGGCGAAAAAGACGAGGTCTGGGTGCGGCTGACGCAGTGGTTCCTGGAGCGGCTGGACCGGCCGGGGCGATAATATCCGAACTGAGGGGAAAAAGATGCTGTTCTTCGTAACCGAAGATTTTCGCGGCTGCGACCGCAAAGAGATCTACCGCCGTTTCCGCGACCAGGGCCGCCTGAAGCCGGACGCGCTTCTCGTGCACCACAGCTGGATCGCAGCGGATATGAGCCGCTGCTTCCTGCTGGTGGAGGCCGATGACGTCACGCTCCTGCAGCGGTGGGTCATCGAATGGGCGGATCTGGTCGAATTCGAGATCGTTCCCGTGGCGACGAACAAGGATATGGTGGAGGCATTGAGCGGACATCTCTGACCCGTTGGGAACCTCCTGGTTCGCCACACCTGAATGCCGCCTTCTCCTATCAAGGAATTAACACGCGGATCGAGCGTCATCTCAAGGAGATCTAAGGCGGTTGCCCGCGCTTCCGCGAGACTGTCGCACTTAGCCGGACTGCCGGATCGTCGCGCTCGACTTCAGCAGCCGATTAATGTCCGACGCCTTTGACGGCACCCCGATCAAATAGCCCTGGGCCTCGACACAACCCTCCTTTTGCAGGAATTCAAGCTGCGCTTCGGTCTCGACACCTTCGGCGGTGACGGTGATGCCCAGCTGTGCGCCAAGCCCGATGATGGTGCGCACGATCGCCGCGGTATCGCGACTGTCGATGTCACGGGTGAAAGAGCGATCGATCTTGATCTTGTCGACGGGAAAGCGCCTGAGGTAGCCCAGCGACGAATAGCCGGTGCCGAAATCGTCCAGCGCGATGCGGACGCCCAGATCGCGTAGCTGCCTGAGTGTCTTGAGCACCAGATCGCTTTCGTCCATCAGCACCGTTTCGGTGATTTCCAGTTCAAGCCGGTTGGCCGGCACGCCCGAGAACGCCAGTGCCGAGATAACGCTGCGGGCAAAGGTACCGCTTTTGATCTGCACGGCGGAGACATTGACTGCGATGCGCCAAGCCGCCCAGCCTGCCGCCGTCGTGCAGGCTTTTCGCAGCGCCCATTCTCCAAGCGGCACGATCAGCCCGGTCTCCTCGGCGGCCGGAATGAAGTCGTCCGGCCGTACCAGGCCGCGCACCGGCGAACGCCAGCGCATCAAGGCTTCGGCACCGACGATTTCGCCGGAGGCGATGTTCATGATCGGCTGGAAATCCAGCTCGAATTCCCGGTGCGACAGCGCTGCCCTGAGATCGATTTCGAGCGCCCGGCGTGCCCGCACCATCGCGTCCATGGCTGGTTCGAAGAAGCGGTACAGGTTGCGCCCTTCGCTCTTTGCCCGATAGAGCGCCATATCGGCATTTTTCAGCAAAGTGTCGGCGTCCTTGCCGTCATTCGGAAACAGCGCGATGCCGAGACTGATGCCGACACGCATGTCGTGTCTTTTGTCGCGAAACGGCTTTCCGATGATCTCGACAATGCGTTTGGCCAGCTTTTCCGCGTCGCCCGGGCTTTTGAGATTGAACTGGATGATGACGAATTCGTCGCCGCCGAAGCGGGAGACAACGTCCGTTTCATTGCGCAGGCACCGTTGCAGCCGTTCGGCCACGCATTTCAGCAGCCAGTCGCCGGAAGGATGGCCCCAAGTGTCGTTGACTGCCTTGAAGTGATCGAGGTCGAGCGAGAATATCGCCAGCGATCCGTCTCTCGTCTCACTCAGGGCTTGGTCGAGCCGTTCGCGAAGCATCGAGCGATTGGGCAGGTTGGTCAGTGTGTCGTGGTGCGCAAGATGGGTCATGCGCTCTTCCACGCGCCTGCGCTCGGTGACGTCGTCGAACGTCGCGACCCAGCCGCCGCCGCTCATCGGCCGGCGAGCAACCAGCAGCGTTCTGCCGTCAGCGAGATGGCGATGCGTTACGTGTGTTTTCCCCGCCCGCAGGCAGGCTTCGATTTGCGAGATTTCGCTGTCGGGGTCGAGCTTTGTATAAATGCCCAGTTCCAGCAGCCGCTTGAACGCATCATGGTGACTCATGCCAAGCGGGAAGTCGGCCGGCCTGACATGATAAAGTTCCAGGAAACGTTCGTTGCGCACGATCAGCTTGCCATCCGCATCGTACATCAAAAGGCCTTGCGACATGTTGGCAAGTGCCGCGTCGAAACGGCGGTGCTGCTCCTTCAACTCCTGCTCGGCGCGCCGTTGCTCGGTGATGTCCTCGTAGATCGATACCCAACCGCCTGACGCCAGTGGCCGGTGCGAAATGTTGACGATACGCCCGTCTGCAAGCGTTTCCTCATAGGTGGAAGGTTTTGCCTGGTCGATGTAGGGCTTTCGGATGGCATAGAGTTGCTCAGCGCTTTGCGAGGCGATGCCGATATCCACGCTGTGCTGGAGGATGTCGAAAAACCGGATGCCGGGCCGCACCACTTCGGCGTCGAGGCGAAAGATGCTGATGTAGTTCCTGTTGCAGATGATCATCCGTTCATCGGCATCGAACATGCACAGGCCATGCGACATGTTCTCGACCGCTGCCGAAAAACGCTCGTTCTGTTCGCGTAGCTCGTCTTCAATAGGTTGCGGCTGACCAACGCCTTTGGCCCTCCGTCGGCGGACGGACGAACCAGCCTTGATACCGGCGACGGGCATGAGGCAAGCCTATGGACCATGGTTAACCATGGCACTGTTGTCCCTGCCGGTTAATTTACCGTTTTCAGCCGGCTGGAACGGCAGTCTGGCGTCGCGACTTTTCGATCGTCGCAAAGCGTTTGAGAAAGGCATTCTGCGCCCAAGTCACCGAGCGCGGCGTGACGTCGAAGCGCTCGGCGTTGAAGCCGCGCGGCCGCCCGAAGAACTCCGTCGCCTCTGCCGTCGAAAAACCCGCAAGCAGCGTTGCTTCGAAATAAGCGGCGATCTGATCCGCTCGCTTGATCTCCTTGCGCAGTCCCGCGTCGAGTTCGGCCGGCAGTGAAAAGCGCAGATGGATGGCGCGCTGCAGCCTGATCTCGCAATCTCTGTAGCTGCCGCCCATCACGGATTTGAACGGCGAGATCATGTCGCCGATGACATATTCCGGCGCGTCGTGCAGCAGCGCCGCCAACCGCGCGTCGGCGTCGGCATCCGGCATCAGCTCGCCGACAAGCGTTTCGACCAGCAGCGAATGCTGGGCGACAGAAAAGGCGTGCTCGCCTCTGGTCTGGCCGTTCCAGCGTGCGACGCGGGCAAGGCCATGGGCAATATCGGAGATCTCGATGTCGAGCGGCGAGGGATCGAGCAGATCGAGCCGTCGGCCGGACAGCATGCGCTGCCAGGCGCGCGGCGGCGCCCCGGCGCGATCGGCAGCCATCAGGCATCCTCCGCGCCGATGGCTTCCTGCGGAAAGCTGAATTTCGCCCAGGACGGGATAGCGAGCGAAACGGCGACGTCCTCCGCCAGGACCGGCAGGCCGGCGTCGAGCGCTGCCTTGACCCGGTCGATGCGGGCAATGGCAAGGCCTGTCCTGGCCGCGGTCGAGCCAAGCGTGCCGACCGGTCGCCCCTCCACGGTCAACTCTGCGCGCGAAGTGGGCAGGGTGCGTTCGGCCGAGACAATCAACACCCGACGCCTGGCAGTGCCGCGATGCTGCATGCGCGAGACGACCTCCTGGCCGACGTAGCAGCCTTTCTTGAAGCCGACACCGCCGATCTCGTCGAGCAGCACGTCATGCGGAAAAGCGTCGCCGAGCTGGTAGTCCGCACCGCTTTCGGCAATGCCATGGGCGATGCGAAAGGCTTGCCATGCGGCAAGGTCGCCGCCATCTGCGGTGTGATCGTAGAAGCGCTTGACGGCAGTATCGACAAACCGCGCATCAGCAAACGGTGCTGATTCAAATTGCGAAGTGGTTGAATCGCTTCCCCATGCGACGGCCACAACCGGCTGATCCAGCTTGGCAATTTCGACTTTGGCGCGCAATTTGTAGAGCGTCAGCCGTCGCATGAAATCATCGGCGGTCTCGGTACGGCATTCAAGTCGGAAAGCATTTTCGCCGGCGCGCGAGATCAGGAAGTCGAAAAGAATCTTGCCTTGCGGCGTTAGCAGCGCGCCGGGCTTTGCTTCGCTGCTGCCGAGCACGTCGAGGTCGGTGGTCAGGATGTTCTGTAAAAAGTGCTCGGCATCCGGCCCGGACACGGAAACGAGTGCGCGATCTCTGAGCGAGGCAAAGGGCATGGTAGGAAAACGAGCCTGATCTTGCAAAACTATCGGCCATTACGTAAGCCGCTGACACTTCCCCCGCAAGAGACCGGATCCGTATGGCCCCCATCTACGATCTCATCCTGACAGGCGGCACCGTGGTCAATCACGACGGCCAGGGTTTTCGCGACGTCGGCATCAATGGTGGGCGCATCGCTGCCATCGGCGACCTCCGCGAGGCGTCGGCCGGTGAGACGATCGACTGCCGTGGGCTGCACATCCTGCCGGGCGTCGTCGACAGCCAGGTGCATTTCCGCGAGCCGGGCCTGGAGCACAAGGAAGATCTGGAGACGGGCTCGCGGGCAGCGGTGCTCGGCGGCGTCACCGCCGTCTTCGAGATGCCGAACACCAATCCGCTGACCACCAGTGAGGCAACCCTTGCCGACAAGGTGCGGCGTGCCACCGGCCGCATGCATTGCGACTTTGCCTTCTGGGTCGGCGGGACCCGCGACAATGCAAAAGACGCCGGCGATCTCGAGCGGCTGCCTGGTGCGGCCGGCATAAAAGTTTTCATGGGCTCGTCCACCGGCGACCTGCTGGTCGAGGACGACGAAGGCGTTGCCTCGATCCTGAGGAACACACGCCGCCGCTCCGCCTTTCACTCCGAGGACGAGTTCCGGCTGCGCGAGCGGCTTGGCGAGCGCATCGCGGGCGATCCGTCCTCACATCCGGTGTGGCGCGACGAGATCGCTGCGTTGCGCTGCACCGAGCGCCTTGTGCGAATCGCGCGCCAGGTCCGCGCCCGGATCCATGTGCTGCACATCTCGACCGCTGAGGAGATAGGCTTCCTCGAACAGCATAAGGATGTCGCGACTTGCGAGGCGACGCCGCATCATCTGACGCTGAGCGCCGATGACTATGCGCAGTTGGGCACCCTGATCCAGATGAACCCGCCGGTGCGCGCCACGCGCCATCGCGACGGGGTCTGGTACGGCGTTGCGCAAGGCATCGTTGATGTGCTCGGCTCCGACCATGCGCCGCACACGCTGGCCGAGAAGGCAAAGCCTTATCCGGCATCGCCGTCCGGCATGACCGGGGTGCAGACTTTGGTGCCGATCATGTTGGATCATGTCAACGCCGGCCGGCTGACGTTGCAGCGCTTTGTCGACCTGACCAGCCACGGCCCGCAACGCATACTCGGCATCGCCAGGAAAGGCCGCATTGCCGCCGGCTACGATGCCGATCTGACCATCGTCGATCTGAAGCGCCGCGAGACTATCGCCAACGCCCAGCAAGGCTCCAAGGCCGGCTGGACGCCTTATGACGGCAGGCAGGTGACCGGCTGGCCGGTCGGCACCATCGTGCGCGGCCGGCGCGTGATGTGGGAAGGCGAGATCGTCACGCCGGGCCAGGGTAGGGCGGTGGAGTTTTCCGAGGCGTTGGCGGGCTAAGCTCCTGTCTCCAAGAGACCATGCTTAGCCACTTAATCGCCGGCGACGAAGAACGTCCATTGTCCGGTCGGCGTGATGCCGACGCGGTAGAAAATGTAGGCACCGAACTGCTTCATGTCGTCATAGTCGCTGGCGGTGACGATCTTGAACAGCTCGACCCGTTGTCTGGCGTCGAGCTTGTCCAGCGGCAGGGCGAAGAAATAGGGCCAGACATAGAGATCCTGCGGCGTGCCGGCATCGACATGGACAAAACCGGCACTGAGCACTTCTTCCAGGATGGCGAGGATCTCCTGGCCTTCCGTATCGCCCGAAAGGCCCTTCAGGAAGGCGATCGGGTCGCCCTCCATGTCGCCCAGCGACAATTGGGTCATCGTGTCTCCCGTGCCGATCAGCGGCCGAAGCTTTTCGATGTCGCCGCTTTTGCACGCCTCGACTATCAGATCGTGCATGCGCCTGACCGGTTCCGGCAACTTGGCGAGGTCGTAGACGACTTCGGGCACAGGCGCGTCGGGATCGACATGCGGATTGGCCACGCCGCCATCATTGGCCGGCCCTTTCGGTTCGGTTTGTTCCGGCTCGTCGGATGGCGTCGGCTGGCTGGCCGGTGGTGGCGTCGTGCCGAGCGGGCCGGGCATCGGCACGGTACTTCCAGGCGGCGACATGTCACCGTCGGGCGGCGGCGTGACCGGCGAAGGCAGGTCTTCGCGCTTGATCTCGCTGAGGGCGTGAGCGGGACTGCTCGCAAGGAACAGTGCAAGGGGAATCGTGGCGCAGGAAGCAGTAAGCCAAATGCCGAGGACCAGGCCGCTCTGCTTGCCTGATATCGAAAAATTCACCGCCTGCTACTCCCTGGTTCCAGCCCATCCATGTGCCCGGATATGATGTCCGGGCGGCGCGCCGTCGTCAAAGAACCGGGGTCAGTGCCGCAGTCTTTCGGGCTCGAAGGCCCCGGCAATCACCTTTTCACGCATGCGATCGAGCAGGGCAAGCGCCGAGGTCTCGCCATTGGTGCGCAGCATTTCGCCGAATGCCGTTTCGAGGGCTGCCTCGGCGATGATTTCCGGCTCGATCCCGGCCGACAATCCTTCTGCCCAGGCTTCGCTGTGGCTTTCCACGGCGGTCAGGCGCTTTTCTTCCCTGACCAGCGCGTCGATGTCGTTGACGCCATGTTCCATTGCGATTTCCACCCTTTCAAGCGGTGATCCGTTGGACAGGGATCAAGCTTGAGTTGTCCCTTTTACACGCAGGCGCAGTAAGTATTTGTAAACGCGACATTTTTTTGGTCGTCTTCTACAAATTCCGTCGCGTCCAGCAAACCTGCGTCCGATCCGTTTCAAACTTAGCCGATTAGGCCGGCCAAGGGGACGGAAACCTTCAGTTTGAGTTAATTTCACATTCGCGCGCTAACGTTTCGTTAACATAGTTGCAAAAGTGCAACATCAGGTTTGCACCAAGACCTCACCCGAGGCAAGCGGAGAAGTGTCGAACGCGTCCCCGCAACGGCGCCGACCCTTGATGCGGCTTTTCCGGAAAGCAGGCTGCCGTCGTCAGTTTCCGTAGCGCGAAGCGATGTCGCGAGACAGCGTCTCGCCTTCCTTCATGTAGCGGCTGATGGCTTCCGTCGCCGAGGCGGTGCATTGCGTATAAGTACCGCCGAACGACCGGTAGCCGCGGTTGAAGCTGGCGATGAAGCGGGCGCGCCGCTCCGGGTTCGGATTTTCCGATGCGATCAGTTTTTCCATCTCGGCTCGCCACCGATCGCCCTTCTCGCCACACAGATTACGCAGGAAATGCAGCGAGCCGAGCACTTCCGCCAGCCGCATCAGCCCGGGCTCGAACGGTGCTTCGGCGGCAATCGCCGGGCGCGCACCGACAACCACACTGACGGCGAGGCATGCGGCGAGAAACGAAGACGTGCGGCTCATGAGTCCTTGTGCTGAAACAATTTGTCGCCTGCAAGGCGATTCTCTGGCTCAGGTCTCGCCGTCTTTGTTGGGACCGAGTAGATCGTCCGCAATTTCAAACACCGCATCGGCGAGCGGCATCGCTGTCATTTCGGCCAGCGTATAGAAAGCCGCGGTTTCGGCGTCGTCGCTGGCCACCGCCTCGCCGCCAGCATAATCGGCCCCAAACACCGTCAGCCAGTAGTCGACCGGATGCCCGTCGCCGCTGCCGTCGATGTGGATTTCCCGCAGCGGCTGGTAGCTGCGCGCCTGCAATCCGGTCTCTTCCAGCAATTCGCGCCGTGCTGCCTGTTCCAGCGTCTCGCCGGCTTCGACTTTGCCGCCGGGAAAGGCATGGAGGCCTTGCGAGGGTGGCCTGGCCCGCTTGACCAGCAGCACCGTGTTCTCGCGCACGACGCAGACCGAGACTGCCGGAATGATCTTGCGTGCTTCCATGGGCTTCGGATCGCTCGATTGGCATAGCCCGATGTGGACCGGCCGTCGGCGAACAGCTTTAGCGGTTGCGAAAGGCGGGTTCCATGGCCACTTTCACATGCCACCAATTCGAGAGCTGAATTCATGTGCGGACGCTTTGCCTTGACCGCCACTCCGGACCAGACCGCCGCCTTTCTCAGCCTGGCGGAACTTGAGGAGTTTCCGGCCCGCTACAACATCGCGCCGACGCAGCCGGTGCTGATGGCGCTCGCCGGATTGCCGCAGGCGCCGGGCTCGAACCTGCCCGACCGCCGCTCGATGCTGGTGCGCTGGGGCCTGATCCCGGCCTGGGTCAAGGATACGCGTAACTTCCCGCTGCTGTTCAACGCGCGTTCTGAGGGGGCTTCGGAAAAGGCGTCGTTTCGCGCTGCCATGCGCCATCGCCGCGCTCTGGTACCGGCTTCGGGATTCTACGAATGGCACCAAACCGGTGGCAGAAGAGGGCAGCCCTATTGGGTGCGGCCAAGGCGTGGCGGGCTTGTCGCCTTCGCCGGGCTGATTGAGACCTATGCCGAGCCGGGCGGCTCGGAAATGGACACCGGCGCCATTCTGACCGCCCACGCCAATGCCGATACTGCCCATATCCACGACCGCGTGCCGGTGGTGATCCATCCCGAAGATTTCGCGCGCTGGCTGGATTGCCGCACGCTCGAGCCGCGCGATGTGGCCCATCTGCTGAGACCCGCCCAGCCCGATTTCTTCGAAGCGATACCGGTTTCCGACCTCGTCAACAAGGTCGCCAATACCGGGCCGGAGATTCAGGAGAAGGGCGTCGTCGAGCTTGAGCCCGAGAAGGTCAGGCGCCAGAAGTCCGGCGCGAACGACAGTCAGATGAATTTATTGCAAAAGCTACTATTGCTGGTGCGCCGTGAGCGCCTCAATCTTCCCGACGGCATTCTCAGGCAGCGCGCGGCGAAACGATCTTCTGCGCCGGCTTCTTCTTCTTCGCGGTGTGCAGAAGAGCTGCGACGATTGCTGCCGGGCCGATCGCCCGGTAGTGGCTGGCGAGCGCCGGTTGCTTGGCGCGGTTGGATTCTTGCTTAGGCATTGTTCTCTTCCCTGGTAACGTCTTCGTGTCTGCGTTTGCTGGCCGAATCCGACCAAATCGTGACGCTTGCTGATCTAGCCGGCGAATGTTTCATCACAGTGCCGACCTGTTTAATAAAATGTTTCAGTGGCTCAATTCCTGTGAGCCAACGATATTTTTGGCGAAGGTAGCGACTTGACGGCAACACCGGGCAAGGCGATAAAGCCGGCCATGAAAACGTCTTTCGCCATTTGTGGCATTTGCATTATCGGCTAGCCTCGCGCTGGTCCTGGACGTTTTCGCCTCATCTCCTCCCAGATTGGACAAACGCCCCGGCCAGCAGGCTGGACCCCGATTTGCGCCTCGGCGTAACCGACTCCATCCAGAGCACGATCCCAAAAGATCATGCCAAAGTAACGCACCGGGAACGCACGTATGTCTGACGCATCGAAGAGCCTGCGCCTCTACAATACGCTAACGCGGAGCAAGGACGATTTCTTCCCGATCGATCCGCGCAACGTGCGCATGTATGTCTGCGGCCCGACGGTCTACGACTTCGCCCATATCGGCAATGCGAGGCCGGTGATCGTCTTCGACGTGCTGTTCCGTTTGCTGCGCCATCTCTACGGGCAAGCGCACGTCACTTACGTCCGCAACATTACGGACGTCGACGACAAGATAAACGCCCGCGCACTGCGCGATTTCGGCGGCGAGATTGCCTCTGGCAGGCTGTCGCTGAACGAAGCGATCAGACGGGTCACCGAAAAGACCGCCGACCAGTTCCACAAGGACGTGGCGGCGCTCGGTTGCCTGGAGCCGACGGTCGAGCCGCGCGCCACCGAGTTCGTCGAGCCCAGGCCCGACGGCAAGGTCGACATGATCTTCTTGATTCAACGCTTGATCGAACGCGGCCATGCCTATGTCGCGGCTGGAGAAGTCTTGTTCGACACCGCTTCCATGCCGGATTATGGGCAGTTGTCGAAGCGCAATCTCGACGAGCAGCAGGCCGGCGCCCGCGTCGCCGTCGATGAGCACAAGAAGAACCCGCAGGATTTCGTGCTGTGGAAATTGTCTTCGCCCGAGGAGCCGGGCTGGGACAGCCCGTGGGGCAGGGGTCGGCCGGGCTGGCACATCGAGTGCTCGGCGATGTCGGCCGCCTATCTCGGCGAGGTGTTCGATATCCATGGCGGTGGTCTCGACCTGATCTTTCCGCACCACGAGAACGAGATCGCGCAATCGCGTTGCGCCCACGGCACCGAAACGATGGCCAAGATTTGGATGCACAACGGTTTCCTGCAGGTCGAGGGCCAGAAGATGTCCAAGAGCCTGGGCAATTTCTATTCGATCACCGAATTGCTGGAGACGGATACCTTTGGCGGCCGCAAATGGCCGGGCGAGGTGCTCAGGCTGGCGATGCTGATGACGCACTATCGCGAGCCGATCGACTTTTCCGTGCGCAAGCTGGAAGAGGCGGAGAATACGCTGCGCAAATGGAAGCGGGCGGCCGATCTGGCGCCGCCGACGGCAAAGCCGGTGCCGGCGGATGTGATCGAAGCGCTGTCGGATGACCTTGCCACCTACGCCGCATTCCAGTTGCTGACGCAGTTGGCTGGTGATGCTGTTGATTTCAACGCAGGTAGCGGCAACGCAGCCGCCGAAGACAGCGATGCTGCCGCTTCACTGAAGGCATCGCTTCTGTTCCTCGGCTTCGACATCGCAACAGCCAAGGTGGATGAAGACGCCATTGCCAAGGCGATCGCCAAACGCCTCGCGCTGATCGCCGCCAAGAACTGGGCCGAGGCCGACCGCATCCGCGACGAGTTGCTGACGCAAGGCATCCAGTTGAAGGACGGCAAAGACCCCGTCACCGGCGAACGCATCACCACCTGGGAGGTAAAAAGATGATCGATCATCTCGGCATCACCGTTTCGGATTTCGACGCGTCGAAGGCTTTTTACGACAGGGCGATAGCGCCGCTCGGCGCCTCGCTGCTTTACATGGTGCCGCAGGAATATACCGGCGGCGCCAAGGTCGGCGGCTACGGCCGCGACCGGCCGGTGTTTTGGCTGCATGCCGGCAAGGACAAGCCGAAGGATCATCAGCATGTCGCCTTCACCGCTCGCAGCCGCGCCGAGGTCGATGCCTTTCACGCCGCGGCGATTGCCGCCGGCGGCAAGGACAATGGCGGGCCGGGCCTGCGCCCGCACTACCATCCGAACTATTATGGCGCCTTTGTTTTCGATCCCGACGGCAACAATGTCGAGGCGGTTTGCCATGCCCCGGAGTAGTGCGCGATGAGCCTCGACAACAGACCGGTCTATACAGGCGGCTGCCAGTGCGGCGCGGTGCGCTTCCGCGTCGAAGGAGCTCTCGGCGATGCTTCCGTATGCCATTGCCGCATGTGCCAGAAGGCGAGCGGCAATTTCTACCTGCCGCTGGTCTCGGTGCGCGGCGCAAGGCTGGACTGGACGCGCGGTGAGCCCAAACGCTTCCGCTCGTCCAACGCGGCTTTGCGCGGTTTCTGCGCCGAATGCGGCACGCCGCTGACCTTCGAAGCGCCCGACGGGGTGGCCCTCGCCATCGCCACATTCGACCACCCCGAGGAGATTGCGCCGACCATCCAATGGGGTGTCGAAGCCAAGCTCCCGTACGTGGATCACGTCCACGAATTGCCAGGTGAGGAAACGATGGCCGACGTCTCGTCGGCCTCCTATCTCGCCGATCTCGTCTCCTACCAACATCCCGACCACGACACCGAACAATGGCCGCCGGAGGAAAAATCATGACCGAAACCGTTCGTACCGGCGGCTGCCAGTGCGGCGCCGTGCGCTTCCGCATCCACGGCGCGCTCGGCCGCCCGTCCATTTGTCATTGCCGCATGTGCCAGAAACAGTTCGGGTCGTTTTTCGGCGCGCTGGTGACAGTGCCGAGCGACGGCGTCGAATGGGTGCGCGAGGAGCCGAGTTACTTTCAGTCGTCGGTCAACATCGATCGCGGCTTCTGCGCCCGCTGCGGCACACCGCTGACCTACCGCCAGCCCGGCGCGCTGGAGATCGCCATCGGCGCCTTCGACGACCGTTCCGATCTGGCGCCGCAGATCCAGGTTAACTACGCCGCCAGGCTGCCTTGGGTCGAGACGATCTTCGACGCGCCGATCCATGACGACCCGGATTTCTACGCGCGACAGGAATCCATCATCTCCTTCCAGCATCCCGATCACGAGACGGCCAACTGGCCGCAGCAGGGCCTGAAATTATGAGCAGCGAATTCCGTACCCTCTATCCCGAGATCGAGGCTTTCGAGTCCGGCATGCTCGACGTTGGCGATGGCCATCAGGTCTATTGGGAGCGCTCCGGCACCAGAGGGGCCAAGCCGGCTGTCTTCCTGCATGGCGGGCCGGGCGGCACCATTTCGCCAAAGCACCGGCGGCTGTTCGATCCGAAGCTGTACGATGTCATCCTGTTCGACCAGCGCGGCTGCGGAAAATCGACGCCTAATGCCTCGCTTGAAGCCAACACCACCTGGCACCTGGTCGCCGACATCGAGCGCCTGCGAAAAATGTGCGGCTTCGACAAATGGCTGGTGTTCGGCGGTTCGTGGGGTTCGACGCTGGCGCTGGCCTATGCCGAGACCCACTCCGAGCGGGTCAGCGAACTGGTCGTGCGCGGCATCTACACGCTGACCCGCGCCGAACTCGAATGGTACTACCAGTTCGGCGTGTCGGAGATGTTCCCCGACAAGTGGGAGCGGTTTCTGGCGCCGATCCCGGAGGCCGAGCGCGGCGACATGATGGCCGCCTACCGCAAACGGCTGGTCGGCAGCGATCCTGTGGCGCAGGTCGAGGCCGCCCGCGCCTGGAGCCTGTGGGAGGGCGAGACGATCACGCTGCTGCCGGAACCGGAAACCAGCGGTCCCTTCGGCCAGGATGATTATGCCCTGGCTTTCGCCCGCATCGAGAACCACTATTTCGTCCATGCCGGCTGGCTGGAAGAGGGACAGCTGCTGCGCGATGCATGGAAGCTTAAGGATATCCCGGGTACCATCGTTCACGGCCGCTACGACATGCCGTGCCCGGCGTGCTACGCCTGGGCGCTGCACAAGGCGTGGCCGAAAGCGGATTTCCATCTGATCGAAGGCGCCGGCCACGCTTATTCGGAGCCGGGTATCCTCGACAGGCTGATCCGCGCAACGGACATGTTTGCCGGGAAATGACCATGGCTCGCGAGCGCCTTTATCTGTTCGACACCACGCTGCGCGATGGTCAGCAGACGCCGGGTATCGACTTCTCCGTCGAGGACAAGATCGCGATCGCCAAGCTGCTCGACGAGTTCGGCATCGACTACGTCGAGGGTGGCTACCCCGGCGCCAATCCAACCGACACCGCCTTCTTTGCCGAGCGTCGCACGGCCGATGCCAAGTTCGTTGCCTTTGGCATGACCAAACGGGCAGGAGTGTCGATCTCGAACGATCCTGGGCTTGCCGCGCTGGTCCAGTCGAAGTCGGACGCCATCTGCTTCGTCGCCAAGAGTTGGGACTACCATGTCCGCGTCGCGCTCGGCTGCACCAATGAGGAGAACCTCGAGGCGATCAAGGCCTCGGTCGAGGCGGCGCTCACTGCCGGCAAGGAGGCGATGGTCGACTGCGAGCATTTCTTCGACGGCTTCAAGGCCAACCCCGATTATGCGCTGGCCTGCGCCAGGAGGGCCTACGATGCCGGCGCGCGCTGGGTGGTGCTGTGCGACACCAATGGCGGCACGCAGCCCTCCGAGGTGCGCGCCATCGTCGAAAAGGTGATCGCCGCTGGCATACCGGGCGACCATCTCGGCATCCACGCCCATGATGACACCGGCCAGGCGGTGGCGAATTCGCTTGCCGCCGTGGAGGCCGGCGTCCGCCAGATCCAGGGCACGCTGAATGGCATCGGCGAGCGCTGCGGCAACGCCAACCTGATTTCGATCGTGCCGACATTGGCGTTGAAGCCGGCCTTTTCGGGCCGCTTTGCTACAGGCATTTCGGCAGAGGCGTTGACCGGTATATCGCGCCTGTCCCGCGCCTTCGACGAGTTGCTGAACCGTGCGCCCGAAGCGCAGGCGCCCTATGTCGGCGCCTCCGCTTTTGCTACCAAGGCCGGCATCCATGCCTCGGCGCTGGCAAAGGAGCCGGCGACCTACGAGCATGTGCCGCCAGAGACCGTCGGCAACCGCCGCCGCGTCATGGTTTCGGACCAGGGCGGCAAGGCCAATTTCCTGGCTGAGCTGAAACGGCGTGGCATCGACATGCCCCGGGACGACCATCGCCTCGACGCGCTGATCGCCGTGGTCAAGGAGCGCGAGGCCGAGGGCTATGCCTACGAAGGTGCCGACGCCAGCTTTGAGCTTTTGGCGCGCAAGATGCTGCACGGCCTGCCGGAATTCTTCCGCGTCACTTCTTTCCGCTGCATGGTCGAGCGCCGGTTCGACGCCAACGGCCAGCTGAAGACGGTCTCGGAGGCGATCGTGAAAGTGCTGGTCGAGGGCGAGGAGAAGATGTCGGTGGCCGAAGGCCACGGCCCGGTCAACGCGCTCGACATTGCGCTGCGCAAGGATCTCGGCAAATTCCAGAGCGAGATCGCCGATCTCGAACTGGCCGACTTCAAGGTGCGTATCCTCAACGGCGGCACCGAGGCGATCACCCGCGTGCTGATTGAATCGCATGACGGCACCGGTGCGCGCTGGTGGACGGTCGGCGTCTCCGAAAACATCATCGATGCTTCCTTCCAGGCGCTGATGGATTCGATCGTCTATAAGCTGATGAAGAACCGCGACATGGCGGGCCTGGCGGCGGCGGAGTAAGAAATGGGCTTTTCGATAAGTTGGCTGGGCTTTCGCGGTTACGGGATAAAGGAAGCTGCGGCGTTGTTCGGACGCGAGATTGGCGATCCATCGGAGATTTTCGAAGCGCCTGTGAACGCCTATGCCAGCGAAAAGAACTGGGCGATCATCATCCTCGATCCCTGCAGCTTTCCGAACCCGCCTCAGCAATATCTGGCCGCGATTTCGCAAGAGCGGGAAATCGTGATCGCGCACATAGAAGAGCATGTAATGTTCGCGCGCGCCGAGCTCTGGCGCGACGGAAGGAACATCTGGAAAGTCTGGCACAGCGGCGACAAGACCGTGCGGGACTTGCATGTCACGGGTGATCTCCCTGCGTCTTTCGAAGCGCTGAAGCAACAGTGTTTTTCAAAGCAGGATGAAGAAGATAGCAAAGGTACAGAGGTCGATCTTGTTTTTGACCTTCCCCTCGATCTTGCGGCGGAACTGACGGGCTTTAGGCACGATGAAGGTTCGCCCGACAACGTCTTTTTCGAACTCAAGGAGAAGCCCGCTCCGCCTTGAGACCGTGTCGTGCCGGGCCTGCAATCACTCTCGCAGACAGCGGCAATTGTTCGACGTTTAGCGGTCGTGTTGAACCATCAGCAAGACTCCATTGATCCATCAGCAATTTGCGATGGTTTTGGGCAAGCCGCTGGCGCATAGCCTTGGGCCATGACTACCCAAGCACTTCACATCGAGGCCGACACCAAAGCTCGTCGCGGCTTCCTGCTGGCGCTCGGCGCCTACCTGCTTTGGGGGCTGCTGCCCTTCTACATGAAGGCTGTCGCGCATCTGCCGCTGGCCGAAGTTATCGCCCACCGCATCGTCTGGTCGGTGCCGATCGCGGCCGCTGTCCTGGTCTGGGCCGGTCGCACTGCCGATTTCAAAGCGGCAGTTCGTTCGCCGCGCATCATTTCGATGGCGGTGCTGACGGCGGCGCTGATCTCGGTCAACTGGGGCATCTATGTCTGGGCGATCGCGGTCGACCGCACCATCGAGACCGCGCTCGGCTATTACATCAACCCGCTGGTCAGCGTCGTTGTCGGCGCGCTGCTCCTCGGCGAGCGGCTCGACCGTCTGCAGATCGCGGCGGTGGTGCTGGCGGCAATCGCGGTCGCGGTGCTGACCATCGACGCTGGCAAACTGCCCTGGGTGTCGCTGGTGCTGGCCTTTTCCTTTGCCGCCTATGGCTTCTTCCGCAAGACGCTGCCAATCGGCCCGAGCCAGGGCTTCCTGCTTGAAGTGCTGCTGCTGTCGGTGCCGGCACTCGGCTACATCATCTTCCTGATCGCCACAGGACAGGATCATTTCGTCTCGAGCTCGCTGAACGACACCGCCTTGCTGATCGGCTGCGGTCCGGTCACCGCCGTGCCTCTGCTGTTGTTTGCGTTCGGCGCCAGGCTGCTGCGCCTCTCCACCATCGGCATCATGCAATATATCGCGCCGACGATCGTCTTTTTGATCGCGGTGCTGATTTTCGGCGAACCTTTCGGCAGTGTTCAGGCCATAGCCTTCGGGCTGATCTGGGCGGCACTGGCGATGTACTCCTGGTCGATGTTTTCTTCGGCGCGCAAGACCGTTTCCGCATCAGCTCGAGCCGCGTAACGAAGAAAGGCGGCTGGCCGGTCTTAATGCCGGCAGCCGCGTCTTTCACGAGCGCTCAGCGCTTCGGCCCGAAGCCGGGATATGGCTGCAGCGGCACGACGGCGGCAATATCCATCATGCCGGCCTTGACCAGCGGTAAAGTTGCAAGATGGTGGCGCACATCGACATCGCTGCCGGCTTCGAACATCATGCCGCTGCCGGGAATGTCGCCCCGATTCCACACCTGACGCACGGCGCCTTCGGCATAGAGCGTGCGGCGCTGCTCGGCCTCGCCAGGCAGCAGCGGCGCGAAATCGGCGTCGGTGAACTTTTCGGTGTTGCGCGCAAGAAGGGCAAAGAACTGCATCGGAATCTCCTGATGTTGGCCGTTGGAATGGCGGAAATATTCGCTTCTGCTGGCCAGACAGTCCAAGACTAATTAGGCTAAATTTGAGACCTCACGGGACTTGAGCATCGAAGCAACAATGTTCGACCTGCGCCAGCTTCGCTATTTCATCACGGTGGCCGAAACCGGCAACGTCGGGCGTGCCGCCGAATTGCTGCACATCTCGCAGTCGCCGCTCAGCCGTCAGATCATTCAGCTGGAGGAGCAGCTGGGCGTCGCACTGTTCGAGAGGGCGAGGCAGCGTGTTCATCTCAATGCCGAGGGCCGCGCTTTTCTTGCCGAGGCGCGTGCGCTGCTGGCCCATGCAAGACGGCTGGAGGAGCTCGGCCGCAATCTCGCCAGCGGTACGGTCGGCCGTCTCGCCATCGGTTATGTGGAAGGTGCGGTCCATGCCGGGCTTGTCGCTCGGATGCTGCGCCAGTTTCGCCGCGACCGGCCCGAATTTCATCTTCAACTTAAGGGTCAGCGTTCCGCCGCCCAGATCGAAGCGCTGCGCGAACGATCGCTCGATCTGGGCCTCGTCTACACGCCTCCTCCTGCCGACGATCCCGACATCGCCGCCATGCTCATTATGCGCGAGCCGCTGGTTCTGGCGATGCCGGAAGGCGATCCATTGGCAGAAATCGCGGAGATACTGCCGCAGCAACTGGACGGACGCACCTGGATCACGGTGGTGCGCCAGCCTGACGACACCAACCGCAGCCAATTTCTCGCCGCCTGCGCGAAGGCGGGCTTCCTGCCCGACATTGCCTATGAGACGACCGATCCGTTGACGTCGTTGGGCCTGGTCAGCGCCGGGCTTGGGCTGGCGACGGTGCAGGCCAGCCTGCGGAGTGCCGCGCCGCCTCAGACCGTGTTTCGCGATCTGCCGTGGTTTGAACGCACCGTCTCGATCCATCTCGCCTGGCGGCGTCAGGACAAGCGTGCGGTCATCGGAGACTTGAGGAAGGCAGTAGGCAAGGAGTGAATAGTGAATAGTGAATGGACAGGCGCCGGTTTGGAAAGTCTTCTACTTCACCATTCACCATTCACCATTCACCATTCACCATTCACCATTCACTCTACATCTTATCAATCACCGACTGCACACCCTCCGTCGGTGCATCGACGGAGGATCCCGCCACCATGATAGCGGCGACGATTGCTTCCGGATCCTCGACCACCAGCGGCTTGACCCGTTGCGCCGTGTGGATGAAGCCCTCCGTTGCCATGTGGTCGAGCAACGCCAGCATCGGATCCCAGAACCCTCCGACGTTGCCGAAGACGATCGGCTTGCGGTGATGGCCGAGCTGCGCCCAAGTCATGATCTCGACGATCTCCTCGACCGTGCCGATGCCGCCGGGCAACGCCACAAAGGCGTCGGATTTCTCAAACATCCTGTGCTTGCGCTCGTGCATGTTGTCGGTGATGACGAGCTCGTCGAGCCGGTTAAGCGCGGTTTCGGTCGCCTCCCGGTTGATCAGAAAGCGTGGAATTATGCCGGTTACCTTGCCACCGGCCTTCAATGCCCCTTCAGCGACGGCACCCATGATCCCTTTAGTGCCGCCGCCATAAATCAGACGCAGGCCGGACTTGGCGATCGAGCGGCCAAGCAGGTGTCCGGCCTTGATATAGGTCTCATCTCGGCCCGAGGACGAGCCGCAATAGACGCAGACAGATCGAATCGTGTTCATGTTATGATTGGTGATAGGGACTATAGGCATGGTCAAGCCCCGGGGCGGGCTTTTTCTTGTCGGCTTTGGCAAAACAGGCTAGACCGAAATTAGGTGGCTAAGGGGCAGGGAAACATGGCAATTAATCCATTGAAGGCGTTTTTGTTCGCGGCTGGCGGCTCTGTCGCAGCGGCGGGAACCGCCTATGTATCGGGCGCACTCGACCCGTATCTCAATTCTACCCGGCCTGCGGAGGTCGCGGCGCTGACGCCGCGGGCTTCTAAACCGGCCGCTCCGGCGACCGAGGACCGGCTGCCGCCAGCGTCTGCCGCGTCCACCGATGCGGCAGCGCCCGCCTCGCCGGCCACAGCAGGTGCAATCGTGCCGACCTTCGACATCGTGCGCGTCGAAAGCAACGGCTCGATCGTCGTCGCCGGCAATGCGGCGCCCAACGCCAAGGTCGAGTTTCTCAACGGTTCGGCTGTGCTCGGCTCGACGGTCGCCGGTCCCGACGGCGCCTTTGCCATTATTCTCGACGATCCGCTGAAGCCCGGCGACTACACGATCACACTGCGCTCGACGGCTGGCAATGTCGTGACCGCCTCGGCGCAGACCGCCGTCGTTTCGATCCCCCAGAATTCCACCGGCCAGGTGCTGGCAATGGTCGAGGAGCCGGGCAAGCCGTCCGAACTGCTCACTGTTCCGGCCCCTCAGGCGAAATCTGACGCCTCGCCGCCTGTCGGCGAACAGGCGGCCGTTCAGCCACCCGCCACGGGCACCGAATTGCCGGCTGCCGCAGCGCCGGCGCCAGCCGCCCCGGCGGCTGACGTTCCAGCAGCGTCTGCTCCTGCCGCGCCGGCCGCTGTTGAAGCCGCGCCGGCTCCGGCAGCGCCCGCCACACCGGCAGCGCCCGCTACTTCCGCGGCGGAGCGGAAGATCGTCGTCGAAGCTGTCGAAATCGACGGCAACAAGATTTTCGTTGCCGGCGTCGCCGATCCCGGCCGCAAGGTGCGTGCGTATGCCAACGATATCCTGCTCGGTGACGCGAAGACCTCGCCCGACCGCCACTTCCTGGTCGAAGCGACACGCGACATCCCGGTCGGCACCTACACCATCCACGTCGATGCGCTCGATGCCGACGGCGTGACGGTGGTTGCCCGTGCGGCTGTGCCGTTCGAGCGCGAGCCTGGTGAGGCGGTTGCGGCCGTGGCGCCGGCCGAGCAGAAGCCTGCCGGGATAAAACCAGCCGAGCCGAATGCTCCGGCGACCGAAGCCGCACCGGCAACGGCCGCCGAAACGCCCGCAACTGCCCCCGCTCCTACAACCGAGGCCCCGGCCGAAATGGCTGTCGCAACGCCTCCGGGCGAAACGCCCGAGACCGTGGCGCCAAAGCTCGAACATGCCGATGGTGCAGTCATCATCCGCCGCCATGACACGCTGTGGCGGATTTCGCGGCGGGTCTATGGCCAGGGCATGCGCTACTCGACCATCTATCTCGCCAACCAGGACCAGATCAGCAATCCGAACCGCATCTGGCCGGGGCAGGTGTTCAAGGTGCCGGAGAAATCGAAGGAAGGCGAGCCCGCCGATCTCAAGGCAATGGGCGACCAGATGACGACGGCGCCAGTCAAGGCCGAATAGCCTTCTGCCCATCAGGATAGCTTGCGGCAGGGCCAGTCATCGTTTATCGCCGATGGACGATGACCGAATCCCCCCTCGTAACGGACCGAAGCCGCGCGGCAGATGAACGCCCGCCGGCCAACTGCACGCCGGCCAACTGCATGCCGGATAGCCGCGCTGTCGCTGTCCGGCTCGCGGCCCTTTCGCATCCAGCGCGGATCGAAATTCTCAAACACCTTTCCGCAAGCCGTTCCTGCTGCTGTCGCGAGGTCGTCGAGCATCTCGACCTGGCGCAGTCCACCGTTTCCCAGCATTTGAAGATCCTGGTCGAGGCCGGGCTGATCCGCTTCGAGCCTGACCGCCAGCGCTCCCGCTATGAGCTCGACCGCGCCGCGCTCGCCGATGTTTCGGCATCGCTGGCCGCGCTGGTCGATTCCTGCTGCTCCGGCCGCTAAAATCATAAGGTAAACAAGAATGGCCGAGAAAACCGTTTCCGCAGATTCCGGCTCGACCTTCAGAACGTTGCGCAATCTCTGGCCCTATATGTGGCCGGCCGACCGCGCCGACCTGAGGGCCCGAGTGGTATGGGCCACCGTACTGCTGGTGGTCGCCAAGCTGACCCTGGTGGCCGGACCCTATTTCTTCAAATGGGCGACCGACGCACTGGCCGGCGATAGCAAATCGCCGCCGCCGCTGCCGGCCCTGCTGCTGGCGCCGGTCATGCTGGTCGTCGCCTACAATGCGGTGCGGCTGGTGCAGCTCGGCTTCAACCAGTTACGCGATGCCCTGTTTGCACGGGTCGGCCAGCATGCGGTCCGCCGGCTCGCCTTCCGCACCTTCGTGCACATGCACGAACTGTCGCTGCGCTTCCACCTCGAACGGCGCACCGGCGGACTGTCGCGCGTCATTGAGCGCGGCACCAAGGGCATCGAGACGATAGTCCGCTTCACCATGCTGGCGACGGCGCCGACAATCGTCGAATTCGCGCTCACCGCCGGCATCTTCGCCGTCACCTATGGCTGGCTATACGTCTTGGTGATCGCGGTCACGGTCTGGCTCTATGTCTGGTTCACCGTCAGGGCGAGCGATTGGCGTATTTCGATCCGCCGTGAGATGAACGAAAGCGATAATGAAGCCAGCACGAAGGCGATCGACTCGCTGCTCAACTACGAAACAGTCAAATATTTCAATAACGAAACCATGGAGGCCGAGCGGTTCGACCGGTCCACGGCGCGCTACGAGTTGGCGGCGACCAGGACCTGGACCTCGCTTGGCTGGCTGAACTTCGGCCAAGGTGTGATCTTCGGTATCGGCATGACCGTCGTCATGGTGATGTCGGCGCTCGAGGTGAAGGCGGGCACACAGAGCGTCGGCGATTTCGTCTTCGTCAACGCCATGCTCATGCAGCTTTCGGTGCCGCTGAATTTCATCGGCATGATCTACCGCGAAATTCGCCAGGGCCTGACCGACATCGAAAACATGTTCGATCTGCTCGACGTCAAGCGTGAGATCGTCGATCGGCCGGGCGCCAATCCGCTGGTCGTCGATGCCGGCAGGGTCGAGTTCCGCGACGTACATTTTTCCTACGACCCCAACCGCAAGATCCTGAAGGGCATCAGCTTCGAGGTGCCAGCTGGCAAGACGGTGGCCATCGTCGGCCCCTCCGGAGCCGGCAAGTCGACCATTTCGCGGCTCTTGTTTCGCTTCTACGACATCCAGCGCGGCCAGATTCTGATCGACGGCCAGGACATTCGCGACGTGACGCAGGAGAGCTTGCGCGCTGCCATCGGCATGGTGCCGCAGGACACGGTGCTGTTTAACGACACCATCGCCTACAATATCCGCTACGGCCGCGTCGGCGCCAGCGAGGAGGATGTGCGCAAGGCGGCAGAACTGGCCCAGATCGGACCGTTCATCGAGCGGCTGCCCGACGGCTATCGCTCAATGGTCGGCGAGCGCGGATTAAAACTGTCCGGCGGCGAGAAGCAGCGGGTGGCGATTGCCCGCACCATTTTGAAGGCACCGCCGATCCTGATGCTCGACGAGGCGACCTCGGCGCTGGACAGCCACACCGAGCAGGAGATCCAGGCGGCACTCGACCTGGTCAGCCAGGGCCGCACCACCCTCGTCATCGCCCATCGGCTGTCCACAGTGATTTCG
The DNA here is from genome assembly GCF_040320365.1 of Mesorhizobium sp. M0701. NCBI lineage: Bacteria > Pseudomonadati > Pseudomonadota > Alphaproteobacteria > Hyphomicrobiales > Phyllobacteriaceae > Mesorhizobium > Mesorhizobium sp. M0701. Next base: position 209,241 of record NZ_JAMYPO010000002.1, read on the forward strand.
GCCGATGAGATCATCGTCCTGCAGGATGGCCAGATCGCCGAGCGCGGCACCCATGTCGCCTTGATAGCCAAGCGCGGCCTTTATGCATCGATGTGGGACCGCCAGCGCGAGGCAAGCGAGGCCGAGGAGCGGCTGCGCATTGCCCGCGAAAGCGACGAGTTCGGCGTCGTCGTCCGCCGCCGCACCTCGGAGGTGAGCTGAAAATTCGTGCTTGACCTCAACTTAAGTTGAGATCGTAGGCCGTTTTGGATCGCAGCAAAATGCGTCGTTCAAAAACGGAGACAATCGATATGAATGGGATAAATCAGGCAGGTACTGGCGGCAGCGTATTCCGGGTGGACAAGTTTGTCGTTCCGGCCAACGCCCGCGAGGAGATTCTTGCCAAGGTCCGGATGACGCATGAATTGCTGCGCCAGCAGCAAGGGTTCGTCCAGGATTTCCTGCTCGAGCAATTCTCGGGGCCGGGCGAGTTCAACCTCGTGACCATTGTCGAATGGGAAGGGCAGGCCGCCGTCGACAAGGTCGTGCCGATCATCAAGGCTGCGCATGAGCGCAGCGGCTTCAATCCTCAGGAGACCATTTCGCGACTTGGCGTCAAGGCCGATATTGCCAACTATCAGCGGATTCCCGGGATGTAAGCTCTCTACGGCCAGCCGGCGCCCGGCGCAGTAGCGTCGACGCTGAGCACTTGGCCGGTACGGGCATCGCTGATCATATGTTCGAAGCCGCGCCATTCGGCGGCGACGATGAACAGCGTTTTTCCCTCGCTGCCGCCGAGCATGCAGGCAAAGCAGCCGCGGTCGACATCGACGCTTTCGAGCATCGCGCCGCCCTCGCGCACCCGCACGCAATGCCGGTTCGGAACGTCGGCATACCAGGCCGCACCTTCGGCATCGAGGCAGATGCCGTCGGGAAAACCGTTGCCGAGATTGGCCCAGATCCTGCGGTTGGAAAGGCCACCATCGGCAGCGATGTCGAAGGCGGTCAGCCGGTTGGCGTGGGACTCGGCAACGACCAGCGTCTTGTTGTCGGGCGTCACCGCCATGCCATTGGCGAACGCGAGGTTCTCAGCCACCTGCTGAACCGAGCCATCCGGTGCAACTTGCACGATGGTGCCGGGACCGAAATGCTGGCCGAGGGCCGGAGCAGGCCCACCGCCATTGACGTATATGTTGCCGCGCCCATCGACCACCATCTCGTTCCAGGGGCTCTTTGATAGTTGTCTCAGATCGGCATGGGTGACCAATGTCCCGTCTGCCTCCTGCCTGAGGATCAGCCCTTCGCGGCCGGACACGACAAGCAGGCGCCCGTCCGGCAGCCAGTCAATGGAATAGGGCAGGGTGGCCGGCACGGTGAGCACGATCTCGCTGTTGCCTAGGGCGTCAACGGCGATGATCTGGCCCGTGCCCCAGTTGCAGAGCCACAGCCGGCCGTCGTGCCAGCGCGGTGACTCGCCGAAGGCCAAGCCGTTCATCACCACTTGCACTTGCCTAGCTGCTGATTTCTGCATGGGCCGAGAACCTCCGGGTTTGCGCAAATCGTCATGGCCGAAAGGCCGATGAGAGGCGCCGTCTTGCCAAGGACGGGCGAGAGTGCTGCGTTCCGACAATCGCAATGAACATTTCCGGTTGATCACTTCGGCAGTCCGGATGCTGCTAACGGCATCCTGAAACGGCGGTGACCGCCACCCCCGAGCGCTCTCATTGTCGCGTTGCGACCGCGGGGTGTTTCCGCTATTGAGGCCGGACTTGGAACCAAGGTTGCCCTCATCCCATGAGCCTCGTTGACACGATCAAGAATGCGTTCGTTCCGATCCACCGCGAGGGTTATCCCTTTATCGCTGCGTTCGGCACGGCGACGCTCTTTCTTGGCTATTTCTCCTCGACCCTGTTCTGGATCGGTCTCATCCTGACGGCCTGGTGCGCCTATTTCTTCCGCGATCCCGAGCGCGTCACGCCGATCGACGACCGGCTGGTTGTCAGCCCGGCCGACGGCATCGTCTCGGCGGTTGGCCCGGCCGTGCCGCCGCGCGAGCTTGGCCTCGGCGGCGGCGAAATGACCCGCATCTCGGTATTCATGAACGTCTTTTCCTGCCACGTTAACCGCTCGCCGGTGCGTGGCCGCATTTCCAGGATCGAGCATCGACCAGGAAAATTCCTCAACGCCGAGCTCGACAAGGCAAGCACCGAGAACGAGCGCAACGGGCTGGTCATCGAAAGCCCCAATGGAACGGTCGCCGCGGTGCAGATTGCCGGCCTGGTGGCGCGGCGCATCGTCTGCTGGGCCGAGCCCGGCGGCGCCATCGGCACCGGCCAGCGCTTCGGGCTGATCCGCTTTGGCTCGCGCGTCGATGTATTCCTGCCCTCGACCGCGACGCCGCGTGTCGCCGTCGGCCAGACCGCGGTTGGCGGTGAGACGGTGCTGGCGGAATTCGGCGGCGTTGCCGCAACGCCGCTCGTGCGGGTCTCCTGACCGGTGGCGCCGCCGTTCAAGAAATTCGAGGCGCATGGCGGCGGTGGCCCGCGCATTCGCGAAATCCCGATGCGCATGGTGCTGCCCAATCTGGTCACGGTGCTTGCCATCTGCGCCGGCCTGTCCGGTATTCGCTTCGGCTTCGAGGGCCGCTTCGAGCCAGCGGTGGTGATGGTGCTGCTCGCCGCCTTCCTCGATGGTATCGACGGCCGTCTAGCGCGAATGCTGAAGGCGACTTCCAAATTCGGCGCCCAGATGGATTCGCTGGCCGATATCGTCAATTTCGGCGTGGCACCGGCGCTGGTGCTCTATGCCTTTCTGCTCGACAGGGCAGGTTCGCCGGGCTGGATCGCCGCGCTGCTGTTCACCATCGCCTGTGGGATGAGGCTTGCCCGTTTCAACGTGCTCGACGAAGAGCTCGACCGTCCGCAGTGGCAAACCGAATATTTCGTCGGCGTGCCGGCGCCGGCGGGTGCGGTGCTTGTAATGCTGCCGCTCTATCTGTTCTTCCTCAGGCTTGGGCTTGAACCCAGCCGCCTGGCAGCCTTCATTGCCACCGGCTTTACAATATTGGTGGCGTTCCTGCTGGTCAGCAGACTGCCCGTCTATTCCGGCAAGAGCGTCAGGATACCGGGCGACAGGGTGCTGCCGATCATCCTCGCAGTCGTCCTCTACGTCCTGCTTTTGATGACCTATCCCTGGTATACGCTGACGGCCTCGGTTGCCGGCTATCTGGTCTTCTTGCCGTTCAGCGTGCGGGCCTATTCGAGACGCGCCAAGCGCGAAGGCGAGAAGGTGCCGTCCTCGGATATTGGCTGACGGATTTGGTGCCAGTTCGCGTTGCGCCTGGCAGTGCATGATTCCAAAAAGGCTCGCAGAGCACGCGGCGCTGTGGAACGCACCTCAAAAACCCCGTTTTCGGAACTTGCTGGGCGGCTAGACCGTTTGTGTTGGTAGGTCCGCCTGAGCGGCTGCTCGTGATACGTCGTCAACGTAGCGCAAGCTGCCGCATCGGGCGCAGAACCATCGGAAAACGAGGAGAAATGGCTGTCATCCTCATCGGCGCGTTACTGACTGTCGCCGGCCTCGTGTATATGGCGATTGCGGCCATCATGCGCGGGCGGCTTAGTGAGCCGGCCGCTGTCTCCACCGCGCCGGACAGTCCGACGCCCAATCTCGCAACACCAGGTCCGACTCTGGAGCCGCGACGACGCGGGCTCCGTTTTCTCGGCCTGTCGCAGAACTGGCCGGGCCTGCTGATGATGGCCGTCGGCGTCATTCTGCTGTTGTCGGTGGTAGTCCTCTAATGCATTCGCGCAAAAGTGTGCAGCGGTTTTGCGATAACGACATGCATAAAAACAAGAATCTAAAGCGCGTCGCACAAGGCCGGTCGAACGCGACGCGCTTTAGAATTTTCGACAGCAAGCCTCAGGCGGCTGCGCTCAGTCCCAGCCTCTCGAGCGCCAGCTTTCTAGTCGAGACATAGTCGGTCTTGCCGGAGCCCAGTACCGGGATCTCCTCGACCTTGACGATGTCGTTCGGCACCATCAGTTCGGCCGCCCCGGCTTTTTTGCCGAATTCGCGCAATTCGTCGGGATCGGCATTGTCGGCCGTGGTGACCAGAACGAGGCGCTCGCCGCGCCGCTTGTCCGGCACTGCCACCACGGCGTGATGCTCTTCCGGCCACAGCGACTGCACCAGCATCTCGACCGCGCCAAGCGATACCATCTCGCCGGCTATCTTGGCGAAGCGCTTGGCGCGGCCGCGAATGGTGATGAAGCCTTCGCGATCGACCGAAACGATATCGCCGGTATCGTGCCAGCCTTCGAGCGGCTGCAACTCGCCCGGCCGGTCGCCGGTCATGTAGCCCATCATCAGGTTCGGCCCGTCGAGCCACAGCCGGCCGGCGTCGCTGATGCCTTCGACCGGTTCGAGTTTCATGCGCATGGCCGGCAGCAGCCGCCCGACCGTTCCGTCGCGGCCGTGGATGGCGGTGTTGACGGCAACCACTGGTGCGGCCTCGGTCAAGCCAAAACCTTCGATGATCTCGGCCTGGAAGCGCTCGCGGTAAACCCGGCGCGTCTCCGGCTTCACCGCCTCGGCACCGGCCACGACGAAGCGCAGGCTGGAAAAATCGCCGTCCTTGGCGGTGCGGGCATAGTTGGCGAGGAACGTGTCGGTGCCGAACATCACCGTCGGCCGGACCTTGCGCGCCACCTCCGGAATAAGTTTGTAGTGGAGCGGTGACGGGTAGAGGAACAGCTTTACTCCGGTGACCAGCGGCAGGATGGTGCCGCCGGTCAGCCCGAACGAGTGGAACACCGGCAGCACGTTGAGCAGGATATCGGCCGGCGAGATGGTGATGCGGGCTTCCGCCTGCATCGCATTGGCAAGAAGATTCCGGTGCGACAGCACCACGGCCTTGGGCGTGCCTTCCGAGCCGGAGGTGAACAGGATCACCGCCGGCTTGGCCGCATCCTGGCGCTGCAACGGCCGGCGCCACAGCAAGGCGGCTGCGGCCTTGTCCAGCACGGTCACGCTTGCGCGGACATCCTCCAGCCACAGCAGTTTCGCCCCGCCCTTTTCCACCGCCTCGACGATGTCGGCGAGGTTGGCCTTTTCGACAAAGGCGCGTGAGGAGACCACGGTGCGGATCATTGCCGTGCGGACGGCGGCGGTGACGCTGGCCGGGCCGGCGGTATAGTTGATCATTGCTGCCACCCGCGCAGCCGACAGAAGTCCGACGAACGACAGCACGACGCCATTGGCGTTGGGCAGGAGCAGCCCAACCGCTTCGCCCGGCGCTGTTATTGCCTCGAACCGTCGGCCCAAAACCCTGGCGCCGATGAACACTTTCCGGTAGCTCAGGGCACCGCCAATGACGTCCTCGATTATTGGGTGCGAAGCGCCAACACGATCGGCCGCATCGCGCATGGCGAGGAACAGCCCTCGGTCGAGATCACTGCCGAAAAGCCTGGCCTCGGCGAAGCGATCAAACAGCGCATTGGTGTTGGAGGCCTGATCTGGGTTCCGCGCCACCAGCTCGGCGATGGTCATCGGCTCCAGCGCGCTGATCGACAGCTGCGGAAACCAATGGCGCGGCGCCTTGTCCGCCGGCGTCAGCGAGGCCGGCAGGCTGCGTGCGCCGGCAACGAAGACCGGCACGATACGGGCGTCGGCCTGCATGGCGATACGGGTGATGGCGCGAAACAACCGAAACGACTTGACGTCTGGCTCGACCGCATCCGGCAGGTAAACGGCGAGCCGGCCCTTGCCCTTCAGCACCCGCACCAATCTGCGGCTGACGAAGACATGCTCGGCGTTGAAGGCGATGGTGCGGCCGAGCTCGCGCCACGGCTCCAGCCACGGCGATCTGGCCGAAGCCTGGTCGAGGATGTGCAGCGTATCCTCCGGCAGCAGCGACAGCATCAGCGCCGGCTCGATGCGTGACTGATGCCAGATGACATAGATGACCGGGGCCACCGACCTGCGCGCAATCTTGATGCGGTCGTCGCTGATCCGGTAGGCGAGCTTGAACGGCACGTAGAGCAGCGCCTGGCTCAAACGCAGGCCGAGGCGGAACTTCTCCACCACGCCGATCAGCAGCCAGGCCGCGACAAGACCCGCAAGCAGCGCCAGTGTCAGGATCATCGCCGCATCTCCCAACGATCTCACGTCGCGGCTCTTCACCGGCCGCTTCGGGTGAGAACCTAGCCGAAGTTGGATCAACGTCAATGCGGCTCCATTTTTCCCTCTCTCCTATGTTTGATTCGCCTATGTTGATTCGGCTCGGCTGCTTATCGCAGCTACGCCGCTTTCATCCTTCCGCTGATGAAGCGGAATTCCTGCGTCTTGCCGCCAAAGCCATAGGCGGCCGCAGGCACTTCATGCACGAGGGCGTAGCTTTCCTCATGCACCTTACCCAGCAGCCGGCCGAATGCCGCGAAAATTGCCTGCAGATACGCCTCCAGTTCGAGCTTGGTGTTGGTACCGTCGACAACCTTGATGTCGAGCCAGGCCGTGTTGGTGCCATGCTCGGCCAGCGACTTGCCGCCGGCGAACCAGTGCTCGGGGTCGTGATAGGAAATGGCAACAGCTGTGATCGTCGCGTCCTTGCGCAGATGCGTGGCTGTCAGTTCGGTCACTTCCCTGGCAATGGCGGCGGACAAAGCGGCATCGGGCTTGCCGGTAACGCTGACATTGATGATCGGCATGTTTCTTCTCCTCGGTTTCAAGCGGCGCCTCTTCGCCGTCGAGAAAATCATGCCATCGTCCTTTGATCAAAAAAATCGAATTGTTTTTGATAAACACTTTGATAGTATCGAATTGTGCAGATGTTCGATCCCGACCTCCTCAAGACTTTCCTCGCTTTCGTCGATGGCGGTTCCCTGGCGCGGGCCGCGTCGATCGTCGGTCGCTCGCCGTCCGCAGTGACCGCGCAGATGCAGCGGCTGGAGGATGTTGTCGGCGAACCGCTGCTGGTGCCGCAGGGGCGAGGGCGCGGCCTGACGCCGGCAGGCGAGGATCTGATCGTTCACGCGCGTCGCATCCTTGCCGCGCACCGCGAGGCGTGGCTGGCCCTCAAAGGCGCGCACGCCGACGGGCGCGTCGCCATCGGCACCACGCAGGATTTCGCCGACAGCGGCTTGCCGCAGCTTCTCAGGGCTTTTGCTGTCAGCCATCCGCGCGTCAGGATCGAACTGCGCGTCGGCCGTTCCGCCGAACTGGCGCAGGCTTTGCAGGCCGGCACCCTTGATCTGGCCATTGCCATGCGGCAGGTGCCGACACGGGACGAGGTCGGTGTGCTCAAGGAACCAATGATCTGGCTTTGCTCACAGAACGGGCTGGCCACCCGCCACGACGAACTGCCCTTGGCGCTGCTCGATCCCCATTGCGGGTTTCGCGAAGCGGCGACCAGTGCACTCGATGCGGCCGGCCGTCGCTACCGCATTGTTGCCGGCAGTGCCAGCCTTGCCGGCCTGCGCACGGCGGTGCACGCCGGCATCGCCTTGACGTTGAGGACGGCGCGCTTCGCTCATTCCGGCATCGTCGAGGCGCCGCGCGATCTTGATCTGCCACCGGTGCCGGTCGCCGAATTCGCCGTCCGCTTGCGTGAGGATGCCGACCGGCCGGCGCAGGATCTGGCCGCGTTGTTCAGCGGCAACCTGGCCTTGGTCAATTGAGCCAGCAAAGAAAAAGCCGACCTTGCGGTCGGCTTCTGAGTAGGACGGGCCGAGGGGTTTGGGGGGACTTGGGGTGGCCCGTCGCAGCCATAATGCCTGAGCCCTATGATGGTTCCATGACTTTTCAAATTAATTTTCAGGACCGGATTTCTCGTGATCGGACCACCAACTCGCGCTCGGACGCGGCGAGGATTGGTCATGCATCCGCTGCGCGCTGCCTGGCCATCAGCCAGTCGCGGCCGGCGTGAGCGAACACCGCGCAAAGCACGATGGCGCCACCGACCATGCTGGCTGCCGGCGGGATCTCCGCCAGGAACAGGAAGGCAAACAGGATCGCGAATGGCACTTCAGCTGAACCCAGCAATCCGGACTCGGCCGCCGGAATAAGCCGGGTGCCCTCCGTCCACAGGATCGAAGCCAGCGCGAACGAGGCGCCGAAGGTGGCTAGAAGCACAGCGTCCCTGGCCGAGACAGCCAGCGGATCGGCGACGAACCAGCCGAGCACGAACAGAAGGAATGCCGACACCGCACCCGCCCACACCACCGGCGTGTCGCGGAAGGCGCGCACCATGATCATGTAGAGCGCGCTGCCGATCGTCATCAGCAGCGCCAGCCCGTCGCCGAACAAATGGCCGGTGCCGAAGCCGGACCAGACCATGATTGCCACACCGCATAGTGACACAGCAGCGGCGGCAAGCGTCTGCAGCCGGAACGGCTCGCGGACCAACAGGAGGGCCAGCAGCGCGGTGACGAACGGGGCCGTGGCATAGATGATCGCGACATTGGCGACAAAGGTGAACTTGAACGCCGAGATAAAGGCGATGCTCGCGAGCGCGCCCTCGATCGCCAGCAGCCAGCCTCGCCAGCCGAGCCGCAAGCTGTCGCGACCGCCGGAGCGCTGGCGGCGCCATAGGACATAGAGGCTGATCAGGATCGAGCCGACGAAGCCGCGCCAGCAGGTAATGGTCAGCGGGTCGGCATGGATCGATTTGGTCAGCACGCCGGTGAGGCCGAAGACGGCCGCCGATGCCGAGACCAGGATGATGCCGAGGGTACGCTCGCGGGCGCTTTCCACTGTGCATGGCATGTCCAGCGATCCCGTCATCTCACCAGCCTACGCTGCCCCTTCCTGACACCATAGTGTCAGCTTGAGGCGTCCTGCATCGAAAACAGCAGGTAGGCAGCCCCGGTGAACAGGATTCCGGCAAGAACCCGTTCGCGGGTTTCCACGATGGCGATGTCGGCCATATGTCCGGCGGCCTTACGAATGTGTTGCGAGAGACGGTGTGAAGGCGTTGGATGCTCCCCGTATCGTCAGGCTATACGGGCGAAACCCTGCCAAGCGCTACGCCAGTGGAGACTTGCGTTTGGGCAGACGGCATCGCCGTTAGGCGGCGAAGCCAGGCAACTATGGGAGAGAAACGAAATGGACGCGATCGCATTGAAAGCCATGCAGGCGCCGCTGAAGGTGGCCTATCGCGACGACGCCTCGCGCGCGCTGATTACTCTCCGCGCCAAAGGCTCGATCGACGACCAATCGATCGCCTGCAAGGTCGAGACAGGCAGGGCGATCGCCATTGCCGGGCTGCATCCGGCGACCGGCGGCACCGGGCTCGAACTCTGCTCCGGCGACATGCTGCTGGAGGCACTGGTGGCTTGCGCCGGCGTCACGCTGAAGGCGGTGGCCACGGCGCTGGAATTCAAGCTTGGGGCCGCCACGGTGGAGGCCGAAGGCGACCTAGACTTTCGCGGCACGCTTGGCGTGGCAAAGGATGCGCCGGTTGGCTTCCACGCCATCCGGCTGACATTTGGCCTCGACACCGACGAGCCGCAGGAGCGCATCGATGCGCTGCTCAAGCTGACCGAGCGCTACTGCGTCGTGTTCCAGACCATCAGCCAGAAGCCGGAGCTGACGGTAAGCGCGCGACGCTGACGATCTCCCCCCTTGAGGGGGGAGATCACGCTGTCCCTACTGCGCCGACGGCTCCTCGGCGTCGCCCTCGTCGGCGAAGGGCGAGGCGCTCGGCACGCACTGCACCGACCAGCCGGCCGGCGTCGGTTGCTTCTGGTATTCGGTTATGGCGAAGGCGCACTGTTCGCGGGTGTCGAATGTGCTGGGCAGCACGACCATGCCGCCTTGCGGGCCGGCGATCACCAGATACCAGACTAACGCTACGCTCGGTGCCGCCATGAGTATTTCCTCGCTCTGCTTGTTTTGGGAGTCGCACGATCCTAGCAACTCCGGCCCAGCGGCGAAAGCTGGGCCAAAGCGCGGCGTTAAGCCACGGCATCACAGCCACGTGACGTCGGGTCGTTTTGGTTCAGTTCACCGCAAAACAATAGAACAGGCCGTCGCCGCCGGTGCCCTTCAGCGCTTCCTGGCTGCAGCCACCGCGTGACGCATGCGAGGAATTCCACGATTTGGCGGCTGCCGAATCATCGAGGCCGGTACGATCGTGATGACCCATCATCGCCACACCTTCTGCTCCGCTCAGCGTCCAGTCGCCGCAGGTCTGGTCGGCTATTTTCGTGCCGTCCGGCTTGGAGCCGGTCAACACGTCGTGCCGGTTGGGCGTGTCGCCGCGGCCGTTGACCATTTGGCCCTTTTCGTCGAGTGCCGTCTGTTTGGTGATGGCGTTGGCATCGCTATGCAGGGAAGCGACATCATCGGCGATCTTGACGCCCTTGGCGTTGAACCACGGGCCTTTGCCGATACGGTCGCGTGCATCGGTATCGCTGGTCGAGAGATAGGCGCGCCATGTCTTGCCGGTAACGCCCGCGGCTTCGGCCAGTGAACTACAATGGACGTCGGCGCCGGCGAGACCGCCGAGATCGGCGCCTTTGCCGGAGCCGACGCTGGTGACGAAAAAGCTCATCGTTGCCTCCTGCGACGACGCGGCGCCGATCACTGCAAGCAGCGCGGCGGCAGTCAAGAGAAGCAGTCTCCGCATATGGTCCTCCGTTTCTCGAATTGTGGCACCCGAACAACGTTGGTGCCGGTGCAATTCTTCCGGCAAAATGCGATGTGTGGCTACTCCGGCTGCCGGTAGGCGACAAAGCGATTGTGCTTGGCCTGGAAGATCAGCCCGGTCTCCTTGAGCGTAGGGCTGGCCAGCGGCACGATACGCTTGGCGATCTCCGAAGGGTGCGGCAGTGTTTCAGGATCCTCGCCGGGTACGGCCTGCGCCCGCATCGCGGTGCGCGTTGCCCCGGGATCGGCGGCATTGACCCTGAGCGGCAGGTTTTCGGTCTCATGCGCCCATGAACGCGTCATGGCCTCGACCGCCGCCTTCGACGCCGCATAAGGCGCCCAGAAGGCGCGTGCGGAGTGGGCAAGGCTGGAGCTCAGCACGATAGCACGGCCGGCATCGGAAAGCCTGAGCAGCGGGTCGACCGAGCGGATCAGCCGCCATGTTGCGGTGACGTTGATGGTCATCACCTTCTCGAAGGTCTTGGCCTCGACATGGCCGATCGGGGCGATGACGCCGAGCACAGCGGCGTTGGCGACCAGTATGTCGAGCTTGCCCCAGCGCTCGTGGATGGCGCCGCCCAGCCGGTCGATCCCCGCCATGTCGGCAAGATCGAGCGGTACCAGCGTCGCCTGTCCGCCACCTGCCTTGATCTGGTCGTCGAGTTCTTCCAACCCGCCGACGGTGCGAGCAACCGCAATCACATGCGCACCGGCCGCGGCAAGCTCCCTGGCGATGGAATAGCCGATGCCGCGCGAGGCGCCGGTGACGACCGCAACACGGCCGGAGAGGTCAAGGGCAGAAATCATGAGGTCACTCTGAAGATCAAAGGTTACGGAGACCAGCTACTATCATAACCGGTCGGAAACCAGATTCCCCGACGCAGGTAATGGCCGATATTCGGCCTGACATGGTTCTGGTCCAGGGTGTCCAGATCGGGGATGATCTTGATCCTGTAGGCGGTTGGAAATTTTCCGCTGGCAAACAACCGTGTTTTGGCGAGATCTACCGCATCCGTTTCGTCTTCTGCGGTGATGCCGACGCCCATCGGAAAACCGTGGCGGCGTCCTGCTTCAAAATCCAGCCAGAACAGCTTCAGCATTGAAGCAGCGTCTGCTAAGACCCGCCCGCCGCCAGTAGCGACAGCGTGCGCACATTGTCGGAGCCTTCGAAGTCGGCAAGCCGGGTCGGATACTGGCCGGTGAAGCAGGCGTCGCAGAATTGCGGCTGCTCGTTGTCGCGGCCGGCCTCGCCGACGGCGCGGTAGAGCCCGTCGATCGACAGGAAGCCGAGCGAATCGACGCGGATGAACTCGGCCATCTCCTCCACCGACATGCGCGACGCCAGCAGCTTCGACTTTTCCGGTGTGTCGACGCCGTAAAAGCAGGAGGCGCGCGTCGGCGGCGAAGCGATGCGCATATGCACTTCCTTGGCGCCGGCATCGCGCACCATCTGGACGATCTTCTGGCTGGTGGTGCCGCGCACGATCGAATCGTCCACCAGCACCACGCGCTTACCTTCGATCATGCGGCGGTTGGCGTTGTGCTTGAGCTTGACACCCATGTGGCGGATCGAATCGCCGGGCTGGATGAAGGTGCGGCCAACATAGTGATTGCGGATGATGCCGAGCTCGAACGGAATGCCCGCGGCCTGCGAAAAGCCGATCGCCGCCGGCGTGCCCGAATCCGGCACCGGCACGACGATGTCGGCCTCGACCGGACTTTCCTGCGCCAGCTCGGCGCCGATGCGCTTGCGCACTTCATAGACGTTGCGGCCTTCGACCGACGAATCCGGCCGCGCGAAATAGACATATTCGAAGATGCAGAAGCGGGTCTTCTGCGGCTCGAACGGGAACAGGCTTTCGATGCCCTTGCTGGTGACGACGACCATTTCGCCGGGCTTCAGGTCGCGCACGAAACGCGCACCGATAATATCGAGCGCGCAGGTCTCGGAGGCGAGAATCCAGGCGCCGTCGAGATCGCCGAGCACCAGCGGGCGGATGCCGAGCGGGTCGCGGCACCCGATCATCTTCTTGGACGTCATCGCCACCAGCGAGAAGGCGCCTTCGACTTGGCGCACCGCATCGATGAAGCGCGAATTCAGGTCGCGCTCCTTGCTGGTGGCAACCAGGTGCAGGAGCGTTTCGGTATCGGAGGTGGAAGAGAAGATGGCGCCTTGCTTCTGCAGGGCGCGCTGAACGGTCATGGCGTTGGTGAGATTGCCGTTATGGGCGACGGCAAAGCCGCCATCGGCAAGTTCGGCGAAGAAAGGCTGGATATTGCGCAGACCGGCGCCGCCGGTGGTAGCATAGCGTGTGTGGCCGATGGCACGGTTGCCTTGCAGGCTGTCGATGACACGCTGCTTAGTAAAGGTGTCGCCGATCAGGCCGACATGGCGTTCGACATGGAATTGGGTGCCGTCATAGGAAACGATGCCGGCCGCTTCCTGGCCTCGATGCTGCAACGCATGCAGACCGAGCGTTACGATGGCTGCGGCGTCCTGCCGGCCGAAAATGCCGAACACGCCGCACTCGTCGTGGAAATGGTCGTCGGCTTCGGCGGAAAGCACGTCGTCTGCGTCTGCCACTGAGGCTGCCATTGGGGCTCAAGCTCCGCTAAAGTCGCCATATAAGGTCATAGCGCATCGAAAGCAACGCACGTCGTGCGGCGTTCACATGATCGACAGTCTTGAGCCTCGCAAGTCTGTCGAAATCAGTTTGCCGGCGCCGGGTTTGCAGGTGCCGGCGTCGCGGGCGCATTGTCGGCCGGCGGCGCATCGCTGTCGTCGGGTGCCGGAGCAGTGGCGTCGTCGCCGGCGGCAGGGGCTTCCGCTGCAGGCGCGTCGGGGGCCAGAGGCGTCTCGGTGGCCGGCTGATTCGGATTGAGCTTGTTGAGGATGGCGTTTTCCGGATCCTCGGGCAGCAGGCTTTCGAGCTTGGCGCCGATCGATTCGAGCAACGGCTTTGACTTGGCATTGGCAATCCAGCCTGGAGCCTTGGCGCCGGCCAGCCAATTGAAGAAAAGCAGCGCGACAGCGACGACCAGGATGCCGCGCGCCGCGCCATAGAGGAAGCCAAGTGTACGATCGAGCGCGCCGATCCTGGAATCGATGATCCAGTCGGCGAGCTTCATGGTGATGACCGAAACGACGATCAGCGCGACAATGAAGACGATACCGGCGGCCGCCGCCATGGCGGCCTTTTCGTTGTCGACATAGGGCTGAATGTAAGGCAGCACCGGCTTGTAGAAGAAGAAGGCGGCGGCCGCGGCGGCTGCCCAGGAGATGATCGACAGGATCTCGCGCGAAAAGCCGCGAACCATAGCGAGCATCGCCGAGACCAGGGTGAAGCCGACGAGAATTCCGTCAAGCAGCGTAATCGGCATGTTTTTCGCCCCACTCCGCTCTCTTTTTCACGGCCCGACGAGCCGCATCACTCTTGCTCGTCGGCGCGGCTGCGCCGAGAGCCGGCTATGCGCGCCACGAGATCGGCAAGCTCGGTGGGCTGGAAAGCGCCGGCTCCGATCCCCCCGACCCCATTGCCGCCAACAAGTTCCTCGCTGCCCAAGGGCAGAACCGCGCGTCCGAAACCCAGCTTTTCGGCTTCCTTGAGGCGCTGCTGCGCATGCGCAACCGGCCTCACCGCACCCGAAAGGCTGATTTCGCCGAAATAGACGCAATCGGCGGGAAGGGCAAGACCGGTGAGCGAGGAAACCAGTGCCGCCGCCACTGCCAGGTCGGCCGCCGGCTCCGAAATGCGGTAGCCGCCGGCAACGTTGAGATAGACGTCGTGCGTGCCGAAGCGGACGCCGCAATGGGCTTCCAGAACCGCCAGGATCATCGACAGCCGGGCACCGTCCCAGCCGACGACGGCGCGGCGCGGTGTGCCCAGCGTCGATGGCGCCACCAGCGCCTGGATCTCGACCAGCACCGGCCGTGTGCCTTCCATGCCGGCGAAAACCGCGGCACCCGGCGACTTCGCATGGCGCTCACCGAGGAAAAGCTCGGACGGGTTGGCGACTTCCCGCAAGCCCTTGTCCGACATTTCGAAGACGCCGATCTCATCGGTTGGCCCGAAGCGATTCTTGACCGTGCGCAGGATGCGGTAGTGGTGGCCGCCTTCGCCCTCGAAATAGAGCACCGCGTCGACCATGTGCTCGACGACGCGCGGTCCGGCGATCTGGCCCTCCTTGGTGACGTGGCCGACCAGAACGATCGCCGCCCCTGTGGATTTTGCGTAGCGGATCATCGCCTGGGCGGCGGCACGCACCTGGGTCACCGTGCCGGGCGCCGAATCGGCCATATCGGTCCACAGCGTCTGGATCGAATCGAGAATGACCAGATCCGGCCGCTTGCCATCGGCGATGGTGGCGAGGATGTCCTCGACATTGGTTTCGGCGGCGAGCTCGACCGGGGTGTCGGCGACGCCGAGCCGCTGGGCGCGCAGCCTGATCTGCGCGACCGCCTCTTCGCCCGAGACATAGACGATGCGGTGGCCCTTTGCCGCCAGCGCGGCCGCGGCCTGGGTGAGCAGCGTCGACTTGCCGATGCCGGGATCGCCGCCGACCAGCAGCGCCGAGCCGCGCACGAAGCCGCCGCCGGTGGCGCGGTCGAGTTCGCCGATGCCGGAGACGATGCGCGGCGCGTCCTCGATGTCGCCGGAGAGGCTGGTCAGCACCACCGCGCGGCCCTTGCGTGCATTGCGCGTATTGGCCGGGCCGGAACCTATGCCGCCTGACGTGCCTTCCTCGACCAGCGTGTTCCACTCGCCGCAGGCATCGCATTTGCCGGCCCAGCGCTGATGCACCGAACCGCAATTCTGGCAGATGAACTGGATACGGGATTTGGCCATCAGTTTATTGGTTCCAAGAGGTATTTGGAACGATCCCAGTAAATCGGCAGAGCATTTTCGACTGTATCGAAATGAGTGCGGCGCTGGCCGTTGCTCTGAGCCCAATTGTCGTATGCCGACCAACATGCATAGATGAACAAATTTACCGCCAAATCATTGTCTCGCCTGACTGCTTCATGCAGCGTTTCGAACAATCGCCTGAGCGCTAACGAGAGGCGGCGGTCCTGAAGCCGATGCATGAGAAGGAATGCACACCCGATCGCAGCGACAGACGTACTCTGCCGAGAGTCCCCTGACCAAAGTGCCAAAAGGCCCAGAAGATTATCGATGTCGCGAGTCGTTCCCAGCTTCCAAATCCGATAGAGGCCGGTCACTGCCGCGCTTCGCGAATAGTCTTCGACATGCTTGGCAAGGAATTTCCTCACCAATTCAACGTTCTCGGGCGTCGGTTCGCTTGAGTAGCAGAACACCAGCAAACCGGCGTGCGATTCCGTGCGAGAAATTGACCCGGCAGATCTCAGATATTCAGTGAGTTGCGCGCGTTCATCCTCGGAGATGTCATACTCTTCGAATTTTATCCTTTGGTAGATATCGCTAAAGTCCAATCGGCTGCTCCGCGACAATGCCTACTCGAACCGGTCCGGCAAATGATGCTCCTCGGCGAGGTCCGAGAAGCGGGTGAATTCGCCCTGGAAGGCGAGGCTGACCGATCCCGTTGGGCCGTGGCGCTGTTTGGCGACGATGACCTCGGCCTTGCCGCGCATCTCGTTCATCTCGTGTTCCCATTTGATGTATTCGTCGGTGCCCGGCTTCGGCTCGCGGTTCTTCAGATAATATTCCTCGCGGTAGACGAACAGCACCACGTCGGCGTCCTGCTCGATGGAGCCCGATTCGCGCAGATCCGAAAGCTGCGGGCGCTTGTCGTCGCGGCTCTCGACCTGGCGCGACAGCTGCGACAGCGCGATGATCGGCACCGCCAGCTCCTTGGCTAGTGCCTTGAGGCCGGTGGTGATCTCGGTGATTTCCTGGACGCGGTTTTGCGAGGATTTCGCGCTCGATCCCTGCATCAGCTGGATATAGTCGATAACGATGACGTCGAGGCCGCGCTGGCGCTTCAGGCGACGCGCGCGGGCCGACAGCTGAGCGATGGAAATGCCGCCGGTCTGGTCGATGAACAGCGGGATTTTCTGCATTGTCTGCGAGCAGGCGACCAGCTTTTCGAAATCCATCTCGCTGATCTCGCCGCGCCGGATTTTCGACGACGGGATTTCCGTCTGTTCGGAAATAATGCGGGTGGCCAGCTGTTCGGATGACATTTCGAGCGAAAAGAAGCCGACGACGCCGCCATTGGCCGCCTTGAACGAGCCGTCCGCCTGCTGCGCCGGGACATAGGCCTCGGCGATGTTGAAGGCGATATTGGTGGCGAGCGAGGTCTTGCCCATGCCGGGGCGGCCGGCAATGATGATCAGGTCGGACGACTGCAGGCCGCCCATGCGGCGGTCGAGATCGCGCAAGCCGGTAGCAACGCCCGACAAATGCCCGTCGCGCATATAAGCCGCATTGGCCATGTCGACGGCGGTCTTGACGGCATCGGTGAAGCTCTCGAAGCCGCCATCGTAGCGGCCGGTTTCGGCCAATTCGAACAGGCGCCGCTCGGCATCCTCGATCTGGTCGGAAGGCGACATGTCGACCGGCGCGTCATAGGCGATGTTCACCATGTCCTCGCCGACAGTGATTAGCGCGCGCCGCGTCGCCAGATCGTAGATGGCGCGGCCATAGTCGGTGGCGTTGACGACGGTGACGGCCTCGACCGCCAACCGCACGACATATTGCGCCACCGTCATGTCGCCGACCTTCTCGTCGGCCGGCAGGAAGGTCTTCAGCGTGATCGGCGTCGCGATCTTGCCCATGCGGATCAGCTCGGCCGCGACCTCGAAGATCTTTCTATGCAGCGGCTCGTAGAAATGGCCGGGCTTCAGGAAGTCGGAGACGCGGTAGAAGGCATCGTTGTTGACCAGTATGGCGCCGAGCAGCGCCTGCTCGGCCTCGATGTTGTTCGGCGCCTCGCGATAGAGCGGTGTTTCCGCCACGCCGAATTTTCGTGCTGCCTCTGCCATGATGTCCCCGGTCCTGATCCCCGGTCTCTCGATATCAGAACGAGACAAGTCGGTGATGACTTATCTGCATCAGTCCCCAACCAACCAACTTTGATGCCCGCGATTCACAGCCAGGTTCTTTCGGTGGAAAGAATCTCGATTGACTCGAATCAAGATGGCGAGCCTAGCCGTTCTCAGGCGAGAACAAAACAGGAAAATAGCTGCCGGTCATTCCGGCAAGGCATCACCCCAGTCCAGTCGCCGCGCGGTCTTGAACGTCTCGCCGTCGCGCTTGGTGAACAGTCGCTCGGCAGCATTCCCATTCTGTTGGCAAAGCTTCAGCAAGACCTTGCCGGAGCCCGACTTCGGCGGTGCGATCACTCGCGCTCGAGGCGGAGCGGCCGGATGGCGGGAAGCCGCGACAAAGATGAATTTCTCGTCCTCCCACGGCACCTCGGCATCCTTGGCCAGCCGGTGCAGGCGCGAGCGGGCGACGCGACGGGCGAAATGGCACCAGTCGGGAGCGACGAGCGGGCAGGGCGCCTCATGCGGACATGGCGCGAGCACATGCGCGCGCGCCTCGATCAGCTGTCGGCGCACGGCAAGGATGCGCTGCCAGCCGGCCGGCGTGCCTGGCTCTACGACCAGCAGCGTGTCGGCGGTCAGCTGCCAGAGCCGGTCGACGAGTTTTGCCAGCGATGCCGGCGCGATCTCGTCCAGCACATAGGCTGAGGTCACCAGCTCGGCCGGCTCCAGCTCGGCCAGGTCGATAGTGACATCGCCGGTCCGCCAGGCGGTCCTGGCAGTGACCGCCTCGGCGGCAAGCGCCTCGCCGACGCGTCGCACCGCGGCACCGGCCTCGAGCAGCACCGCCTGTTCGAGATCGGGCCAGAGATCGATTGTGGCCCAAAGCACCGTACCAGGGCCGGCGCCGACATCGAGCAGGGTTTTTGGGAAAAAATCCGGCCGTGCCTCGCTGACCGCATCGAGGCTGGCGCGGATGGCGGCATAGGTCGCCGGCAGCCGCGTTGCCAGATAGGCCTTCACCGCCAGGTCTTCGGCCATGTGCAGGCGACCGTCGCGCAACTCTGCGCGGGAGCGGTCCGACAGCGTCTTTGCCGCTTGCTTAAGCATCGGCAACGGCACCTGTTCGAGAAGGCGGTCGACGCCTTGTCTAAGCGGGACGGGCAATTCCATCGCTTACGCCGCCCGAGGTGCGAGCACGATGACCGAGGCGCCAACGATGCAGATCGCGGCACCGGCAAGGTCCCAGCGGTCTGGGCGCACGCTTTCCGCCAGCCACAGCCAGACCAGCGAGGCGGCAATGTAGATGCCGCCATAGGCGGCATAGGCACGACCGGCCGCACTGGCGTCGACCAGCGCCAGCAGCCACGCAAATAGCACCAGCGAGACGAGACCGGGCGCCAACCACAGCGGCGACTTGTCCAGCCGCCACCACGCCCAGAACGAAAAGCAGCCGGCGATCTCGGCAAGTGCGGCGGCGACGTAGAGGAGGTAGGTCATGAAAAAAGGTCCTGCCTTGACGGGACCCTTTTCAGCGTGCCGGCCGGCAATGGCAAGCGGCAATGGCGTGATGCCGGCAGTCTACTCCGGATCCGCCACCTTGCGGCGGCGAGTGGGCTTGGCCACCGGAGCCTTTTCGCGACGTCCAAGATCGCGCATCTCCAGCGCCTTCTCGCAACTGGCCATGTAGTCGCGCGTCATCGGCAGCGTGTCGTTCTTCTTGGCAATCTGGATCTGGAAGATCACCAGATCCTGCCAGCGGAAGGCAGCTTCCGAGGCGGCAAGATAGAACTCCCACATGCGGCAGAAGCGCTCGTCATAAATCGCCTTGGCCTTGTCGCGGTTGGCCGCGAAGCGCTCGCCCCAATGCTTCAGTGTCTCGGCATAATGCAGCCGCAGAACCTCGATATCGGTGACGACGAGCCCCGATTTTTCGATGGCCGGCATCACTTCGGATAGCGACGGGATGTAGCCGCCCGGGAAGATGTACTTGCGGATGAAGGCGCTGGTTGCCCACGGCACGCCGGAGCGGCCGATCGTGTGCAGCAGCATGACGCCGTCCGGCTTCAGCAGCGTCGCCGACTTGTCGAAGAAGGTGCGGAAATGATTGACCCCGACATGCTCGAACATGCCGACGGAGACGATGCGGTCGAAACGCTCATTGAGCTCGCGATAGTCCTTGATGTCGAAATGCACCCGGTTTTGCAGGCCTTGCGCATGGGCGCGGTCGGTGGCGACGCCGTGCTGCTCGGTCGACAGCGTCACGCCTTGCACGTCGACGTCGAACGCCTTGGCTAGATAGAGCCCAAGCCCACCCCAGCCGGAGCCGATATCAAGAACCGTCTGGCCGGCCTTCAGCCTGAGCTTGGCGGCGATATGGCGCTTCTTGGCCGCTTGTGCCTCGTCGAGCGTCATGTCCGGCTGCTCGAAATAGGCGCAGGAATATTGCATGTCCTCATCGAGGAAGAGGCGGTAGAGGTCGCCCGACAGATCGTAATGGCGCTGCACGTTGCGGCGCGCCCGCGACGCCGTGTTGATCTGCTGCAGGCGCCGGAAGGCGTGGCGCAGACCTTCGATCGCCTTCGACCAGGTGGCATCGATACCGCCGCTGCCCATGTTCTGGAAGGCAATCCGCATCACCCCCAGCACGCCGCCCTCGAGAATGTCGAGTTCACCGTCCATGTAGGCTTCCGGCACCGCCAGCATCGGATCGAAGGTTATTGCGCGCTCGGCATGCCTTGTCTTGATGTGCATGTGCACCGGCTCGCCGCTGCCGTCACCGAAAGTCACCATCGAGCCTTGCGGCCCTGTCACCTTGAGATTGCCTATGCGGACCAGGCGGTCGAGAACGCGCTTCAGCAGAATATTCATGACCAATTGTCCCCTCTCGGCCAGACATGCTGTCCTATTCTGCATCAAGATATAGGGGTTCGAAAAGTTCCATTTGGCATAAAAATGCCCGGGTACGAGGCCCGGGCATTGGTCCAGAATAGCGATTAGCCGGCGAATGCCGACGAATGACGATCAGCCGTTGTCTTCGCCGCCTTCGAACTCCGCATTCGGATCGAAGAAGTTTTCCGGCCGCGCATTATCGTTGATGTCCTCGCCGTAGATGGCTTCGGCGGTGGTCAGTGTTTCGCCCTTGGCCTGGCGCTCGGCTTCGTCGGCCGTGCGGGCAATGTTGAGCGTGATGGTAACCTCGACTTCCGGGTGCAGCGCGATCGCCACATTGGTGACGCCGATGGTCTTGATTGGCTGGTTGAGCAGGATCTGGTTGCGGTTGACCGAAAAACCTTCCGCCGTCACCAGCTCGGCGATGTCGCGCGTCGAGACCGAACCATAAAGCTGGCCGGTCTCGCCGGCCGAGCGCACCGCGATGAAGCTCTTGCCGTCGAGCTTTTCTGCAATCTGCGCGGCTTCGGACTTGCGCTCCAGGTTGCGGGCTTCGAGCTGGGCCCGCTGTCCCTCGAACTTCTTCTTGTTAGCTTCGTTGGCGCGCAGCGCCTTGCCTTGCGGCAGCAGGAAATTGCGGGCGAACCCGTCCTTGACCTTGACGGTATCGCCCATCTGGCCGAGGCGGGAAACGCGTTCGAGAAGAATGACTTCCATGGTTTTGTTCCTTCGCTTGGGCGCTATCCTCAGGATCGGCGCCGAGTTGTCTGGAACAGGTCAGGAAGCTGGGGCGTCGCCGCCTGTGTCGCTGTCCTGCCTGTCGCGGCAGTTAGGATCTCTTGTCGAAATCCAACCCGGGATTTGGTGTTCGATCCGCCTACGCCCGTCGTGGCCGATGAAAAAGCGGGCGGCGAACCGCCCGCGTAGATTTTAGCGGACCACGTAGGGCAGCAGGCCGAGGAAGCGGGCGCGCTTGATCGCCTTGGCGAGTTCGCGCTGCTTCTTCTGGCTGACGGCGGTGATACGCGATGGCACGATCTTGCCGCGCTCGGAGATGTAGCGCTGCAGAAGCCGCACGTCCTTGTAGTCGATCTTCGGCGCGTTGGCGCCGGAGAACGGGCAAGTCTTGCGGCGACGGTGGAAGGGGCGCCGGGTTGGGATCTGGTTGATGTCGACCATTATTCTGCGGCTCCTTCAAAGCCTTCGCGCGGACGGCGCGGGCCACGATCGGCACCGCCATCGCCGAAGCTGCGCGACGGACGATCACCACGGTCACCGCGATCGCGGTCGCCGAATGAGCGCGGGCCACGATCGCCACGGTCGCGGTCGCCGAAGCCGCCGCGTTCCGAGCGCTCTTCGCGCTTCTGCATCATTGCCGACGGACCTTCCTCATGCGAATCGACCTTGATGGTCAGGAAACGCAGCACGTCCTCGGACAGGCCCATCTGGCGCTCCATTTCATTGAGCGCGGCCGGCGGGCAGGTGATGTCCATGAGTGTATAATATGCCTTCCGGTTCTTGTTGACCCGGTAGGTGAGGGACTTCAGTCCCCAGTTCTCGACCCGGCCGACGGACCCGCCATTCGCGGTGATGACGCCCTTGTACTGTTCGACAAGCGCATCGACCTGCTGCTGCGAGAGGTCCTGCCGGGCAAGAAACACATGTTCGTATAGAGCCATAGTGTTCGTGCCTTTCTTCGTTTCTCTCCCGGTTCCCGGCGGCAAAAGCCTCTGCAACTTCTCTGACCCGCAATCCTTGCGAAGGCGGGGAAGAAAGGAGCATGACGAGACGGTCGAGAGCGGAGACACGGGAGGCGGAAGCGCTTCTGGCTTCACGCGAAGGTTTCGAAAAACCTCCGGCCCTCCGTTCAGCCCCCAGCAAGGACCGGCAGATTGCGGGCGTCTATACAGGAATTTGACCGCAAAGCAAGGCCAAACGACTGGGCAAACGGCCCTACCGTCCCAGAGCGCCACGGGCCTCGATGGCAAGGCTTACGGATTTCCTGAAACCGGACCTTAACCACCATGCGAAGTTCCAGCACCGGCGGGCGTGGCGGCAACCCGTCGTTCATCATGCCGATGCAAAAGCAAACAGTCTGCGCGAGGTCGGCAGCAAGGCGGTTTTGGGGACAAAAATGCTTTTCGACAAATTCTGCCGTTCGAAGAGCGGCAACTTTGCCCTGATGCTGGCGTTCGGGCTGCCTGCGGTTCTGACCGCCGTCGCCTTTGCCGTGGACGTGTCCACCTTGATGAGGGCCAAGGTCAGCTTGCAGAACGCGCTCGATGCCGCGAACCTTGCATCTTCGCATCTCGGCGACATCGAGGCTTCGCGCAAGGACGTCTTCGACCGCTACTTCCAGACCAATGTCGCCGGCCACAGCGAGTTGAGGAACGCCGAAGCGACGCTTACCGTGGAAAGGGGCCTCAATTACATCCAGACAAAGGCTGTCGCCATGGCGGACGTCAATTTGAACTTCGCCTTCCTGTTCGGCGACGACAAGCGCATCACCGTCGATGCCGGCGCCGTCGAATCGACCAATCAGCTCGAAGTCGTGCTGGTGCTCGACAATACCGGGTCGATGGCCAGCAACGATCGCATCGGTGCATTGCGGACGGCGGCGACGGCCCTGATCGATATGCTCGAAGCGGCGAAGTCGCCGACGCGCAGCGTACGTGTCGCGGTGGTGCCGTTCGTCACCGCCGTCAACGTCAAGGGCGAGGACTACGATCCGGCCTGGATCGACATGGCCGGCAAATCGCCGAACAATGGCGCCAATTTCCCCTTGGTCGGCGGCAAGCGCGTCAACCATATGGACCTGTTCAAGCAATTGGGCGTCGAATGGAGAGGCTGCGTCGAAGCGCGGCCCGGAACCAACAATGTTTCCGACATTTCGCCCGACCAAAACAAACCGGACACCCTGTTCGTACCCTATTTCGCGCCGGACGATCCAGGTAACGCTAAAAATCCAACCAGCTCCTACGGCAATTCAGCGACCGGCTACAACAATTCCTATCTCGACGATACCGTTGTCACCGTGCTTCCCGGCCTCACCAGCGACATGGCGAAGTACAGTGTTTCGACGATGAAGCTGATCAACGACAAGAGAGGCCCACTGACTATCGGCCCAAACCGGGCCTGTCCGACGCCGATAGTGCCGCTGACCGACGATTTCGACAAATTGCGGAAGGCCGTCGGTGAGATGATCGAATGGAACGGCTCGGGGACCAATGTTTCGGAAGGCTTGTCATGGGGGATGCGGGTGCTCTCGCCGGAAGCGCCTTACAGCGACGGCGCGCCGTTCAGGTCGTCAGGCACGACCAAAACGGTGCTGCTGCTCACCGACGGCGAGAATGTTGTCTATGGCGCGAAGGATACGCCACAGAAGTCGGACTATGGCTCCTACGGATTCCTGGCCTCGGGTCGGTTTGGATCCAGCGACCAGACCGCGGCTGCGCGCAATGTCGACGATTGGACAACCAATGTATGCAACACATTGAAGAAGCAGGACGTGCAGATATTCACAGTGCTGCTGCAGGCCGACACCGCAGCCAACCGCAAGCTCTACGAGGCCTGCGCATCGTCGCCGTCGGATTATTACCCGACCAACGACGTCAGTCAGCTCGAAAGCGTCTTCCTGAAAATCGGAAGCTCGATTTCGCAGCTGCACTTGACGAACTGAACGACGTCGGCCGCTCTCCCGCCGCCGCTGCTCAACTCGTGTGTGCAGCCACTTTGCCTGTGGTTTCGGGGAAGAAATCGGGCGCGGCATGGCGCTTGCCGAACATCATGTCGTATTGCAGCAGACGGAAGTCGCGGATTGCCGGATCGATCTCTTTCTGACGCGACCAATCGGGGGTGGCGTCGCCCCCCGGTGCCAAAAGCAAATTGCGGTCGATAACGCGGTAGCGCTCTCGCAACTGTCCGAGGAAGCCGGTGTAATAGGGATGGCTGATGCCGGCTGTCTTCAGGATATGGTAGGGCAGGAAGGACGGGCTGACGGCGCCTAGATCCTCGGCCGGGCCGCTGCGATTCGACCAGACGATCAGCGGCGTCTGGTGGTGCAGCAGCATCTGGTCGGCCGCCTCCTTGCGCGGCGCAACATTGTCCTTCAGGAAGCCGGTCTCGACGTAGACCGGCCCAAGCGGCGGCAGATGGTCGCCGAAGAACGCGATGACGGTCGGCCGCTCGCGTTTCTTCGCCCATTCGATCAGCCGCTCGAGGCCGCGGTCCGCGTCGGAAGAGCCTTCGGCATAGCTCAACAGCGATTCACGCGCCCATTGGCTGATCGGCGCCTGCACCTTGTGGGTCGGATTGTTATAGCGATACGGCTCATACGGCCCGTGGTTCTGCAGGCTGACGGCGAAAAAGAAGACCGGCTCGGCGCTGGTATCGGCTTCGTGGATGATCTCGTCGGTCATCGCAGCGTCCGACGCGAGCGGTCCGCGCTTCTGCATGGGCGGCAACGTCTCCTCGGACTTGAAGTCGTTGAAGCCGAAATCGGCATAGACGGCCCCCCGGTTCCAGAACCAGTTAGTGCCGGGATGGATAGCGCGCGCCCGGTAGCCTTGACTTTTCAGGAAGGTCGCCAGCGAGGGAGTCGGTGTCCGCACATATTGCTGGTAGGGAATGCTGCCCGCCGGCAGGAAGGCGTTGGAAAAGCCGGTCAGGGCCTCGAACTCGATGTTGGCCGTCATGCCGCCGAACTCGGGCGAGAACATGTAACCCGTGCGCAGTGCCCGCACATTGGGGATAGGGTCGGGCGTGATGGTGACGCCGGGCAGCTTGGTCGGATCCCAGAAGGATTCGCTCATGACGACGATGATGTCGGGCTTCTCGGCGGGTACCGAAGCCGTCACCTGCGGTTTGCCGATCGCTTCGATCGCCTTGCCGGAATAGCCGGGCGGCGCCGAGACATGCGCCATCGGGACGTTCAGCGCGAAGGCGAGCGCAAAACCGTTCGAGGCATAGTTTTCCTTCTGGTCCCACATGATCGGGATGATCTGCAGCCGGTCGCGCGTCCACGAGAAAGTGGCATAGTCCATGATGGAAACGAAGAAGGCGATCAGCGGTACTGTCAGCGTCAGCCGGGCAAGGCGGCCCTTGTGGCTGAGCGCCGGAACGCGGCGGCGCCACAGCCGCCAACCGTAGACGAGCAGCGACAGTCCGCCGACGATGCCGATCGCCAGGGCAATGGCGGTTCCCGGGCGATCGCGTACCAGAAGCGGCATCAGTGCCACGATCTGCCGGGAATAGAGGAAATCGGTCGGATAGAGCGGATCGCCGAGATACAGCGACTTCTGGTGGCCGACGAACGCCAGCGACAATGTCAGCGGCGCGACGATCATCAGGCTCTGATGACTGCGGCCGAGCACGGCGTCGAGGCCGATGAGGATCAGCGCAAAAATGATGATCGTGGTCCAGCCGGGTTTGAAAGGCTGCAGAAAGAAATCAATGGTGCCGGCAAAGTTGCCGCGCACGATCAGTTCGATGGCAAACACAAGGATGGCCGCAGCCAGCAAGCTGATAAGGCCATAGCGGATGACAGGCCATTTGCGCGCCGGCAGATAGCCGGTCGAGGGATCGCCTTCAAGAAACTGGGGCGCCGCCTCGGCTGCGCTCTGCTTGGTCTTTGCCACTTCAATAGTTCCCCGGCCCGCAACAAAAGCGTCACTCGATTGTCATCGAACTGTCACGCAAAGCCTAGCGCCTGTGGCGGAAATAAGAAGAGCCAGCAAACAAATCGTGAGCGGTTTTCATCATGAGTGATCGCCAAAAAGCCTGCCGAAACAGGCACTCGGCCGATATTACGCGATCAAGGTTGGACTTGACTTGGCCGCACGCCTTGCGTCACAGGCAACGTGAACCAGCAGCTGGGAGCCGCCGATGGCCATCGCATTCACCTTTCCGGGGCAGGGCAGCCAGGCTGTCGGCATGGGCAAGGACCTCGCCGATACCTTTGTGGAATCGCGGCGGATCTTCGAGGAAGTTGACGACGCGCTCGGCGAAAACCTATCGAAGCTGATCTGGGAAGGCCCGGAAGAGACGCTGACGCTGACCGCCAACGCCCAGCCGGCGCTGATGGCGGTGTCGCTTGCCGCAATCCGGGCGCTGGAGGCGCGCGGCTTCTCCCTGAACGGCAAGGTCACCTATGTCGCCGGCCACTCGCTCGGCGAATATTCGGCACTTGCGGCCGCAGGTTTCGTTTCGGTCGCCGACGCCGCCCGGCTGTTGCGCATCCGCGGCAATGCCATGCAGGCGGCTGTGCCGGCCGGCGAGGGCGCCATGGCGGCGATCATCGGGCTGGAACAGGCCGACGTCGAAGCCGCTTGCGCAGAGGCCGCCCAGGGCGCCGCCAAAGATCCTGCACAAGCCTTGGTTTGCCAGATCGCCAATGACAATGGCGGCGGCCAGCTGGTGATCTCCGGCGCCAGGCCAGCGGTCGAACTGGCGGCGAGGCTATGCACGGAGAAGGGCGCCAAGCGGGCGCTGATGCTGCAGGTCTCGGCGCCCTTCCATTCGGCATTGATGAAGCCTGCGGCCGAGATCATGCGGGAGGCGCTGGCCGCCGTGACGAAGAGTGCGCCGGTCGTGCCGCTGGTCTCCAATGTTACGGTGACCCCGACGAGCGATCCCGACGAGATCGCCCGCCGACTCGTCGAACAGGTGATCGGGCGCGTGCGCTGGCGCGAAACGGTGGAGTGGTTCGGCAGCAACGGCGTTGCGACGCTTTACGAAGTGGGCGCCGGCAAGGTGCTGTCGGGGCTGGCCCGCCGCATCAACCGCGACATTGCCACCAGCAGCATCGGATCGGCGGCGGAGGTCGAGACGGCAGTTGCCGCCTTGGGTGACCACGTAGCTTGAATTCATCTGTGCTTGCCGCTACATGAATACATGTATCGCAACAAGGTGCGGCATGCCCACATCGATCCGCCTTTCTCCTGAAGTCGAGCAGCGCCTGGATTTTCTCGCGGCCAAGACTGGTCGCAGCAAGGCCTACTATCTGCGCGAGCTCATTGAACGTGGTCTGGAGGACTTGGAGGATTACTACTTGGCTGCCGAAGTCGTTGAGCGGATCAGGCGTGGTGAAGAAGACGTCATGAGAGCCGAGGACTTCTGGCGTGGCCTGGACGCTTGAATACGCCCGCTCGGCGCGAAAATTTGTCGAAAAACTGGATCCGCAGACACGTCACCGTATCCGTGATTTTATTGAAAACCGCATTGCCGTTCTCGACAACCCGCGTGAACTCGGCAAACCGCTGAAGGGCCCGCTCGCAACCTTTTGGAGATATCGCGTCGGGGATTATCGCATCATTTGCGATGTGCAGGATAACCGGCTCGTCATTCTGGTGGTAACCATAGGCCACCGCGGCGACGTTTACAGATAGCCGAACTCACCGGCCCGTATGATTGGCCAGTACGATTTGGGAAGAGGATAAAACATGTTCGAATTGACCGGCCGCAAGGCGCTCGTCACCGGCGCATCGGGAGGTATCGGCGAGGCGATCGCCCGGGTGCTGCACGGCCAGGGCGCCATCGTCGGCCTGCATGGCACACGTATCGAGAAACTGGAGGCGCTGGCCGCCGAACTGGGCGACCGGATCAAGCTTTTCCCGGCCAATCTTTCCAACCGCGACGACGTCAAGGCGCTCGGCCAGAAGGCGGAGGCCGACCTCGAAGGCGTCGACATCCTCATCAACAATGCCGGCATCACCAAGGACGGGTTGTTCGTACGCATGGCTGACGCCGACTGGGATGGCGTGCTCGAGGTCAACCTGACCGCCGTGTTCCGGCTGACCCGCGAGCTTACCCATCCGATGATGCGGCGCCGCCATGGCCGCATCATCAACATCACTTCAGTGGTTGGCGTCACCGGCAATCCCGGCCAGACCAACTACTGCGCCTCCAAAGCCGGTATGATCGGCTTTTCCAAATCGCTGGCGCAGGAGATCGCCACCCGCAATGTCACCGTCAACTGCGTCGCCCCGGGCTTCATCGAATCGGCGATGACCGCCAAGCTCAACGACAAGCAGAAAGAGGCGATCATGGCGGCGATCCCGACCCGGCGCATGGGCACGGGCGCCGAAGTCGCCTCTGCCGTCGCCTACCTAGCTTCCAACGAGGCAGCCTACGTCACCGGCCAGACCATTCATGTCAATGGCGGCATGGCTATGATCTAACACTTGGGGAAACGCTTCATTCCGTCTTGGATGCACGGGATTTTTCGTGTAATGCCGCCCGCAACCCGGCGGTTCGGGCAAAAACCGGTCCTGTTCCGCTGCGTTTCCGGCAGGACCATCTTTCAGCTTGATTAGCGGCATTCTGCCCGCTAACGAAGACAGACAACCAAAAGACGAGGATGCCCAAATGAGTGACACCGCAGAGCGCGTCAAGAAGATCGTCATCGAGCACCTTGGCGTCGATGCCGACAAGGTGACGGAGCAGGCGAGCTTCATCGATGATCTGGGCGCGGACAGCCTCGACACGGTCGAACTTGTCATGGCGTTCGAAGAAGAGTTCGGTGTCGAAATCCCGGACGACGCCGCCGAGACCATCCTGACTGTTGGCGATGCGGTGAAATACATCGACAAGGCCTCCGCCTGACGCTATTTGCAGTCATCACCGGGGAGGACCTGCGATGAGGCGTGTCGTCGTCACGGGCCTTGGGCTGCTTTCGCCGTTCGGCATGGGCTTCGAGCACAGCTGGAAGGAGCTTCTGACCGGCCGCAGCGCAGCCAAGCGCATCACCGAATTCGAGGTGGAAGACCTTGCCTGCAAGGTCGCCCACGTCATTCCGCGCGGTGACGGCTCCAATGCCACTTTCAATCCTGAAGCCGTTCTCGAGCCGAAGGAACTGCGCAAGATCGGCGACTTCATCCTGTACGGGATCGCGGCCGCCGACGAGGCACTCAAGGATTCCGGCTGGCAGCCGAAGACGCATGAGGAACAGTGCGCCACCGGCGTGCTGATCGGTTCGGGCATCGGCGGCATCGAAGGCATCGCCGAGAATGCGATGATCCTCAAGGAACGCGGTCCGCGCCGCATCAGCCCATTCTTCATCCCTGGCCAGATCATCAACCTCGTCTCCGGTCAGGTCTCGATCCGGCATGGGCTGAAAGGCCCCAACCATGCCGTCGTCACCGCTTGCTCGACCGGTGCGCACGCCATCGGCGATGCCGCCCGGCTGATCATCTGGGGCGATGCCGACGTTATGGTCGCAGGCGGCGCCGAAGCGCCGGTGACGAGACTGTCGATCGCCGGGTTCGCCGCTTGCCGCGCGCTCTCCACAGAGCGCAACGACGCGCCACAAACGGCCTCACGCCCCTATGATCGCGATCGCGACGGCTTCGTCATGGGCGAGGGCGCCGGTGTTGTCGTGCTCGAGGAGCTCGAACACGCCAAGGCCCGCGGCGCCAAGATCTATGCCGAGGTCACCGGCTACGGTCTGACCGGTGACGCCTATCACATCACCGCGCCTGCCGAAGACGGCGACGGCGCTTTCCGTTGCATGACCGCGGCGTTGAACCGGGCGAAGCTGACGCCGGCCGATGTCGACTACATCAACGCGCACGGCACCTCGACCATGGCCGATACGATCGAACTCGGCGCCGTCGAGCGGCTGGTCGGCAACGCCGCCTCGAAGATATCGATGTCGTCGACCAAATCGTCGATTGGCCACCTGCTGGGCGCGGCTGGTGCTGCCGAGGCGATCTTTTCGATCCTCGCCATTCGCGACAACATCGCGCCGCCGACCATCAATCTTGACAATCCGGAGCGCGAAACGGCGATCGACCTGGTGCCGCACAAGCCGCGGGCCCGGCAGATCGACGTGGCGCTGTCCAACTCCTTCGGCTTCGGTGGCACCAACGCCTCGCTCGTCTTCCAGCGCTACAATGGCTGACCGCTCTGCCGGTTTCCGTCTGCCGTCAATTTTGCCATATTCGCCCCTACTCTGCCCGAGGGGATTCGTCGCAAGATCAAATGGTAGGGCACTATGAACACAAATCCGGCCGACAACGGGGAATTCGGGCAACGGGCAGCAACGCCCGGCCCGATCGTGCCGAAGACGGCCAGCGAGGCGTTGCGGCCCGAGGCCGGCACGCCGCCGCCGAAGCGCTCGCGTGCCTCGCGCAGCCAGTTCGTCGTGTTCATGAACTTCGTCATCTCTTCGGTGATGCTGATGGTCCTGGCGGCAGGCGTTGCGCTGTATTTCGGCAAGCAGGAGTTCAACGAGCCCGGCCCGTCGGCCAATGGCGACACTTTCCTGGTCAAGCCGAATAGCGGCGTCCAGGAGATCGCCGACCAGCTTGAGCGGCGAGGGCTGATCAGCGACGCCCGCATTTTCCGCCTTGGCGTGCGCGCCTTCGGAAATGATTCCGCCCTGAAGGCCGGCGAATACGAGATCAAGCCGCAGGCGTCGATGCACGATATCATGGAACTGCTGAAGAGCGGCAAGTCGGTGATGTATTCGCTGACTATCCCCGAGGGGCTGACGGTCGCGCAGGCGCTGCAACGGATCGCCGAGCAGGACGCGCTGACCGGCGATATGCCGTCGACCACTCCACCTGAGGGCAGCCTCGCCACCGACACGCTGCGTTTCACCCGCGGCGCAACACGCCAGCAGATGGTCGACAAGCTTCTGGCCGACCAGAAGAAGCTGGTCGACGAGGTCTGGCAGCGCCGAGCGCCGGATTTGCCGATCGCCAACGTTGAGGATTTTGTCACCCTGGCCTCGATCGTCGAGAAGGAGACCGGCAAGGGCGATGAACGCTCGCGCGTAGCCGCCGTCTTCCTCAACCGGCTGGCCAAGGGTATGCGGCTGCAGTCGGACCCGACCATCATCTACGGCCTGTTCGGCGGCAAGGGCAAACCCATCGACCGCCCGATCTATCAGTCGGACATCCAGAAGCCGACGCCCTACAACACCTATCTGATCAACGGCTTGCCGCCGACGCCGATCGCCAATCCCGGCCGTGCGGCGCTGGAGGCAGTCGCCAATCCGTCGAAGACCAGCGATCTCTACTTCGTCGCCGACGGCAGCGGCGGGCACGTCTTTGCCTCGACGCTCGATGAGCATAACGAGAATGTCGCTCGCTACCGGGCACTGCTGAAAAAGCAGGCGCAGGACGCCGCCAAGGCCGGGGCAACCAATACCGGAGCCGACACGCCGGCGGGAGCCATCGTTGACGATGCGGGCGCCACCGCCGCCCAGTAGGGCCGGACGCCATCAGGTTGGCCCTGTGCATGTCCGGGTGGATGTACAAGGGCTGCTATGGCATTGAAATTCACTTGATCCTGTCCGGAGAAAATCGCTCCGGCTTGAGGGGCATTCGGCAAAGGGACGCACGGCTACATGAACTTGCAGAGCATGACCGGTTTTGCGCGCAGTGTCGCCGAACACGACGGCACTTCGATTGCCTGGGAAGCCAAGTCCGTCAACGGCAAAAGCGTCGAGGTCAGGCTGCGGCTGCCGCAAGGTTTCGACCGGCTGGAGCCGGCCGTCCGGCAGACGGTGCAAAAGCGTTTTGCGCGCGGCAATTTCCAGATGACGCTGACCATTGGCCGCGCCGCCGGCGCGCAAGCGCAACCCGTGGTCAACGAGGCTTTCCTGAAGGATCTGGCGGGGTTGGCCAATCGGCTGCAGGAGCAGTTCGGAGTAGCCCCTGCGGCGGCCGACGGCCTGCTTGCGCTGCGCGGCGTCCTCGACATTCCCGAAACCATCGAAACCGAAGAGGCGCGCAGTGCGCTCGATACCGCAATACTGTCGGCGCTGGAAGCAGCACTGAACGGGCTGCAGCAGGCGCGCCAGGGCGAAGGTGCGGCACTTCGTTCCCTGCTGTCCGGCCATATCGATGCCATCGAGGCGCTGACGCTGCGGGCCGAGGCCGATCCATCACGCGAACCGGCCACGATCCGCGAAAGGCTCGCCGAGCAGATCCGCCTGTTGATGGATGCGTCCGCCAACCTGGACGCCAGCCGGCTGCATATGGAAGCGGCGTTCCTGGCCACCAAGGCCGACATACGCGAGGAGATCGACCGGCTGAAGACACATGTGGCGTCAGGCCGGGCGCTGCTCGCCGGCGGCGGCGCCATCGGCCGCAAGCTCGATTTCCTGGCGCAGGAATTCAACCGCGAATCGAATACGCTGTGTTCCAAGTCGAATGCTGCCGCGGTCACCGCCATCGGGTTGGAACTGAAGGCGGTCGTCGACCAGTTTCGCGAACAGGTCCAGAATCTGGAATGATCCCGATGCCAAGCCACATGACTGCCAAGCCCCATGACCGCTAGGGATGTGGGTTCCCGCATTCGGCGCCGCGGGCTGATGCTGGTCTTGTCGTCGCCGTCAGGCGCCGGCAAGTCGACGATTGCGCGCAATCTGCTGGAGAGCGATTCCAGCTTGGAATTGTCGGTCTCGGTCACCACGCGGCCACGCCGCGGCAGCGAGATCGAGGGCGTCCATTACCACTTCCGTACCATGCGCGAGTTCGAGCGGCTGCGCGATTCCGATGCGCTGCTCGAATGGGCGGAGGTGCACGGCAATTGCTACGCGACGCCGCGCGAGCCGGCAGAACAGGCGCTGGCCGAAGGCCGCGACATGCTGTTCGACATCGACTGGCAAGGCGCTCAGCAGCTCAAGGAGAAGATGCGCGCCGACATCGTCTCGATATTCATCCTGCCGCCATCGATGAAGGAATTGAAGGCGCGGCTGAAGCGTCGCGCCGAGGACCAGGAAGCGGTGATCGAGACGCGGCTCAAGAACGCCCGCAACGAGATCGAGCACTGGAAGGAATATGATTTCGTCATCGTCAACGACGATCTCGACCGCGCTTTCGCTGAGGTGCGCGGCATCGTCACCGCCGAACGGCTCAGACGCGATCGCCGGCCCGGCCTGTTCGATTTCGTCTCGGGGCTGCTCGACGAGAAGACGGATTGATCAAGGCGCTTATCCCCGCGACCAGGATCAGATTGCGGCTGAGCGCGGCGTCGCGCAGCTCCAATGCAGCGGCGTATTCGGCCGAGCGATACCAGCGCCGCGCCGTGTCCATGTCGGGGAATTCGACGATGATCAGCGGCCCGGGAGACCAGTCGCCTTCCAACATTTCCACCTCGCCGCCGCGTACCAGATAGCGCCCGCCATGCTGGGCGATGGAGGCAGCCGCGTGGGCGCGATAGGCTTCGATAGCCTCTGCGTCACGGATCGTGACGTCGGAAATGACATAGGCGGCCACTGTTTGTCTCCGGGCAGGGTTTGTCCGGCTATCTATGCCATGAGAGCGGAAATTCCACGCGGACGCTTCCCGGCATCACACCGCGTTGGTCAGGCGAACGAATTCCTCGACGCTGAGCGTCTCCGCACGCCTGGTCGGATCGATGCCGGCGCGGGTGAGCAGCGCCTCGCCGCCGAGGCTTTTCACGCTCTGCCGCAGCATTTTCCGGCGCTGGCCGAATGCCGCTTCGGTGACGCGGCTGAGCCGTTTCACCTCTGCCGGCAAGGGGTTGGCACGCGGCACAAGATGCAGCACCGAGGACGTCACCTTGGGTGGCGGCGTGAACGCCTGCGGCGGTACGTCGAAGGCAATCCTCGCCTCCGTCCGCCAGCCGGCCAGCACGCCGAGCCGACCATAGGCCTCGCTGCCGGGGCTCGCTGCAATGCGTTCGGCGACCTCGCGCTGGAACATCAGCGTCATCGATGTGTAGAAGGGCGGCCACTCGGTGACGGTCAGCCAGCGGATAAGCAATTCGGTGCCGATATTGTAAGGCAGGTTGGCGACGATTTTCGCCGGCCCGCCGCTTTCCCCTTTAGCAAGCGCTGCAAAATCGGTTTTCAGCGCATCGCCGGCTACAATCTCGAGCCGGCCCGGATAGTGGTTCGAGATCTCGGCCAGGGCCGCCAGGCAGCGCTCGTCGCGCTCGATGGCGACGACCCGCCGGGCGCCGTTGAGGAGCAGGGCACGAGTCAGCCCGCCCGGACCGGGACCGACCTCGATAACCGTAACGTCGCTCAGGTCGCCGGCGGTTCGCGCAATCTTGCTTGTCAGGTTAAGGTCGAGCAGAAAATTCTGGCCCAGCGCCTTTTTCGCCTGCAGCCCATGGCGCTCGATCACCTCGCGCAGTGGCGGCAGGCCGTCTATGCTCATCGGGCTGGGCTCATCAGGCGGGCTCATCGGGTTAAGGCCATCGAATTTGGCTGATTGGGCTCAGGGCCTACGGCCTTTTCCCGGTATCGGCAAGAACGCGAGCGAGTTTCAGCGCCGCAATCAGGCTGCCGGCACGGGCGATGCCCTTGCCGGCGATGTCGAAGGCGGTGCCGTGGTCGGGCGAGGTGCGGACGAAGGGCAGGCCGAGCGTGACGTTGACCGCCTCGTCAAACGCCAGCGCCTTGGCCGGGATCAGCGCCTGGTCGTGATACATACAGAGCGCCACGTCGTAGCCGGCGCGGGCGCGAGCATGAAACAGCGTGTCGGCCGGCAATGGCCCGAAGGCGTCGATCCCTTCCTGCCTCAGCCGGTCGACCGCCGGGCGCACGATCCGCTCGTCTTCGGTGCCCATGGTGCCGCCTTCGCCGGCATGCGGGTTGAGGCCGGCAATGGCGAGCCGCGGCTTGGCAATTCCGAAGCGGTTCGCAAGGTCGGCGGCGGTGATGCGGCCGGTGGCGACGATAAGGTCAGTCGTCAGCGCTTTCGGCACCTCGGCCAGCGCGATGTGGATGGTGACCGGCACGGTGCGCAGGTCCGGACCGGCAAGCAGCATCACAGGCGTCAGTTCGGCGCCGGTGTGAAGCGATGCCAGATGCGCCAGATATTCGGTGTGGCCGGGAAAGCGAAAGCCGGCGTCGTAGAGCGGCTTCTTGGCAATGGGGCAGGTGACGACCGCAGCAGCGCGGCCGGCCAGGCAGTCGGCAACGGCGCGGTCGATCGCCTCGATGATGCCGGCGGCGTTGGCTGGATCCGGGCGGCCGGGACTGTCGACGAAACGGGCAGCAAGCGCCACCACCGGCAGCGCGCGCGAAAACACCCCCGGCGCTAACGCCGGCGTCGTCTCGGCAATCGCGATATCGGTGCCGAGCCTGTGCGCCCGCGCGGCAATCAGTGCCGGATCGGCAAGGAGATAAAAAGACGGAACGCCAGCGCTATCGCGGCTCTGCCAAGCAGCGATGGCGATGTCCGGCCCCACGCCGGACGGATCGCCGACGCTCAACGCCAGCGGAAGCTCTGCGTCAGGCACGGCGCTTCGACTTCAGCGCTCGATTATGCGGGCTTTCTTCCGCAACTCCTCGACATATTTCTTCGAGAGTTCGTCGGCGTTCTTGTCGCTCGAACCTTCACTCTGGAACACCATCTGCGCGGCTTTGTCGTCTGACACTTCGCGCGACGAGCAGATGCCGATGAATTCGACACCGCGGTCGGTTTCGCGCGTCGTGGTGGCGCCGCCGACCTTTGTAGCCTTTATCTGCTCGGCCCAGTCCGCCGGCAATTGCGGCGCCAACACCCGGCCGAGATCGCGAACGGTGACATCGATCAGGCCCTTGGCGAATTCGCGGGTGGTGTTGCAGCCGTTGAAGCGGGCGCGCATGGCATCGGCTTCGCGTTTGCGCTTGGCCAGCGTCGCGCTGCGCTCGGCCGCCGGCACCACGAAGATGACCTGCTGCAGCATGTACTCTGTGGCGCTCGGTTTGCTGCCGCCTTTTTCGAGCATGCGCTTGACGAGGTCCTGCTCGCTCATTGCGCCGCCACCGTCTCCGGAACGGGAACGCGCGGTCAGCGCCTGGTTCCAGGCCATCTGCGCCCGGATAAACTCCTTGAAATGCTCCTTGGTGACGCCGGATTGCGCCATCGCGCCGTCAAGCTGCTTGAGCGGCATCTTGTTGCTGGTGGCGAAACGCTGATAAGCGGCATCGACCTGCGCGTCGCTGATGCGGATGCCGAGCCGCCGGGCTTCGGCCAGGCGCAGCGTCTGGTCGATCATTTCCTGGCCGGCATCGCCCTTTCTGTGCTGCAGGCGCAGGAAAGCGGCCCGATGCTGGATGTCGCCGGTGGTTATCGGTATATTGTTGACGACGTATTTGATCTCGGTGGCGAAAACTGGCCGCGTCACCGCGGTGGTCGAGAACGCCACCAGCAGCGCGAACCCTGCCGAAAAGAGGTATTTCCTCATCGAAAGCATCCCAATTCCATCCCGATTCGGCCCAACCTATCCAGTTCAGGCCGTCAAAATTCGTGCCTGCTCTATGCGGCGAAACAATGTCGTCCGCCAGGCGCCCCGTTGCCGACCGCTGCCCGTTATTGAATGGTGTCGATGGAGCGTTGCGACGAACCGAAATCGCCGAGCGTGCGGAACGACAGGTTGAAGCCGACGTTCTGCGATACTTCCTTGGTGTTCAGGTCACGTCTTTCCGAAAACGTCATCAAATAGGTAAAGCACGAATCACTATAGGCAAAGCCGACCCCGTCCTTGACCAGAACGCTCTGCTCCAGATCATACGTGCCGGTGCCAAAGACGCGCCAATTCTCGGCAAGATGTGTCGAGGCGCCGAGCGTAACCTCATGGCGATCGGTCGAGAAGCCATAGAGCGGCTGCGCCTGGATGAAGGCGTATTTGGCGCTCAGCGATACCGGCAGGCCTGAAAAGGCGGCCTTTACCTCAGCGCGGCGGATCTCGAAGCTTTGCTCGTCGAAACGGCCGCTGACCGAGCCGGAAAACCCGCTGGGGCTGTTGAAGCCGACAAGGCCGACATAGTCGGAGGTTGCAGTTTCAAGACCCGAATAGGCGCCGACATTGACCAGGTCCGGCGTGCCGAACGAGTTCTGGCCGCCGAGCTGGTAGGATTGGCCGAACACCGCATTGGTGCCCCAGCCATTGTCATATGCGCCGGAATAGCGCAGCCCGACATTGGCGCGTGTGCCGCCTTCCATGCGGTCATAGCCCGAGAATTTGTCGCGCTCGAACAGCGTCGTGGCGTCGAAGACGAAGCTCTGGGCGTCCTCGTTGGGGACCGCCAGCCCGCCGACATATTGCTCGTTCGGACGCATGAATACCTGCGCCATCGGTTCGAAGACATGGCTGGAACTGGTCATCGAAAACAGCACCGGCCAGCGCATCTCAAGGCCGGCGGTCGCCATGTAGCGGGCAAGCGATGAACGCATATCGTCCTCGACGCCGAGATTGGTCGCCATCTGGTTGACGGCGTCGAGCGAGGCCGAGGAGGCGTTGACGTAGCCGGCGTCGCCGCGCAGCGCCAGGAGCGGTGTCAGCAGCAGCCCGCCATCGGTGGTGAAGGTGCGCTTCCATTCGGCTTCCGCGGTAAGGCGCCCGGATTGACCGTCGATGCCGCGGACGTTGTTGACGGACGAAGGGATGCCCGAATTTGCAAGAGCCGTATCGAGCCTGTCGCGGTCAATGACCCGCGCGTTGACGTCGAACGACAGCTGCCCGCCGACCACCGGCATGTCGGGGATATAAGCGTAGTCGAGCGAGGGCAGCACCCAGGGCTGCTTGGCGGCGCGTGCAGTCGGATCGCTGGCGAGCGTGTCTTCCTGAACCTCGAAGTGCATGGCGCGCACGTCGAAGTAATTGCGATCGTTGAGCCCCGTCAGGTACACCTCGGAGCGGTGCACGCTATCGTTGAAGCCATCGATGTCGTAGGTGCGCGCGAAATTCTTGTCGCTCTGCAGCAGGATGTCCCAGCCGAAGTCCCAGCGCGGGTTGATGGCGAACTGGCCCTGGGTGCCCATCATGCCGCGGAACCTGTTCGGGTCGCCTTCGGTACCCGAATTCACGTTGTGGCCATTGTCGTCGATGAAGGCGTCGGGATTCTCCTGCCGGATGCCCGCAATCTTCAGGCTGTACTGACCGTTGTTGAAGCGCTGCCTCCACTCGGCCTCACCGAGGAAACCTTGCTTGGTATAGCCGCTGCCAGTGACAGTGAGATCGTAGGTCGGCGAGAGCGCGAAATAATAGGGGACTTTAACACCGACGCCGAGATCGCTCTTGTAGGCGACGCCGGGGATCAGGAAGCCGCTCTTGCGCTTGACCGTTGGGTCGGCGATCTCGAAAGCCGGCAGATAGGCCAGCGGAAAGCCGAAGAACTCGAAATTCGAGTTCTCGAAGCGCACCGTCTTCTTCTCGCCGTTCCAGATGATCTTCCTGGCCTTGATACGCCAGGTCGGCGCTTTGTCGGGCTTGTCCTCGCACGGCTCGCAGGCGGTGTAGACGCCATTGTGGAACGTCGTCAGCACGCCGCCCATGCGCTCCGCGCTTTCGGCGGCGAAATACGCCTTGTCTATGGTCTCGACCCGCAGCGCGTTGACGAAGCCGTCGGCGAAATCGTCAGTGATGTCGGCATGCTGCGAATAGATTTTGGTGCCGTCGCTATTGACGAGTTCGACATTGCCGCTGGCGACGAGGCGTTTGGTGTTGCGGTTGTATTCGACCCGCTGGGCGACCAGACGGTTGCCGCCATAGTCGATCTGGACGCCGCCGACGGCCGTCACGGTCTGCTTGTCGTTGTCGTAGACCAGCGTATCGGCTGCCAGCAGCATCTGCGTGCCGCTCGGAACCTTCTTTGCCAGCTCACTGACGTCCTGGGCAAAAGCCGGAGCAACCGGGGCGGCGCTGGCAAGCAGGCACGCCAAGGCGCTCGCCGCAGAGAGGCGTGCCAAACCGGCGTGCCTATGGCTGCGCAAAACCGCCTCCCTCACTAGCCGTCTTCCTTGTATAGCAGGAATGTCACCCCGAAGAACATAGCCACGACAACCGGGACCCAAGCCGCTACGGCCGTGGGTACGAATCCCGCTACGCCGAATGCCTTGACCAGCACCGAAACGACATAAAGCAGAAACCCGGCCACGATGCCACCCAGAATCATCGTTGCCGACTGCCCCATCCTCGCAAATCGCATTGATACCGTTGCCGCAATCAGCGTCATCGCGACAAGCAGGAAGGGCAGCGCAATCAGGGAATTGAACTGCATGGCGAAGGCATTTGCCTTGAGGCCGAAGGAGCGGGCCACTTCGATCTTGCCGGGCAGATCGTAGAAGGGAATGGTCTCAGGGCGCGCCAACCGCTCTTGCACGAATTCGGGCTTGAGATTGGTCGGCAGCCGATCGCTGGGTAACGACTGGATGGTACCGTCCCGGAACACCTTGACGTCCTGCAATTCCCAGTAGCCGTCCCGCAAAAAGGCGCGCGCCGCATCCTTGCGCTCGATGATGTCGCCTTGCGGGCTGAAGCTGAAGAAGACCGCGTCGGCCATCTCCAGGCCTTGATTGAGAATGGCGCGCGCGCCGATGATGGTGTCGCCGGCGTTGGTTTTCTGCCTGATCCAGGGCGCAGCATCGGCCGAGACGCTGTTCGACTTGCCCGAACGGAGCTGGGTCTCGATCTCCTCGGACCAGGAATAGGCGTGCGCGGCTACCGGATTGATGACGCCGACCGACAAGGCTCCAAACAGCAGCGCCCCGATGCAGCACGGCAGCAGGAATTGCCATGCGGAAACCCCGGCGGAACGGGCAATGACCAATTCATATTTGCGGTTGAGCGACACCAACGTCGCCATCGCCGAGAACAGGCCGACGAACGGCACCGTCTGCAGCATGATCATCGGCATCCTGAGCCCCGAAATGGCGAACGCAGTTGCGTAGGTGAAGCCCGGCACGCCGGTCGTGCGGCCGGAAAGCTCGGTGAAATCGATCAGGAACACCAGCGCCAAGAGGCCGATGAAGAACCAGATGGTGATCGTCACATAGCGAAAGAAGAAGTACCGACCCAGAGTCCAGCCCATCAGCCGGCTCCCTGTCCGGATGCGCCACGCCCGGCAAAACGGAGCTTGATGGCGCTCCAGCCGTCACTGAAGCGGCCGGCAAGATTGGTTATCCAATCGGCCCAGGCAACCGGCAATTCCATGGTCCGGTTGGAAACAATGAACCAGATGGCGATCGCCGATGCCACGATCGGGACGCCGTAGACCATATAGGCATATTGCGGCACCTTGTCGGCCTTGCCGGCGGCAAAGAACCCGAGCCAGCGCACGAACAGCGCGATCGCGATTGCCGTGATCAGCGGGTGCACACGCGCCTCGCGATGCGAGCGCGCATCTCCGGCAACGGCGAGCGCGATCAGCGCGAAGACGAGCGAATAGGACCACTCGGAAAAACGCTGGTTGAGCTCGGCCAGGTACCTGTTCGGCTTTTGCTGGTACATCTTGTCGTTCGGACTGGGATTGAGTAGATACTGGGTCGTCCGGTCCTTCGGCAAAAGCAGGATGTCAGATGATGCCGACATGAAAGCGGACAAGTCGAAGGCGTAGGAGGTGAACCGGATCACCGAGAGGTCGCCGGTCATGGTTTTGCGATGGATGACGCCGTCATTCATCATCAGCACCTTCTCGTCGCCGCGTTCGATGATGCTGCCGGTCTTGGCGTAGTAGATGAGATTGACGCCTTCTTCGCGCGAATCGGCGACGAAGATGCCGCCGAGACGGTTGTCGGGAAGCCGTTCGCCAACCTGCAGGAACAGGCCGTCATCGATCTTGCGGAAGGTGCCTTCCTGGATGATCAACGACAACAGATCGGCACGCGACGACGCAATCAACTCGCGGTTCTTCTGGCGTGCGTAAGGGTCGACGCCATTGTCGACGGCGAAGGAAAAAACGCTGGCTGCAAGTGCCAGAAGCATGATCGGCCTGACGATGGTCCAGCGTGAAGCGCCGGCGGCATTGATGACGGCCAGCTCCGAATCCGAATTCATCACGCTGAGGATCTGGGCGACCGCAACCACCAGGGCGAACGGCACGACGATCGGAACGATCGTCGGGATGATCAGCGCTGCGACTTCGAAGAAGGTGAGGGCCGACTGACCGCTATCGGTGACGAGGTCGATGCGGGCGAGCACCTGAGTCGTCCAGACGATCGCCAGCGTCCAGACGAGCGCCAGCGCGAATACCGCGAAAGCACGGCGCATGATGTAGCGTTCAACGACCTTCATGAAGGCTTTTCTCGGCGATTTCGAACGGCATCATGCCTTGGAACAAGGTAGTCGTCCGGCGCCGGCTGCACAACTGGCTCAGTTTGGCGGTTCGATCTGGGTTCTGTCCCGGATCGCAAAATCCGCTGGGCCGGAGTGTCGGCGGCAATGGATAAGAAAGAGCGAACATTGTTGGTTAACAACAGGTTGCGGCGGGAAGCGGGGCCGTGCCGCGACGAATCGTGGATGGTTCGATATCGCATATGGGAGCGATTTCGGCCAAAGTCTTGTCAAATGCGGCAAAACGACCAAATGTCGCGCCGGTCGCGACCGCCGCGGCGTGATAAGACGGGTCAGGATCTGTTGAGCCCCAGCATGGAAGCGGAAAAATTGCGCAGTCAAACCGGTCGGGAAACCGTCTTTGACGGCGCGATCGTGGTCGGCGCCGGCGCGGCCGGCCTTGCCGCCGCCCACGCCTTGATGAAGGCCGGCGTACCGACGCTCGTCCTGGAAAAGGAGAGCCGGCTTGCCGAACCCTGGCATCGGCGGCACCAGCGGCTGCATCTCAATACGCATCGCGATCTCTCGACGCTGCCCGGCATCGGCTATCCCGCAGGCACCCCGGCTTTTCCGCATAAATCGGCCGTCATTCGCCATCTGAACGATTTCAGCCAGGCGCATGGTCTGCCGGTCGCATTCGGCGTTGCCGTTGAAGAGATTACGTTCGACGGCGATCACTGGACCGTGCGGACGAACTCCGGACGTCGTCTGGCGCGCCATGTCGTCGTCGCCACCGGGCGCGACCGGCAGCCGTTTATTCCCGCGTGGAAAGGCATGAAGGATTTTGCAGGCCGGATTATCCATTCGGCCGATTTTGGCGAGGCGAAGGACTACGTCGGCAAAAAGGTGCTGGTCGTCGGAGCCGGCAATTCGGGGTTCGACGCACTCAACCATCTTGCGAATGCAGATGCCCAAAGCATCTGGCTGTCGGCCCGCAACGGCCCGTCGCTGCTGCCGAAACGCATCGGCAAGGTCGCCGTCCACAGGCTTTCACCGTTGATGGCGAGCTTGCCGGTGCGGCTGGCCGATGCGGTGATGGCGACAACCCAGCGCCTGGTTTTCGGCGACCTGACGAAATTTGGGCTTCCGCCGGCTCCCATAGGCGGTGCGAGCCGTCTGAGCGCCGACTACACCGCGATCGCAGCCGATGACGGCGCGGTTCGCGCCATAAAGGCAGGCACGATCGTGGTGGTGCCACCATTGCGGGAATTTACCCAAGACGGCATCGTATTGAATGACGGCAGGTTGATCACGCCCGATATCGTCATTGCGGCGACCGGCTATCGCACCGGTCTGGACCAGATGTTCGGCAAGCTCGGCGTTCTCGACGGCAAGGGCGTTCCGCTTTTCAACGGCGGCGATGCCGATCCGAAATTGCCCGGTCTGTGGTTTACCGGCATGCGGCCGAGCATTCGCGGTTGTTTCGCCAACGCCCGCATTCAGGCCAGGGCGATAGCGGCGCGGATTGTCAAGCAGCGATGATGAGCCGGACTATGCCGATTGTTCCGCCCGCAATAGACACGCCTTGTTGAGCGTGCTCGAACCGAAAGGTCAATGATCATGACGCCAGTCAGCATTCGCTACATGGTCGATGATGTCGCCGCCTCGATCGACTTCTACTGTGGACATCTGGGCTTCGCTGTTGAACAGGACGCGCGACCGGCTTTTGCTTCCGTCACTCGCGGCGCTTTACGGCTCCTTCTAAGCGGACCCGGCAGTTCGGGTGCACGGGCGATGCCGGATGGCCGGCAGCCGGTGCCGGGAGGTTGGAA
This sequence comes from Mesorhizobium sp. M0701, assembly GCF_040320365.1. Taxonomy (NCBI): domain Bacteria; kingdom Pseudomonadati; phylum Pseudomonadota; class Alphaproteobacteria; order Hyphomicrobiales; family Phyllobacteriaceae; genus Mesorhizobium; species Mesorhizobium sp. M0701. The sequence goes on from NZ_JAMYPO010000002.1 coordinate 252,516, forward strand.
TCGCATCCTGTTGGTGGTGCCGGACCTAAAAGAAGAGGTTGCGCTCCTCAAGAGTGCTGGACTTGTCTTTCGCAACGATATCATAACGGGCGTCGGCGGTTCCCAGACGTTGCTCGAAGACCCATCGGGCAATGTTATCGAGCTGTTTCAACCCGCCGCTCACTGACGAACGTTTCTCGCAATAATCCAACTCACTTCCCCGAAAGCAGGACATGATGAATTCGAGACCCTCGATCGCCTTTGCCAAATTCGCCGCGCCCAAAAAAGGCAGCGTTTTCGTTCTGGTGGCCGACGAGGGCGGCCTCAGCGATGCCGCCAGGGCTTGCGATCCGGCAAAGACCCTCGAGCGGGCTTTTCCGGTCGCCGACTTCACCGGCAAATTCGCCAGCCTGGTCGAAGTGCTGGCACCGGAAGGGACATCGCTCGAGCGGCTGGTGGCGGTCGGTGCCGGCAAGGGCTCCAATCTCGATGATTACGCCTGGCTGAAGCTCGGCGGCACGATTGCCGCGTCCTTTCGCAAGGCAACCGAAGTGGCCGTCGTGCTCGATCTTCCGGGTGCGGCCGTCAGCGGCAGGCAAGCCGTTCAGCTTGCAGCGGGCATCCTGCTGCGCAGCTATTCCTTCGACAAGTACAAGACCAAAAAGAACAATGGTGACGACAAGCGCGAGCCAAAAAAGCCGGTCAAGGTGACTATTCACACCGCCGATCCGGCAGCTGCAAAGAAGGCCTTCGCCGATGAAGCGGCGGTGATCGGCGGCGTCTTGCTGGCGCGCGATTTGGTCAATGAACCGGCCAATGTTTTGGGACCGGTGGAATTCGCCGCCCGCATCGCCGAACTGGAGGCGCTCGGCGTCACGGTCGAGATCCTGGCCGAGAAGGAGATGAAGAAGCTCGGCATGGGTTCGCTGCTGGGCGTAGCGCAGGGTTCGCCGCGTGGCGCCCGCATCGCGGTCATGCGGTGGGACGGCGGCAAGGCCAAGGAAAGCCCGGTCGCCTTCGTCGGCAAGGGCGTCACCTTCGACACCGGCGGCAATTCGATCAAGCCGGCGTCGGGCATGGAGGACATGAAGGGCGACATGGGCGGCGCTGCTGCCGTCACCGGGCTGATGCACGCGCTGGCCGCGCGCAAGGCGAAGGTCAATGTCGTCGGCATTGTCGGGCTGGTTGAAAACGCCGTCGACGGCCACGCTCAGCGACCGGGCGACATTGTCACCTCGATGTCGGGCCAGACTATCGAAGTGCTCAATACCGACGCCGAGGGCCGCCTGGTGCTGGCCGATGCGCTCTGGTACTGCAACGACCGCTTCCAGCCGAAATTCATGATCAATCTGGCGACGCTGACCGGCGCCATCATGGTCGCGCTCGGCCAGCATTATGCCGGCCTGTTCTCCAACAATGACGAGTTGGCGGACCGGCTGACAGCGGCCGGACAGGCGACGCAGGAGCGGGTGTGGCGCATGCCGCTCGGTGCCGAATACGACAAGCTGATCGATTCCAAGAATGCTGACATGAAGAACATCGGCGGCCGCCATGGCGGCGCCATCATCGCCGCGCAGTTCCTGCAGCGCTTCGTCAAGGACACGCCCTGGGCGCATCTCGACATCGCCGGCACGGCGATGGGCGCGCCCTCCAACGAGATCAACCAGTCATGGGCTTCCGGCTTCGGCGTCAGGCTGCTCGATCGGCTGGTGCGCGATCATTACGAGCAATGAGCGGCTGGGGCGGGACTCCGACAATGTAGACTGAACGCATGGCCGAGATTCTGTTTTATCACCTGACCGAATCGACGCTGGAGGATGCGTTGCCCGGCCTCCTGGAGCGCAGTATCGATCGCGGCTGGCGTGCCGTGGTGCAGACCGGCACCGAGGAACGGCGCGACGCGCTGGACCAGCATCTGTGGACTTTCCGGGACGATTCATTCCTGGCCCACGCAACGGATCGCGAAGCCCATCCCGCCGAGCAGCCGGTGCTTCTGACCGTCGGCCCTGACAATCCGAACCAGGCGCAGATACGCTTCCTGGTCGATGGGGCGGTGCCGCCGGAGCTTGGCGGCTACCAGCGCGCCGTGTTCCTGTTCGACGGTCACGATGCAGCCCAGCTAGAGGCGGCACGCACGCACTGGAAGACAATGAAGGAGGCCGGCCACACCGTGACCTACTGGCAGCAAACGCCCGACCGGCGCTGGGAACGCAAGGCTTAGAGAATTTGCCGGCAAGGGAATCACTGGCGCCGCAAGAGTGCGATGACAAAAAGATGGACCGCCGGCTATTCAGAAGACCGGAGCAAGCCCGATGCCGCCCGATGAACGAACGCCAGGCATGCCGATAGATGCCGCACTTGTTCGCCGGCTGATTGCCGCGCAGTTCCCCAAATGGGCGGACCTGCCGGTAGAGACGGTCGAGCCTGGCGGCTGGGACAATCGCACGTTCCGGCTGGGCGACAGCATGTCGGTGCGGCTGCCGAGCGCTGCCGCCTATGTCGCCCAGGTCGAGAAGGAGCATCGCTGGCTGCCCCGCCTGGCGCCTCACCTGCCTCTGCCGATACCCGTGCCGCTGGCCAAAGGCGGGCCTGGAGAAGGCTATCCATGGCCTTGGTCCGTCTATCGCTGGCTTGGCGGCAGACCGGCGGCTGGTGGATTGATTGCCGATCTTACTGAGTTCGCCTGTTCGCTGGCCGGCTTTCTGGTTGCGCTCTACCGGATCGACGCTGCCGATGGGCCACCGGCAGGGCAGCATAATTTCCACCGCGGTGGCCGGCTTTCGGTCTACGACGCCGAGACCCGAGCCGCGCTCTCGGCGCTCGGCGGCCGCATCGACAAGGCCGCCGCCGAGGCCGTGTGGGCGACGGCCCTTGCCTCGCGATGGCAAGGCCGCCGGTCTGGGTCCATGGCGACGTCGCCTCGGGCAATCTGCTCGTCGAAGATGGCAAGCTCTACGCGGTCGTCGATTTCGGTAGTTCGGCTATCGGCGATCCTGCCTGTGATCTGGTGATCGCGTGGACGGAATTTTACGGCGAGAGCCGTCAGGCGTTCCGCGACGCCATTGCCCTTGACGAGCACAGCTGGGCGCGCGCACGGGGCTGGGCGTTGTGGAAGGCGCTGATCGTCGCTTCGGGACATGACGGCAACCAGCGCGAGGCGGAAAAATCGTGGCGGGTCATCGATGAGGTGCTGGCGGATCACACAAACAGTCGAAGCGGGAAGGCTAATTCAGTCTGAACGCGTCCCGCTCTAATAACGAAAGCATTACTGCCCGCCCATCTCCTTCCTGAACGTATCGAAATCGACCTGCATGCCGTTGAAGATGGTGCTCCAATGGCGGGTCAGCGCTGAAACGGCGACCGCCTCCTGTATCTCCTCGTCGGTGGCGCCGGCGCGCTTGGCGTCCTGCGTGTCCGACCAGATACAGTAGTTGCACGGGATTTGCGCCGCCACCGCCAGCGAGATCAGCGACTTGACCTTCGGCGGCAGCGCCGTCTTGTCGCTGAACTGGATGGCCTTGACCTCGGCCCATGCACCGGGCAGACCGGCTTTCGGGAACTGCTTTACGAAACCGGGCACCCCGCCCATGGTCGACTGGATGTCCTTGACGGCTGCGTCATACTCATCGGCATAAGAAGGAGCTGCAGCCAGCGTCAGCACACAGGTGGCGGCGAGCAGGCAGGCACGGCGGATGGAAGAATGCGTTGCTGAAAGAGTACGATAGGCAGACATGACATTCTCCTCTGGCGTTTGTTGGCCTTACGGTGTAAGGTAGCGTCGAAAATTAACCTTGCAGCGTAAGTTGTCAAGCGGCACCATGGACACATCGATCAAAAAAAAGCGACCGCGCGGCCGGCTGTCTCGCGAGATGATCGAGGATGCCGCTTTGAAGGTGATCGAGAGCGAGGGCCTCGCCGGGTTTTCGATGCGCAAGCTGGCGGCAGAACTCGGCTGCGAAGCCATGAGCATCTATCACCACTTTCCTTCGGTGGCGCATCTCTTCGAAGCCTTGGTGGATCGGCTGATCGGCTCCCTCGAAATGCCCGACGCGGACCTCCCTTGGCGACAAAGGTTACGCATTGCCGTGCAGGATTTCCGCCGCGTCGCGCGTGAGCACCCGGCCTTTGCCACGTTCCTTGTAACCTACCGGATGAATTCGCCGACCTGTCTCACTTGGCTGAACGGCATCCTTGGCCTGTTCGAGGCCGGCGGCTTCGGACCGGAACTGGGGGCGCGGCTGTTCCGCACCACCGGCTATTATCTGATGGGTGCCATCCTCGACGAGACTGCCGGCTATGCAAAGGGGCCTTCGGCCGTGACCATCGTCAGCGACGAGCAACTGGCGCAGGATTTTCCAAAAGTAGCTGCGGCCGGGCGTTATTTCGGCACCGCCGAGTTCGACCGGACGTTTGATCTCGGCCTTGACATGCTCCTGGACGAAATGGAGAACGCCCGCGACTGCGCCAGCGCGCCGAACACCGGGTCTTGACGTCATGCGCTCCCTGTTCGCTCTGATACTGCTCATCGGTACCGGCATCGGCGTCGTCTATCCTTGGGCGATGACCAATTTCTCCGGCCATGAGATCGGCACCTGGCGGGTTTACGACCAGGGCCGGTTCAAGCCGGTGACCGTGCCCCTGAGCGCACGCGACGGGCCGCTACGCGTGCTGGTCGACCTTACGGCGAGAGCCGAGCGCATCGTCTCGCAGCAGCGCACTGTGTTGACCCTCACTGCCGCCACCGGCGGCAGGACGGTGCTCGCCTCGACGCTGCAGTTCAATCACTCCGACAATCCGCGCCAGGTCAGCCCGCAACTGCCGGACAGGATCTTTCGCGACGAGGCCGGCCTGATCCCGACCGTTACCCCTGGTTCCTACATCTTCACCGTCGGTCCGGGCGACGCCGAAGGCATTCCGATGCGGGCCGTCGATCTCGTCCTGCGCTCGGGTGCCGGCGAGGTCGACCGCCGGGCGCGCCCGGTCGGTTTTTCCCTGATGGCGGCCGGCCTGGTCGGGCTGGTACTGGCATTCCGTTTCGGCGGCCGCCGGCCGGAAAATCCAAACTCGCAGCCGCCACCGCCGCGCTGGGGCAGGGGCTCCAATTGAACTATCGCCACGCCTACCACGCCGGGAACTTCGCCGACGTCGTCAAGCATGTCGTGCTCAGCCGGCTGATCGAATATCTGAAGCAGAAGGACAAGGCGTTTCGGGTCATCGACACCCATGCCGGCATCGGCCGCTACGATCTGTCCTCGACCGAAGCGCAAAAGACTGGCGAATGGCAAGGCGGCATCGGCCGGCTGGTCGACGCCGCACTCGATGCGCCGGCGGTGGCACTGCTGGCGCCGTATCTTGAAGCCGTACGTTCGCTCAATCCGGACGGCGGCGTGAAAAAATATCCGGGTTCGCCGTTGATCGCCCGGCACCTGATGCGCAAGCAGGACCGGCTGTCGGCGGTCGAACTGCACCCTAAGGATGCCGCCAGGCTGAAGGCGCTGTTCGACGGCGACTTCCAGACCCGGGTGATCGAGCTCGACGGCTGGCTGGCCCTCGGCGCGCATCTGCCGCCAAAGGAAAAGCGCGGCCTCGTGCTCATCGATCCGCCCTTCGAGGAAGAGGGCGAGTTCGACCGCCTCGTCGACGGACTGCAAAGGGCCCACCGACGCTGGCCCGGCGGCATTTACGCGCTGTGGTACCCGCTCAAGGACCGCAGGGCGGTCGCCGCCTTCCGCAAGGCGCTGAAGCAGACGGGCATTTCGAAGCTGCTCGACATCGGTTTTGAGATCAGGCCGGACGCCGTCGAGCCGAGCCTCGACGGCTGCGGCATGGTGGTGGTCAATCCGCCCTTCACCCTGGAAGGCGAGTTACGGACGCTGCTGCCGGCGCTGCACCGGCTGCTTGCACTTGAGCAGCCGTCGCATTGGACGCTGGACTGGCTGGCGGGAGAGTAGTTGAGGCGCGGCCCTGCCGTTCCGTCAGCGCAACCATCGTCACCACAACCACGGTCGCTACAACCGCTTGACCGCGCGTCAGCGAATCCGCACAGTGCGCGCAGTCGACCTTGAGAGGCTGCCATGACTCGCTTCGCCCAATCCGCCCTTGCCGCACTGCTCGCCTTTTGCACGCCGCTGGCCGCGCCTCTTGGCGTCACCCAGGCAGTCCAGGCGGCCGACCTTGCAATCTATACCGACGAGGATAGCAGCGTCTGCGGCGAGGCCTGGGTGCTGAACAAGATCACCGACCGCTTCTCCTATCAGGTGCATCACGTGCCGCATCTGCCGGATGTGCAGATCGTCGACTTCCAGCGCATCCACCAGCATCGCTATCTGCCGGCCGACGACACCTGGCCGATCGGCCGCCGTTATTGCGGCGCCACCGTCAGCCTCTCCGACGGCGGCGCTCGCACCATCTGGTACCTGATCGAGGAAGGCCAGGGTTTTGCCTCGATCGGCGACAATGTCGAATTCTGCGTCTCGGGCTTCGACCGCTGGATGGTCTACAACGGCCGCTGCCGCGTCCTGCGCTGACCAGCGCCTTCCGATCCCGACGGATTGTTGCGTCACTTAGGTGGTCGAGAAAAGGAACACCTGACGGCCATCAGGATCACGGACGATCACACGTCTGCCCATAGCTGTCGCCTTGACGTCCGCAATGATTCCAAAGCCGTTGGCCTTGGCGGCAGAAGCAGCTTCATCTGCGTTGGCGACTTCGAAGCCGATCATCGTTCCCGCTCCTTCCGGCGTCGTTGCTTCTGCCGGATAGAGTTCGATCGCAAGCCCTTCACCTTGGAACGCGAAATGTATCGGACCGGAGCCATGCTGCTCTTGCCTGAAGACAATTCCGAAATTCGCGTAGAAAGCCGCGGCTGATCTGGGATCAGCCGAAAACCATGTGACAAATGTCAAGCTCGGCAAGGAGGACATTCATACCTCTCTGGTGTTGAGGGTCCAAGGTCGGACGAGGTTGCGAAAATCGTAGACTTCCATGCATGTCAACGCCAACCGACCACATCGATCACTTTGCGGGGAAACAGCACTACATGGATTCGCTTGTTTATACTGTTGCTCTCGGCGCGGTCGTTGCAGGCTTCGTTCAGGGGCTGTCCGGGTTCGCTTTCAGCCTGGTTGCCATGTCGATTTGGGTTTGGACCGTGGAGCCCCAGCTTGCTGCCGCCATGGCGGTCTTTGGGGCGCTCACCGGCCAGATCATCGCCGCCGTCACCGTCCGCCGGGGCTTCGACCTCAGGCTTCTGCTGCCATTCCTGATCGGCGGGATCATCGGGATTCCGGTCGGTGTCGCCATCCTGCCCTTGCTGGATGTGCAGTTGTTCAAGCTGGTCTTCGGAGCGCTGCTGGTCGTTTGGTGTCCCTTGATGCTCTTTGCCCGTCGCCTCCCTCCCATCACGGTCGGAGGTCCTGTTGCAGACGGCGCAATAGGTCTGATCGGCGGCATCATGGGTGGACTTGGCGGCTTCACCGGCCCGGTTCCAACGCTGTGGTGCGTGCTGCGCCAATGGGAAAAGGACAGGCAGCGCATTGTCATCCAGAATTTCAACCTTGTGACCCTCTCCATGACGATGGCCGCCTATCTTGCGGCCGGAAAGATCAGGCTCGAAATGCTGCCGATGTTCGCCGTCGTCGCGCCAGCGATGTTGATACCGACACTCCTTGGCGCGAGACTCTACATCGGCGTTAGCGAGGCGACTTTTCGAAAGATCGTCCTCACACTCTTGGCCGCATCAGGTGCGGCATTGTTGGCATCGTCCTTGCCGCACCTCATAAGCCGGGTTTGAACGACACACAGAAATCCCGACTTCCGCCGTGCCATGCGCTATCGACCGATGCGGCCTGCTCCCGATAGGTAGGCGCAGATCAGTTCGACGAGTTGCTTTTGCAGCTCCGGCGCGGCGAGCATGTTCCGGCGTGCCGCGTTGTGGATCACACCTTCGATCGCTGACGATAGCATGCGCGCCACGGTCTCCATGTCGGCGCCTTTCCTTGGCTTGCGATAAGTGGCGACAGCAGTCGCATAGTGATTGAGGTATTGTGCCTGGAACGAAGCATGGGCGGCCCTGGAGCTGCGATCGCCCGGCGCCTCGTCGAGCAGCACCTGATGTAGTGTCGGGTGAATGCTGTGCGCGGCGATCATGCCGCGCACCAGCTCCTGCGCGAATTTCCTGAGCGGCTTTTGGTCTTCCGCCGAATCGCGAATGACCGACAGCACATGATCGAAGTGACGGCGCCGGACGGCAGCGAGCAGGGAAAGCTTGTCGGGAAAGTACTGGTAGAGCGTGCCGATGCTTACACCTGCTGTCTCGGCAACCTTGTTGGTGGTGAAGCCGGCCCAGCCCAGCCCGCTCAGAACATGAGCCGCCGCCTCGATGATCGCCTCGACGGTTGCCCTCGAACGCGCCTGGCGCGGCTGTTTGCGCATGCGCGGATGCGGTTTTGCAATGCGAGTAGACACGTTCGCCCATTCTCCTGAAAATATAAACAACATACTCGCATTTCCGGAAAAAAGGACACCGACCATGAATGCGCTCGCTCTGCTTCGCAGCCTGTTTGCCTATCAGGCCTGGGCTAATGACGAACTGCTGGAAAAGCTGGCGAGTCTCGACCCGCATGTTCACGGCAAGGAACGGCAGGCCGTGATACGGCTCGTCGATCACAGCCATGTGGTGTCGCGGATATTCTCGGCGCACCTTGTTGACGCAAGCCATGGCTACTCCGCCGACACCACCGAGGACACGCCGGCGTTCGACGAACTTCGCGCCGCGGTCGCAGCGACCGATCGCTGGTATCTCGATTATCTCGAAACCGTTTCGTCGCGGCAGCTGTCCGAGCCCGTCGCATTCGTGTTCACCGACGGGGATAAGGCATTGATGTCGCGACAGGAAATGCTGACCCACGTCGTACTGCACGGCGGCTATCATCGCGGTGAAGCGGGGCGCATCCTGGCGCAGATTTCGGTCATGCCGCCATGGGATACCTTCGCCGTCCATCTCCACAGGGCCGAGCCTTCGCGCCGGCTGCAGATGAGCCGTGAGCCGCTCGGCGCCTGAACGGCCGAGCGCTTTCGATCGCGGTCGGCTCGACCGGATCTATCGAGCGATATCCTGTCCTTCAGAAATGCGAGCTGTCCGCTTACTTTCATCGCGTCGTGCAAGATAGTGCAGCGGCGTGCTCGTCGCGTTGCTTCCTACTTACCTGTAGTTTATCGTTTCGGACAAGACGAGGCGGGCGACCGCCTTCGCTCTTGACAATGTTCGCGCCGAGCGTCGGACGTTGAAGCGCAAAGCTGGTCGAAAAGGTCCTGAGCTTGACGAGAAGACCGGTCGAGATAGAGCGACCAGAATTTCTGCCGCAGAACTTCGCTGCGGGACACAAAGATTCGCAGCCGGTTTTTGCGCGGGTAAAATGGTCGCGCGCTCGCCGTAACCGAAACTTAAGCTACAAAAATCATTCTAATGCTTCGCTGGCTAGCAAGCCGCGAGTCAGATATGCAATGCGCGCCGGGTCAATAACGGCCGTCGGCACAACGGAAGGGGCATGATATGGCTAAGCAGTCATCCAAAGCGCCGGCATCCAAGGCACCGGCAAAGTCACCGGCAAAGAAAGCACCGGCAAAAGCAGCCGCGGCAAAGGCCGCAACTGCTGTGAAGAAAGCAGCACCCGCTGCCAAAGCGAAGGCCGCTGCGCCTAAGGCAAAAGCAGCGCCGGCCAAAAAGCCGGCCGCTAAGGCCGCGGCAAAACCAGCCGTGAAGAAAGCAGCACCTGCCAAGGCAAAAGCAGCACCGGCCAAGGCTGCACCGGCCAAGAAGGCGGCACCGGCCAAGAAGCCGGCTGCAAAGGCCGTGGCGAAGCCCGCTGCGAAGAAGGCAGCACCGGCAAAGGCCGCCGCTGCGAAATCTTCTGCAGCAGTGAAGAAAGCAGCGCCCGCGGCCAAGCCGAAGGCAGCGCCCGCAAAGGCGAAGGCCAAGAAGTAGTCGCGGTCCTGCTGTCGCAGGGGACAGTACTCAAGACAGCCAGGGCGGGATGCCGGACAGGCGCCTCGCTTCTTGGTTGACAGTCGGGCAGGACAGAAAGAGGCGGGAGGAAGACGTCTTTTCGCAGCTCCCAGGACTTCGCCATGCGGCGAAGTCCGGTGGGATTTTCGTGGCTGCCAAAACCAACCTTCGGTGCAAGGCCGAGTTGGTAGCTAATCGGATTTGGATTGTCCGACCCGCTCGCGTCTGCCGCACTGCGGCTTATCACATCGCGATTGACGTCGAGACAATGGTTATACGCTGGCGGCGCGGTTTTCCGCCTCTGGCCGTTGATGAACCCTGCATGATCGGTCAACAGTGCCCACGCACGAGCCCCTGTCGGAATCGATTTTCGGTAAGGGTCATGCGCGAAGTCACAATGCTACCGCGTCCTTTTGCGCGTCCAATAGGACGTATGGAGCTGTAGCCGGCAAACAGGAATCGACAATGCCCAGACTGCTCTACGCGTCTACTTCCCCCTACAGTTCCAAGGTGCGCATGGCAGCACTTCATGCCGGCATTGCGGTCGATCTCGTGCCGATAAAGACCGAGGAAAGGCCGGCAGAACTGATCGGCGCCAATCCGCTCGGCAAGATCCCGGTGCTGGTGCTCGATGACGGCCGCTCGGTCCACGACAGCCGCGCCATCACCCAGCATCTCAACCGGATGTCGAAGAACGCATTGTTTCCGCGCAATCCCGACAAGCGCCTTGAGGCGGAGGTGCTGGAGGCATTGGCCGACGGCATCTGCGACTGCGCGCTGTCGATGGTCTATGAGCGGCGCACACGGCCGGAAGAGATGGTCTACCAGCCTTGGCTCGAGCGCCAGTGGACGAAGATTTCGGACGCGCTCGATCTGCTCAACGCGAACCCGCCGAAGCTGCCGAAGAAAATCACCCTCGGCCCGATCGCATTGCGCGCCTGCCTCGGCTATCTCTCGCTGCGCTTCGCTGGAAAATGGGAAAAGGGCCGCGGCCGGCTGACGCGCTGGGCGGCACGCTTCGACGAGAAATTCCCGGAGCTGAAGCCCGCCATCCCGGCTTGAGGGCGGGCGGCCTCAACCGGTGCCACAAAAAAAGCCGGGCGCGAGGCCCGGCTTTTTCGTGTCGTGGCTTGGACGACTTAGAACTTCATACCGACGCCGAAGGTGACGCGATTGTCGGTCGACTTGACCTTGCCGATACCGTCGAAGTCCTTCCTGCCAAAGTCCGTGTAACGATACTCGACGCGGCCGAACACATTGTCGGTGATCTTGATGTCGGTACCCACGCCGGCTGTCCAGCCAAACTGCGTGTTGGTGTCGCTTACGCCGGCAGCTTCAATCTTCTGGTTCTTCAGCGCGCCACCGGCGGTGCCGTAGAGCAGGATGTCCGGGGTGACAGCGTAGCCGAGGCGGGCACGCAGCGAGCCCTCGAAGCCACCCTTGGCCTCGATGCCGGCATCGTCGCCCTTGACGCCGTTGTAGCCGATATCGGCTTCGGCACCGTAGACGAAGTTCTCCTGCTGCCAGTTATAGCCGCCGAAGACGCCGCCGACAAAACCCTTGGTGTCGACGTCGACGCCAATGTCTTTGGCTTTGGCGTGGCCAGCGAAGCCGTAGCCGACGCTCACACCGGCATAGGGACCGGCCCAGGATGCGACCGGAAGTTCTGCGATCGGGGCAGGTGCCGGCGGCTCTTCCTGAACCACGTCCGCGGCATAGGCGGTTCCGCCGAGGGCGAACAGCCCAAACGCCACCGCGAGCGGTCGCGCAAATTTAAGATTGGCTTGCATTGTTCTTTACTCCTTAAGCCACAGGACACAGGCTTGTTTTTTCATGAGCGCCCTCAACCCGTCCGGGGGGTGAAACGGATCCGGCGTTCAACGGTTCCAAATGTCGTGTCGAAATGCGGCTGAAGCGAACCTGAACTTGGGTCATTACCTGGCACGAATGAGGCAGAACCTTGACGTTGCATCTTCGCAACAGCGAATGTCAGCAGGTTCGCCGTGCTGCACTGCACACGGCTTGGTGTAAGGGCTCCAGCGCCCTATATTGCGGGCGGGCTGGCCCGAATTCCGGTCGAGCCAAAACGCCCACCGGCCACTTTGCCACAATCTTGCCCCAGGTGGAAATGGGATTTAACGCTTGGCGGGCCATAATTTGCCGGGGCGATCCCGGCAGGTCGGAATCGGCATCGGATTAAGGATTGACAGATGAGCAAGGTCGCCGCGACGGCACTGGTGACGGGCGGGGCGAAGCGGATCGGCAGGGCGATCGTCGAGGATCTTGCCGCGCATGGTTTTGCCGTCGCCATTCACTGCAATCGCTCGCTGGCCGAGGCGGAGGCACTGGCGGCCCAGATCAACAGTGGTCATTTTGGTCGACATGGCCGGGCCGCAGTGGTTGCTGCCGACCTGACCGAGATGGACGCCGTCGGCGACCTAGTCGGTCGCGCGGCGGCGGCGCTCGGGCCGGTGTCGCTGCTGGTCAACAACGCCTCGCTGTTCGAGCACGACAGCATTGAGGATTTCGACTGGCCGGCCTGGGATCGCCATTTCGCCATGCATGTCAAGGCGCCGGCGCTGTTGGCACAGACTTTCGCCCGGGCCTTGCCGCAGAACAGTGAGGGGCTGATCGTCAACATGATCGATCAGCGCGTCTGGCGGCCGACGCCGCGTTATTTCTCCTATGCGCTGTCGAAGTCGACCTTGTGGGCGGCGACCGAGATGATGGCGCAGGCGCTGGGTCCCCGCATCCGTGTCAACGCCATTGGTCCTGGCCCGACCTTGAAGAACACGCGTCAGCACGACAGCGATTTCGATGCCCAGATTGCCGGGCTGATCCTGAAACGCGGCCCGGAATTGCCGGAATTCGGTGCCACTATCCGTTATCTCTGGGCGGCACGCTCGGTCACCGGCCAGATGATCGCGCTTGACGGCGGCCAGCATCTTGCATGGCAGACGCCCGATGTGACAGGCATGACGGAATGAGCCCCATGGACCAGAAACAAAAAACGCGCGGTGGCGCCGACGACCTGCCGCCCGAAATCGACCTTGAGGACGAGGCGGCCGAGGAGGTCGTCGAGCCTGCAGCCAGCGGTCCGGACGTTACCTTCACCGCCATCGACTGGACCCCGCATGCCGGCGACGCCGACGGCATGGTCGGCGCCGAGGTGATCCAGACGCTGGTAAAGCGGCTGCCCAATGCGCCCGGCGTCTACCGCATGATGAATGCCGCCGGCGACGTGCTCTACGTCGGCAAGGCACGCAGCCTGAAGAAGCGGGTCACCAGCTACGCGCAAGGCCGGTTCCACACCAGCCGCATCGGCCGCATGGTGCGCGAGACGTCGACCATGGAGTTCGTCGTCACCCGTACCGAGATCGAAGCGCTGCTGCTTGAAGCCAACCTCATCAAGCGCTTGCGGCCACGCTTCAACGTGCTGATGCGCGACGACAAGTCGTTCCCCTATATCCTGTTGACCGGCGACCATGTCTCGCCCGGTATTTACAAGCACCGCGGCGCGCGCTCGCGCAAGGGCGACTATTTCGGCCCCTTCGCCTCGGCCGGCGCAGTTGGCCGTACCATCAACTCGCTGCAGCGCGCCTTCCTGCTCAGGAGTTGCACCGACTCCTTCTACGAGAACCGCACCCGGCCTTGCCTTTTGTTCCAGATCAAGCGCTGCGCCGGCCCGTGCACCGGCGAAATCTCGCACGGCGACTATGCAAGGCTTGTCGCCGAGGCGAAGGATTTTCTCTCCGGCCGCAGCCAGAAGGTGAAGACGGAGATCTCCGCCGCCATGCAGCAGGCTTCGGAGAACCTCGATTTCGAACGCGCCGCCATCTATCGCGATCGGCTGGCGGCGCTGTCGCATGTGCAGAGCCATCAAGGCATCAATCCGCAGACCGTCGACGAGGCCGATGTCTTCGCCATCCATCAGGAGGGCGGTCAGGTCTGCATCCAGGTGTTCTTCTTCCGCACCGGCCAGAACTGGGGCAACCGCGCCTATTTTCCCAAGGCCGATCCGGCGCTCGAAGCCGGCGAGGTGCTGGGATCGTTCCTGGCGCAGTTCTACGACGACAAGCCGACGCCGCGCACCATCCTGTTGTCGCATGGCGTCGAGGACCAGGAATTGCTGGCGGAGGCCCTCTCCACCCGCGCCGGCCGCAAGGTGTCGATCTCCGTGCCGCAGCGCCGCGAGAAGAAGGACCTGACCGACAACGCGCTGCAGAACGCGCGCGAGGCGCTCGGCCGGCGGCTCGCCGAAACCTCGACCCAGGCGCGGCTGCTCACTGGCTTTGCCGAGACCTTCGGCCTGGAAAAACCGCCGGTGCGCATCGAGGTCTATGACAACTCGCACATCATGGGCACCAACGCCGTCGGCGCCATGGTCGTCGCTGGGCCGGAAGGTTTTGTGAAGAACCAGTATCGAAAGTTCAACATCCGCTCGACCGAGATCACGCCGGGCGACGATTTCGGCATGATGCGCGAGGTGATGCAGCGGCGCTTTTCGCGGCTGTTGAAGGAACATGGTGACGCCCCGCAAACCGAGGGCGCGGACGAGGCGAGCCCTACCGAACCGGGCGACGATATCGAGGACGCGGGCGGCTTCCCCGCCTGGCCCGACGTCATCCTCATCGACGGCGGCCAGGGCCAGATGACGGCGGTGCGCAAGATTCTCGCCGATCTCGGCATCGAGGACCGCGTCGTGGCCATCGGCATCGCCAAGGGTCAGGACCGCGATGCCGGCCGCGAACGCTTCTTCGTCAAGGGCAAGGCCCCATTCTCGCTGCCCGTTCGCGATCCGGTGCTCTATTTCGTCCAGCGGCTGCGCGACGAAGTCCATCGCTTCGCCATCGGTTCGCACCGCGCCCGCCGCAAGAAGGAGATGGTCAAGAGCCCGCTCGACGAGATCAGCGGCATCGGCCCCGGCCGCAAGCGCGCGCTGCTGATGCATTTCGGTACGGCCAAGGCGGTCAGCCGTGCCGCCGTCGAGGACCTGGTCAAGGTCGACGGCATTTCGGAGCAGGTGGCGAAATTGGTCTACAATCATTTTCACGAGAGCTAAGACCTATTGCCGATATTTCGGCTGGCTAATCGATTCTGGCCTGTTGACCCCCCACATTCGCTTCTGATTTGACTAAGCAGGCAGAAAGAGTTCCCAAAACATGTCCCAGCGCGCGTTCAACCTGCCCAACATGCTCACTTACGCCCGCATCCTGGCGGTGCCGCTGGTGGTGCTGTGCTTCTTCCTGGAAGGGCATCTGAAATCGAGCGACTTCGCCCGCTGGTCGGCGCTCATCATTTTCCTGCTCGCCTCGATCACCGATTACTTCGACGGCTATCTGGCGCGCGCCTGGCAGCAGACCTCCAACATCGGCAAGATGCTCGACCCGATCGCCGACAAGCTGCTGGTCGCCACTTGCCTGCTGCTGCTTGCCGCCGACACCGACCGCCATGCCGGCATCGCCGGCTGGTCGCTATGGGCGGCGATCATCATCCTGTGCCGCGAGATCCTGGTCTCGGGCCTGCGCGAATATCTGGCGGCCTTGAAGGTCTCGGTGCCGGTGACGCAGCTCGCCAAATGGAAGACCACCATCCAGATGATCGCCATCGCCTTCCTGCTTGCAGGTCCCGCCGGCGACAAGATCTTCCCGCTGACCACCCAGACCGGGCTGGTGCTGCTGTGGATCGCAGCCCTGGTGACGCTCTACACCGGCTACGACTATTTCCGCGCCGGCCTCAAGCACATCATGGATGAATAAAATGTCGACGAAGCTCATCTATTTCGCCTGGGTGCGCGAGCGGATCGGCAGACCGGAGGAAGAGGTCGAACTGCCGGCCGGCATCGAAACGGTCGCCGACCTGTTGCGCTGGCTGAAATCGCGCGGCGAGGAGTACGAGAACGCGCTGCAATATCCTGACGTGATCCGCGTCGCCATCAACCAGGAACATGTCGAGCACCGCGAGAAGATCGCCGGCGCGCGCGAGATCGCGCTGTTCCCGCCGATGACCGGTGGCTGAACCATGTCCGCGGTGGTGCCGGTCGTGCGCATCCAGGCGGAGGATTTCGACGTCGCCGCCGAGATCGCCAGGCTGACCAGGGGTCGCAACGATATCGGCGCTGTGGTGACCTTCTCCGGCCTTTGCCGCGACGAGCAAGGCAGGCTCTCGGCGCTCGAGCTCGAACATTATCCCGGCATGGCGGAAGCCGAGATATCCCGCATCGCCGGCGAGGCAATCGATCGCTGGCCGCTGCAGGGGCTCACCGCGATCCATCGCCACGGCAAGATCGCGCCCGGCGAAAACATCGTGCTGGTAGTGGCGGCTTCCGCCCACCGGCAAGCGGCGTTCGAGGCCGCGAATTTCCTGATGGACTATTTGAAATCACGCGCGCCGTTCTGGAAAAAGGAACACCATAGCGACGGTTCCGAGGGCGGCTGGGTCGACGCCAAGGATGCCGACGACAAGGCGGCGAGCCGCTGGAAGCAGCCGCCGTCCGAATAAATCCCGCGACAGCCATTCATTGACCGCAATCCTGCGAAACCCTTGGCCGGAAGGGGAGCAGGATCATGCTGGACAGGATCGCCGAGTTCTTCATCTTCGGACTGGTGCCGCTGGCCGTCGGCATCCTGGCCGTCCCGGATCGTTCCGCGGCTGCCGAAAAGACCCTCAAGGGCGAGGTGATGTATCGCGAGCGCATCGCGCTGCCGCCCAATGCCGTGCTTTCCGTGCAGCTTGCCGACGTGTCGCTGGCCGACGCGCCGGCCGCAATCATCGGTGAGCGCAAGGTGGTGCCGGCCGGCCAGGTGCCGATCAAGTTCGAGATCAGCTTCGATCCGCAGGTGATCCGGCCTGATATGACCTACGCGCTGCAGGCGCGCATCACTGTCGACGACCGGCTGCTGTTCGTCACCGATGCGCGCCACCAGGTCGACCCGCTCAGCGACGCGCCACAGACCATTATGCTGAAAATGGCGGCGCCGAGCGATGCGCCGGCGGCAGCCTCGGTGTTCGGCCAAAGCTGGCTGGTCGAATATATCGACGGTGTCGGCGTGATTGCCGAGCCGCGGGCGACATTCCGCATCAGCGAAGCCGGCAAGGCCGGCGGCAGCGGCCCTTGCAACGTCTATTTCGCCACTGCCAGGGTAGACGGCTCGACGATCGCCATCAGCGACATCGGCTCGACCTTCAAGGCCTGCGCGCCTCAGGTCATGGTCGAGGAAAAGGCGCTGTTCGAGGCGCTGGCCAAGGCGGCATCCTACCACGTCGACGCCGGCAAGCTTGTCATCATTGACAGCGGCGGCCGCGACATTCTGCGCTTCAACGCCGCGAGCTAGCGCATCACCCAAGCCGATTACTCTCTGCGGCAGCTGCATGCCGATCACGTTGTGTTTCAGCGGGAATAGGCCGGGCAGGGGGCGCGTTAGTTCCACATAAAATGGCGGGTAAGGCAAACGGGACGTTTGTCCCTTCGTTGAAGCCGCCAGAATGGCTGCGGCTCGTTCTGGCCTTAACTCAAAGGAGTCCAGACATGAAAACGCACACGCTTATCCTTGCCGCCACCGGTGCATCGCTCCTTGCCTTTACCGGCCTTGCCAAGGCGGACGACCATCTCGTCAATGCTCTTGACCACGGTCTCAAAGCGGAGAGCCAACCGTTCCAGACCAACAAGGCCGGCCATAGCGGCGATCTCGCACCGGGGCAGGGCAGCCCGTTTTCAGGTGAAGAGACCAAGACCCCGTCCACCGACACGGAAGCGGCGAACGAACATGCGAACGTGAAGGAACGCCAGGCGAAATAGACCGGCAGAACCCGCCGCTAGGGGGCGGCGGGCGACATGTATCGGGCGACGATGCCGCATTTCATGCGATATTTCTCAATTCGTCGCGAGTTTGAATACCGCGCCATAGTGATAGGGCGGCACATCAACCAGCTCGGCGAGCTTGAACCCGCTCGCTTCCACCGACGCGGTGGTCTGTTCGGGTGACAGCCTCAGCTCGGTCTTTGGCCCGCGCGGCTCACCCAGGACCGTGGTCTGCTCGCGCGGATACTGGTGCCAGTTGACGATGGCAAAACGACCGGCAGGGCCAAGCGTCGCGCGCACGGCGCGGGCAAGCCGCGGCCGATCCGGAACGCCGTGGAAAGCGTTGGCGATAAAGACGAAGTCGACGGTTTGAGGCACCAGCCTGGCGAGTTCATAGGCGTCGCCCGCCAAAAACTCGCAATTGCTCGCGCCTCCTTCGGCCAGCCGGCGCCGGGCGACTTCGAGCAGATCGGCATCGAGGTCGATCGCAATGACCTGACGGGCGACCCTGGCGATTGGCAGAGTGAACCAGCCGTCGCCGCAGCAGAGATCGACCACGTCCGTGCCGGGCTTCATGCCGACTGCCGCCAGGACACTGGCAGGCTCGGGCCACAGCGCTTCCCACCAGCCGCTGGTTGGCATTTCGGTGCCTTGGAAGAAACCGGGAATGGTGCTGGTCATGGCCTGGTCGGCTCCATTGTCGGGACCGCGTTTGATCCGCCCCTCCGAGCTTAACGCACCCGTGACCCGTCGAGGAGCCTGAAGCTGAAAATGTCCGCTACTGCATGTCGCGCAAAAGTGTGCAGCGGTTTTGCGATAACGACACGCATCAAGACAAGAAACCTAAAGCGCGTCGCATGAGGCCGGTCGAACGCGACGCGCTTCAGAAAAAAAGGCCGGCGTTGCGCCGGCCTCTTTGATGGAGTTCGGGATGCCAACTCAGCCGACGATCTCGGTGTCCGAGAACCAGTATTTGATCTCCTGCGCGGCGGTTTCCGGCGCATCGGAACCATGCACGGAATTCTCGCCGATCGACAGCGCGTGCAGCTTGCGGATGGTGCCTTCGGCGGCGCTTGCCGGATTGGTGGCGCCCATCACTTCGCGGTTCTTGGCAATGGCGTTCTCGCCTTCCAGTACCTGCACGACTGTCGGGCCCGACGACATGGATTCGACCAGCTCGCCGAAGAACGGACGCTCCTTGTGGACCGCATAGAAACCTTCCGCCTCGCGGCGGCTCATCCACACCCGGCGCGAAGCGACGACGCGCAGGCCGGCATCTTCCAGTATCTTCGTGATAGCGCCGGTGAGATTGCGACGGGTCGCGTCCGGCTTGATCATGGAAAAGGTGCGTTCGAGCGCCATGGGATCGTCCTTGTGATGGAGAGTGGAATTGAGGGTGGCGGGCTCTATACAAGCCGCCCGCCGCCTTGCCAAGTGGAGGCCGGCGCGGCGCGCATTTCTGCGCTGGGGCGGCGGACTTTCAAGTCGAACCATGCCGCCGCTCCATCTTTTTGCTGAGCATCGGATTTTCCAGAAACCGTACTCACTTTGGGTCCGATCGACTGGCCGCCCTATAGCGCGTCGTCGTCAGCCTGAGACTACGTCGTCATAACTGCATCTCAATCGTCAGGTTGGCCGTGTCGCCAGCCCCGAGGCCTTCGCGGACCCGCACCGCAGTCTTGATCGGCAAGAGCAGACTGCCGGATTTCTTGTCGGGAAACAGCGATGTCCGCCATCTGGTCTGGCCGACGACGGCTTCCACGCCAAGCGAGCCCCAGGGCCTTGCCATCCCCAGCATCGCCGTCTTGATCCGGGCTCCAAGCTCCGGCGGCAGCGTCACGAAATGCCAGCCGCCCTTGCCCGGATAGACCCAGATCTCGGCCTGCACGTCGCAGCGAAACATTCAATGCCCTTCCTCAGATCAAGGCCGTGACGACTGGCCTTGCCACGGTCTCTTGTTGGCGATGCTGACGATCGGCGAAATCATCCAGAATATCCTTTCTGCCCTGCAAGGGAGGAGCGCAAAGAGGATGGCAGCGCCGCCGTTGCACTACCGCCTTATCACGATCGAAGCGCGCCGGACCTCCCAGCCTTCCCGTTCCAGTTCCGGCACGCTGTGGTTCTCGCTGGGGTAGCCGACGCAGAAATAGCCGATCAGCGTCCACTCCGCCGGCACGTCCATGATCGTCGCCACCTCGGCCGGATCGAGGATCGAGACCCAGCCCATGCCTATTCCTTCGGCGCGCGCCGCCAGCCACATCGTGTGGACCGCCATGACAGCGGAATAGTCTATGGTGGCTGGCATGGTCAGGCGGCCAAGCCCATGCCCTTGCTCGGTTGCGCGGTCGGCGAAAACCGCAAGCTGGCAGGGCGCCTCATTCAGGCCGGCAAGCTTCAGGCGCGAATACAGGGCGGCGCGTTCACCGCAAAAGCTTTGGAGTGCCTCCGCGTTGCAGCGCTCGAAGCAGGCCCTGACGGCGGCGCGGCATGCTTCGCTCTCGGCGACGACGAAGCGCCAGGGCTGGCTCAGCCCGACGGACGGTGCGGCGCTGGCAAGCTCGAGCAGCCGCTCCAGCGCTCCATCGGGGAGCGGCATCGGCTTGAACCGCCTGACATCGCGCCGCCACAGGAAGAGATTGGCGAGCCCAGCGCGAAAATCGGCCGGGAAATCTGGGTTTGCGGTCATGGCGCGCTGCCTTTGTTGTGATTGCCTGGTTCGCCGGATGTTCGTCTTGTTTGCTTCGATCCAGGCGCTGATGAGGCGCTTCGAGCGACACTTCGTCTACCCGCATTGTCGCATTTCGCCGGCTGGCAACTTTCAGCTAAGGCCGGACGACGTCCCTGCCGGCAACGCAGTTGGACCTCGATCGGCAAACAAAACCCGCCTCGGCAAGCCGGGCGGGTCGTCGGTACGAATCAGCACCATACCCAAATTAGTAGCATAGCTGCCGGCACAAAGCAAGAACAAAATGTGGCGCCTCCGATGAAAACTGCCGATTTCAACTCTCGAGGCGGGAGATCGCTGCCGCCACGACGTTGCGGCCGAGGCCGCCATGCAGATCGAGGCATCGTTCGAACCATTGCGCCACGACGTCGCCGTCGTCGAGCAGCCGGTAGGGCGTGGCGATGCGCGCCCATTGCAGCGCGCCGAAGACGATGTAGTCGGCAAACAGCGCCGACCGGCCGCCGATGAACGGCTGATAGCCAAGCATCGAGCGCAGCGGCTCCAGCGAGGCGCGGAAGCCGGCGAGCCCGGCGTCGCGGGTGGCGTAAACCGCCTCCAGGCGCTTGCCGAAGCGCTGCTCGCGGTTCTGCCGGAAATAGGCGGCGTTCGCCTCGTCCTGCATGGCGTGCAGGTCCAGTATCGCAGCGGTGGTGACGTAGGGATGGATGGTCAGCTGCGACCAGCGTTCGATGAAGCGCGCCGTCGCCTTGCCGCCGTCGCCGGAAAACAATGTCGGGCGCTCAGGATAGGCCTCCTCGAGATAGAGCGCGATCGCGAAGGAATCGGCGACCACCGTCTCGCCGTCGCGGATCACCGGAACGAGCTTCGAGACGCCGCCTTCCACCTTCGGCACTTCGAGGAAACGGGTCGGCTCGCTGGTGATGTCGAGCCCTTTGTGGGCCAGCGCCATCGCCGCCTTCCAGCAATGTGGGCTGAATGGGCGGGCGGCGTCGCGTCCGACAAGGTCATAGAGCAGAATGGTCATTGGCGGCAGCGTCCTTGCAGTCTAACTATGCCCGAAACAGACCCGCGCAGGGGGTCTCGCAGGTCGAGAGAAAATGAAACAGCATTTCAGGATGTTTGCGGCCTACAATCAATGGGCCAACGGCCGCATCTACGATGCCGCCGCCGATCTCGACGAGGAAGAGTTCGACCGCAATGTCGGCGCCTTCTTCGGTTCGATGATGGGAACGCTCAACCACCTCCTGGCAGCCGACCGTATCTGGATGAAACGCTTCACCGGCGAGGGCGACGCGCCGGCAAGGCTCGACACGGTCCTGCACCGCGCCTTGCCAGGCTTGCGGCTGGCGCGCGAGGCCGAGGACAAACGGATCATCGACTGGGTCGACGGCCTGAGCGACAAGGCGCTGTCGGGCCGCTTCTCCTACATGACCGTCTCGGATATGCGCACCGTCTCGCAGCGGCTGGCGCCGGCGCTCGACCACTTCTTCAACCACCAGACCCACCATCGCGGCCAGGCGCATGCGATCCTGACCATTCTGGGCAAGCCAAGCCTCGGACTGGACCTGACGATGTTCCAGCGCAGCGAGGAGGGCAGGGCCTTCGCCTGAACCTGGGGCGGCTGGTGAAGCGGACGGTGGATAGAGGACGATCTGCCGAGATTGCAAAACGCGCCAAAACATTTTATGGAGCGCACGGTCGTGAGGGCGGCCGCTTCAGCAGCATTCAGCAGCAACAGCGAGAATTGGCACGCATGCCCAATGAACCCTTGCGCCTCGTGGCGTTCTTCGCCGTGGTCCTGGCGCTCCTCAACTCCGGTTATTATTTCCACCAGGGCGACATCGTCGCGACCATCTATTTCATGATCGGCGCCATTCTTGTGACCGCGGTCACCCGGATGAGCATCAGAAGGCAGCTGATTTAGGACCGATCTCCTTATCTGGCCGCCATCTCGACGGCTGGTTCGCTTCGACTGCGATCGAATTGAAAGCAAAGTCTTAGGACTTCGTTTGCGCTGTTGCTTCAAGGTAGCCGGCTGAAGCAGGAGCAAAAGCATGCAGATCGATTTGTCCCCGACGAGCTGGGGCAGGGTCGTGGCGGTTACCGTCGCGGGCACGGCGGTCTGCATTGCAGCCGCGTTCTTCGTCGATTCCTTCAATTTCCCGTATTTGTCGCCGGAAGCGCTGTGGCGGGCGCAGCTCACAGACCTGCTGCTGCCGCTTGTCCTGGCCAGCTCGTTCTTCTTCTTCCTCATGTGGAAAATGCGCCAGCTGGCGATCGCGCAGAAGGTACTGGCCGTCGTCGCGGCGACCGACAGCCTGACGGCGGTATTCAACCGGGGTGCATTTTCCATGCTCGTCGAGGCCTATCTCGAACAGGCCCGCAGCCATTCCGTCGTAAATGCCGGAGCCTTGCTGATCGTCGATGCCGACCATTTCAAATCCGTCAATGACCGCCTCGGCCACGACTGCGGAGACCAGGCGCTCAAGCTGATCGCCAGGACAATCCAGGGCCAGCTACGCGGCGCCGACATCGTCGGCCGGATCGGCGGCGAGGAATTTGCGGTTTTCCTTCCCGGCGCGGATCCTTCGCAGTCCTGGCTGGTGGCGGAGACAATTCGCCGGCGCGTCCGTGAGGCGGAGTTCACGCCTGGCGGCCGGCCCTGTCCTCTCACGGTCAGCATCGGCGGCGTCGCCTTCAGCGGGCCGACCACCTACGCCGAGATGTTCGTGGTGGCGGACAAGCACCTTTACAAGGCCAAATCGAACGGCCGCGATCAGGTCAGTTTCGAAACCGCGGCAGCGGGCGACCCGCCGGGCGGCGGCCCGATGACGGTCCATTGATGGTCGTTTCTGTCAGGCGGCGTAGCCGCCGAGGCCCCGGGCGACCGGCTTGACCGAGACTGCCGGCTGGGCGGCCGGCCAGAGGATGCCTGCCGTTACGGCAAAGGTGATCAGGGCGTCGCGTGCCGCTTCGGCCGAGATCTCGCCGGCACGTGCCGCCTCGCAGGCCTTCACCGCGGCGCCATAGCTCAGCCGGCGGCGCGAAGGCGGGAACTCGGTGAGGAATTCGTGCATCTCGGAGAACGAAGCGATCGTACGCTTGTAGCCGGCGCCAACGGTTAGGGCGACCGGGGTGGAAAACGTCCTGTCGTGCATTCTGGCCTCTCGAATGGGCGGAGGTCACGGCGGACGCCGTTCTCCGGTCTGGGGGTCGGGCAGAAACGCGGATCACGGCGCGAGGTTCCATGTTGCCGGTATTGTTTTTTCGCCGGCTCCGGGAGCGGTCGCCGGGCGAGCAGCGCCGACGTCGAGGCGGGTGCCTATTTCCACATGCCGCGCATGCGGGCGCCGAGGTCGACACGCACCTGCGGCTGGCGGCGCGGATCGTCCGGGGCCTGGACGCTGGCCCAAGCCACCTGTTCGAAGGCGCCTAGGATCGAGCGCGGGATGAAGCGCGTGCGCGAGGCATAGACATGGCGGTCGCCGCGCGCCGCCTGGCCGTGGACGAAAAAGCGATGCGGCATGACCAGGTGCAGGCTGTCCTTGGCCCGCGTCATCGCCACGTAGAGCAGCCGCCGCTCTTCGTCGACGTCCTCCTTGCTGCCGACGCCGAGATCGATCGGGATGCAGCCGTCGACGGTGTTGAGCACGAAGACGTTCTTCCACTCCTGGCCCTTGGCCGAATGGATCGTCGACAGGATCAGATAATCCTCGTCGCGGTGCGGCGGGCCGGCCTCGTCGCTGGTCGCGTCCGGCGGATCGAGTGTCAGCTCGGTGAGGAAGCGCTCGCGCGACGCATAGCCGGAAGCGATCTGCTCGAGCTGCAGGAGATCGGCCCGGCGCGTCGTTGCATCCTCGTGGATACGTTCCAGATGCGGCTCGTACCAGAGCCTGACCTGTTCGATGTCGGCCGGCCATTTTTGCGCGCCGGCGCGCAGGCCGCTATAGAGCGCGACAAAGCCCGGCCAATCGTCGGCGGCACGCTGCGGCGGCCGATAGCGGGCAAGCCCCATCGTCTCGTCAAGCGAATTTGCCATGGTCTCGACGATCGCATTGGCGGCCGAAGGGCCGATGCCCGGCAGAAGTTGCAGCACGCGAAAGCCGGCGACGCGGTCGCGCGGGTTTTCGGCAAAGCGCAGTACAGCCAGCAAGTCCTTGACGTGAGCTGCATCGAGAAATTTCAGCCCGCCGAACTTGACGAAGGGGATGTTGCGGCGCGTCAGCTCGATCTCCAGCGGGCCGCTATGGTGGGAGGCGCGAAACAGCACCGCCTGTGCTTTGAGAACGGTTCCGGCCTCGCGTTCGGTGAGTATCGCCTGGCAGACATAGCTCGCCTGCTCGGTCTCGTCGCGCACGCTCACCAGCTTCGGCTTTTCCGCAGATTTGCGCTCGGTCCAGAGATTTTTGGTGAAACGTTCCGACGCTTCGCCGATTACCGCATTGGCGGCCGCCAGGATGGTCTCGGTCGAGCGGTAATTGCGCTCCAGCATGACGACTTCCGCCGGCTGCGCGAACTGCTTGGGAAAATCCAGGATATTGCGCACTTCCGCGGCGCGGAACGAATAGATCGACTGCGCGTCGTCGCCGACCACCGTCAGCCCCGATCCGTCGGGCTTGAGCGCCGTCAGGATCGATGCCTGCAGCCGGTTGGTGTCCTGGTATTCATCGACCAGCACATGGTCGAAACGTGCACCCAGATGCGCGGCGATTTCCGGCTCGCCGGCCATCTGCGCCCAGTAGAGCAGCAGGTCATCGTAATCGAGCACGTTCTGCGCCTGCTTGGCCTCGACATATCGGGCGAACAATTGCTTCAGCTGTTCGGCCCAGCCGGCGCACCACGGGAACACCGAACCCAGCACCTCGCCGAGCGGCGCCTGTGCGTTGACGGCGCGCGAATAGATCGCAAGGCAGGTGCCCTTGGTCGGGAAGCGGGCTTCGGTCTTCGAAAACCCAAGCTCGTGGCGGGCGAGGTTCATCAGGTCGGCGGAATCCTCGCGATCGTGGATGGTGAAGGCCGGATCGAGGCCGATCTCCAGCGCATAATCGCGCAGCAGCCTGGCGCCGATGCCGTGGAACGTGCCGGCCCAGCTCAGCGCATCGGTAATCACCGAGGCATCGCGCCCCAGCACCTCGCCGGCGATGCGCTCGACCCGCTTGGCCATTTCCGCTGCGGCACGGCGCGAAAATGTCATCAAAAGGATGCGGCGCGGGTCGGCACCCCTGACGATCAGATGCGCGACCCGGTGCGCCAGCGTGTTGGTCTTGCCGGAGCCGGCGCCGGCAATCACCAGCAACGGTCCGGCGATCTTGCCGTCGCCATGTTCGACGGCAAGCCGCTGCTCGGCGTTGAGCTTCGCCAGATAGGCCGGCTGGAAGGACGAATCACGGGCGGCGAGGTTCATCGCCCATCAAGCATCGTTTCTGCTTTGTTCGCAACGGTTTGCGGAGCCGGAATAGGGCCCGTGAGCGAAGAAGCCTTGCGGGCAGGCCTGTCGACTAACGCTCGGGCTCGACGCCCATCCTTGCCGATTGCCGCCGTAGCGCCTCGCGATCGTCCTGTGGCGGTGGCAACAGCAGCGGATCGAAATCGTCGGGCACCTCATCGATCACTTTCTTGGCGACGCGATAGGCAACATAGACGATTGCCCCGGCGATGAGCAGACGGATCATGCCATCCTCCATTGATTGTGGAGCAACCGGAGACGCGGCATTTTGTTCCCAGGCCCCTGGCGAATGCAGGAACGACACCGGCCGCGCAACCAAATCGCCGACGCCTCGTTGTCGGGCGAGAGGAGACTGCGATGAAAAAGCGCTCAATCCTGCTGCTTATGGCAGCTCTGACTGTTGCGGGTTGCGACAACAATATCCAGCCGACCAAGGCCCCTGGCGACACGGTCGATCAGAACCCGCAGGTCGACAAGAATCCGGTGCCGAAGTCGACGACCGGCGGCGATCAGCCCGGCACGCCGCCGAAACAATGACCGCCTCAAATGGCGTCGGCGCCGGTCAAGGAAGGTGGCCGGCGCCGCTTGGGAGGAAGCTGATGGCGCCGGCCAGGCGGAGATCAGGCCCGCCGCACATCCAAGGATAGCCGAGTCTTTCCGCAGCGTCATGGTCGATAGCGTACAGACGGCACGCCCCTGTGGACAAACCTGCCGGCCACAGCAGCGTTTGTTCATCACATAGTTCGTTCTTCCCATGGAACAAACCAAGCTGCTGCGTGTTTGGATGTCGATCGGACGCTCCCAAGGCCGCCGTTCACGAAAGAGCCCGCTCTCCTTGTCCCCCCTCAGGATAGCGGGTTCTTTTTGCGTCTTGCGGGAAGTCGCGGCGCGGCCGCTGACTTGCTTGCCGGTTTTCGCGGCTTATGCGGCGAACTGGGGCTCAAGCCCTTGCGAAGCATGGTTGTCCCGTGCAAAAGCCCGGCCATGCTGATCATCAACGACCTTTCGCTCCGTATGGCCGGACGCCTGCTTCTCGACCATGCCTCGCTGACCTTGCCGGCCGGCAGCAAGGCTGGCCTTGTCGGCCGCAACGGCACCGGCAAGACGACCCTGTTCAAGGCGATCACCGGCGACCTCGCCTCCGAGACCGGCTCGATCAGCCTGCCCAAGAACACGCGCATCGGCCAGGTCGCGCAGGAAGCGCCGGGCACCGAGGAGCCGCTGATCGAGATCGTGCTCAAGGCCGACCTTGAGCGGAGTGCACTGCTCGAAGAGGAAAAGACGGCGACCGATCCGCACCGCATCGCCGACATCCACATGCGGCTGGCCGATATCGATGCGCACTCGGCCGAGTCACGCGCGGCCACCATTCTCGCCGGCCTCGGCTTCGACGATGCCGCGCAGCGGCGCCCGGCCTCGTCCTTCTCCGGCGGCTGGCGCATGCGCGTCGCGCTGGCCGCGGTGCTGTTTGCCGAGCCCGACCTTCTGCTGCTCGACGAGCCGACCAACTATCTCGACCTCGAAGGCACGCTGTGGCTGGAAAACTACGTGTCGAAATACCCGCACACCGTGCTGCTGATTTCGCACGATCGCGACCTGCTCAACCGCGCCGTCAACTCGATCGTCCATCTCGACCAGAAGAAGCTGACCTTCTGGCGCGGCGGCTACGACCAGTTCGAGCGCCAATACACCGAGCAGCGCGAATTGCAGGAGAAGGGCCGCGTCAAGCAGGAAGCCGCGCGCAAGCACATGGAATCCTTCGTCGAGCGTTTCCGCGCCAAGGCGTCGAAGGCGAGGCAGGCGCAGTCGCGCATCAAGGCGTTGGAGAAGATGAAGCCGATCGCCGCGATCGTGAACGACACGGTGCGACCGTTCTCCTTTCCGGAGCCGGTGAAGTCGGTGGCCTCGCCGATCATTGCGCTGAACAACGTCAACGTCGGCTACACCGAGGGCGAGCCGATCCTGAAGAAGATGACGCTGCGCATCGATGCCGACGACCGCATCGCGCTGCTCGGCGCCAACGGCAACGGCAAGTCGACTTTCGCCAAGCTTTTGGCCAGCCGGCTGAAGCCGGAGACCGGCAGCATGACGGTGGCGCCCGGGCTCAAGGTAGCAATCTTCGCCCAGCACCAACTCGACGACCTCAGGCCGGACGAAAACGCCTATGAGCATGTCCGCCGGCTGATGCCGGAAGCGCCGGAATCGAAGGTGCGCGGTCGCGTCGCCCAGTTCGGCCTGACCACCGAAAAGATGAACACCGCAGCCAAGGACCTGTCCGGCGGCGAGAAGGCGCGGCTGCTGATGGGACTGTCGGCCTTCGAGGGGCCGAACCTGTTCATTCTCGACGAGCCGACCAACCATCTCGACATCGACAGTCGTGAATCGCTGATCCACGCGCTGAACGATTTTCCCGGCGCGGTCATCCTGATCTCGCACGACCGCCATCTGCTCGAAGCGACCGCCGACCGGCTGTGGCTGGTCAAGGACGGCGCGGTTAACCCGTATGACGGCGACCTCGAGGATTACAAGACGCTGGTCACCGGCGTCTCCGGCGACCGCCGCGGCAAGCGCGAGGCGGATAAAGCGTCGAAGGCCGACCGCCGCCGCGATGCAGCCGCGCGCCGCGCCGCCTTCGAGCCGCTGGCCAAGGAAATCCGCGCCACCGAAGCGCTGATGGACCGCCTCCGCAAGCGCATCGACCTGATTGAGGACGAACTCACCAATCCGGCCGTCTACGAAAAGGACCCCTCGACCGCGACAAGGCTGGCCAAGGAGCGCTCACAACTTGCGCAACAGCTGGCCGGCCATGAGGAGAAATGGCTGTCGATGTCAGCGGAGTACGAGGAAGGCACGGCGGAGTAGGACGATGTCGACAAAACTTTGGATCGAAGCTGCCAAGGTTTTGGTTGTCAATTCCCAAGCTGTCGTAAAATGCCCTGAGTGTGGAGACGGCAATCTGCTGGTCATCGACGCCGGAGCCGGATCATCGCATGTCGAGCGCTACATACATTGCCCGAAATGCGGCGCCTACAACGCCTTGCTCAAGCGCATTGATGGCGGGTAACTGGCCCTACACGCCGCCGCCATAAACGACTAGTTTGCTCCCATGAATCAGCACGCGAAGCTCAGAATCGGCCATTCGGCCTGTCCGCATGATTGCCCGTCGACCTGCGCGCTCGAGGTCGAGTTGCTCGACGCCAGGCGCATTGGCCGCGTCCATGGCGCCAAGGCCAACAGCTATACGGCCGGCGTCATCTGCGCCAAGGTCGCCCGTTACGCCGATCGCGTCCATCATCCCGACCGCCTGCTGAAGCCGCTGGTGCGGGCCGGCGCCAAGGGCGACGGCGCCTGGAAGGAAGCGAGCTGGGAGGCGGCGCTCGATCTGGTCGCTGAAAAATTCATCGCGGCGGAGGCAAAATACGGCTCGGAGACGGTCTGGCCCTATTACTATGCCGGCACGATGGGGCTGGTGCAGCGCGACGGCATAGAGCGGCTCAGGCACGCCAAAAAATACTCCGGCTTCTTCGGTTCGATCTGCACCAATCTGGCCTGGACCGGCTGGATGATGGGCGCCGGCGCGCTGCGCGGCCCCGACCCGCGCGAAATGGCAAAGTCCGACTGCGTGGTGATCTGGGGCACCAACGCCGTGGTCACGCAGGTCAACGTCATGACCCACGCCATCAAGGCGCGCAAGGAACGCTGCGCCAAGATCGTCGTCATCGACGTCTACGAAAATGCAACGATGAAGCAGGCCGATCTCGGCCTGGTGCTGAAGCCCGGCACAGACGGCGCGCTGGCCTGCGCGGTGATGCACGTGCTGTTCCGTGACGACATGGCCGACCGCGCCTATCTGGAACAATACACCGACGATCCGCACGGTCTGGAAGCGCATCTCAGCACAAAGACGCCGCAATGGGCCGCTGATATCACCGGGCTTTCCGTCGACGAAATCGAGACCTTCGCCCGTCTCGTCGGCACGACGAAGAAGACCTACTTCCGCCTCGGCTACGGTTTTTCGCGGCAGCGCAACGGTTCGGTCAACATGCACGCCGCGGCCTCGATCGCGGCGGTTACCGGCTGCTGGCAATATGAGGGCGGCGGCGCCTTCCATTCCAATTCGGGCATCTTCAAGCTCAACCAGGAACTGCTCGAAGGCACACGGATGCGCGACCCCGCGATCCGTCATCTCGATCATTCGCGGATCGGCCCGGTGCTGACCGGGGCTGAGGATGCGCTCTATGGCGGCCCGCCGGTGACGGCGCTGCTGATCCAGAACACCAATCCGGTCAATGTCGCGCCGGAGCAGCGGCTGGTGAAGCAAGGTTTTCTGCGCGACGATCTGTTTTCCTGCGTGCACGAGCAGTTCATGACCGACACCGCCAAGCTCGCCGATGTGGTCCTGCCGGCGACGATGTTTCTCGAGCATGACGACGTCTACAAGGGTGGCGGCAACCAGCACATCACACTCGGGCCGAAGCTGATCGACCCGCCGGAAGGCCCGCGCACCAACCATTTCGTCATCGAGGAGCTCGGCAAGAGGCTCGGTGTCGCCGACCGTCCGGGCTTCGGCATGACCGAGCAGCAGCATATCGATATCATCCTGGGCAAGCGCGGGCTGGGCAGCTTTTCGAGCCTGGAAGAGCAGAAATGGGTCGATTTGCAGCCGGATTTCGAGGCCGCGCATTTCCTCGACGGCTTCGGCCATGCCGACAAGAAGTTCCATTTTCGCGCCGACTGGACGGGCCAGGCCGCACCCAACCGCCCACCGAAAAGCATGGGCCTGTTCGGGCCGGTGGCGAGCCTGCCGGAATTCCCCGACCATGTCGACCTGATCGAAGTGGCGGACGAGGCGCACCCGTTCCGGCTGACCACCTCGCCGGCGCGCAATTTCCTCAATTCGACCTTTGCCGAAACGCCGGTATCGCAGGCAAAAGAGCGCCGGCCGGAGCTGCTCTTGCATCCCGATGATGCGGCGGCACTCGGCGTCGCCGACGGCGGCCGTGTCGAGGTCGGCAACCAGCGTGGCGAGGTGGTGCTGCACGCAAAGCTGTTCGACGGCATCAAGCGCGGCGTCGTCGTCGCCGAAGGCATCTGGCCCAACAGCGCCCATGAGCGCGGCGAGGGCATCAACGTGCTGACCGGCGCCGATGCGCCGGCGCCCTATGGCGGCGCGGCCTTCCACGACAACAAGGTCTGGCTGCGCCCGGCGGATTGAGCGTCGGAACGATATCTCCATCCGGCCGTTTTCGCGTGGCGGGTGGAGGCATTGTCATGGCAGAAGTGTTGCCGGCGCCGGATCCTATCGGAAGGACACTGTCGTCCGGCGAACTCGTAACCACAATGTCCCACTTTCATCGCGCCGAGATTGCGCGCATGGCTGGGTGGCGTGACCGCCTGGACCGGACGAGCAACTGGGCGATAACCGTTGTCGCGGCCATGCTGTCCGTTTCGCTTTCGACAGCCAGCGCTCACCATGGCGTGCTGCTGTTTGCCATGCTGCTTGTTCTGCTGCTGCTGTGGATAGAGGCCCGCCGATATCGCTTCTTCGACTTCTATCGGGCTCGCGTGCGCCAGTTCGAACGGCACTATTTCGCGCAGATATTCTCGCCGCAGCCGGACTTCGCGTCCGATTGGCTGTTGATCGTCGGCGAGAGCCTGCGCGCGCCGAAATTCCTGATTTCGCAACGCGTGGCTTTGGCGCGCCGCCTGCGTCGCAATTACATTTACATGCTGCTGATTCTGCTGCTGGCCTGGATCCTCAAACTGTCGACCCCCAGTCTTCTGACCGAAGGCGTCCGCATCGGCTTCGTCGGGTCGATGCGTGGGGCCGTCACCAGTGCTGCCCTGGGTCCCGTTCCTGGTGGCGCCATCGTCGTGCTGGTCGCCGTCCTCTATGCAGGCCTGCTGATGACAGCCTTTCTGACAGAGAGCGACGACGGCGAACTCTCCTTCGGTGACGTCCACGTCTAGCAACGCAACGCCGTGTCGCGCGTTGTTGGACACGTGCATTGGGCGATGGGGGTTTCATGGCTTGGCAGGCTCCGACACGTTCCAGCCTGACACTGCTGGTTTGCGCTTTCGTCCCCGCGGGCGCGGCCTGGGCAGCGGAGACGCTCGTTGCCGGTACCCGGGCCTCCGGCATGGGTGGTTCGGGCGAAGGCGCTTTCGTCGCCGAGATCGTGCTTCTGCTGCTTGTCGGGCGCGGCCTGGGCGAAGTGCTGCAGCGTTATGGCCAGCCGGCAATCATGGGCCAACTGATCGGCGGCATCCTGCTCGGTCCTTCGCTGTTCGGCTGGCTGTGGCCGTCGGCCCAGCACCTGATCTTTCCCAGTGATCCTGCGCAAAAGGGCATGATCGACGCCGTCTCGCAGCTCGGCATCCTGATGCTGCTTTTGCTGACCGGCATGGAGACGGACCTGCGGCTGGTGCGCCGGGTTGGCGCGGCCTGTTTTTCCATTTCGGCTACCGGCGTCGTGGTGCCCTTCATCTTCGGTTTCGCGCTGGCGCAGTTCCTGCCGGACGCATTGCTGGCTGAGCCCACGCAGCGCACCGTTGCCGGGCTGTTCCTGGGCACCGCGCTGTCGATCTCGTCGGTCAAGGTCGTCGCCATGGTGGTGCGCGAGATGAACTTCATGCGCCGCAACCTCGGACAGGTGATTATTTCCTCGGCAATCATCGAGGACACGATCGGCTGGCTGGTCATCGCCGTAACCTTCGGCATCGCCACCAATGGCAAGCTACAGTTCGCGCCGCTGGTGACCACCATCGCCGCGGTGGCACTGTTCATGGTGTTCTCCTTCACCATTGGCCGCCGTCTTGTCTTCACCTTGATCCGCTGGACCAACGATCAATTCCGCAGCGAGTTTGCGGTGATCACCATGATCCTCATCATCATGGGAGCGATGGCGCTGATCACCAATCTGATAGGCGTCCATACCGTTCTGGGGGCGTTCGTCGCCGGCATCCTTGTTGGTGAATCACCCATCCTCTCCAGCCATATCGAAGGCCAGCTGCGCGGCGTCATCACCGCGCTGTTCATGCCGATCTTCTTCGGCATGGCGGGGCTTTCCGCCGATCTCACAGTGCTCGCCGATCCGACCCTTGCCATGCTGACGGGCGCTCTCGTGGTCATCGCCAGCATCGGCAAGTTTGGCGGCGCCTTCATCGGCGCCAAGCTCGCCGCCATGTCGTTCAAGGAAGCAATCGCCGTCGGCAGTGCCATGAACGCACGCGGCTCGACCGAGGTGATCGTCGCCAGCATCGGCCTGTCGATGAACATCCTGTCGCACAATCTCTTCACCATGATCGTGACCATGGCCGTGATCACCACCTTGGCCATGCCGCCGATGCTGCGCTGGGCGCTCGGCCGGCTGCCGGTTGGGCACGACGAGCAGCAGCGTGTCGAGCGCGAGGCGTTG
This sequence comes from Mesorhizobium sp. M0701, assembly GCF_040320365.1. NCBI lineage: Bacteria > Pseudomonadati > Pseudomonadota > Alphaproteobacteria > Hyphomicrobiales > Phyllobacteriaceae > Mesorhizobium > Mesorhizobium sp. M0701. The sequence continues at coordinate 285,852 of NZ_JAMYPO010000002.1, forward strand.
GACGAATACGGCTTCATTTCCAGGCTGGAGCGGCTGCTGGTGCTGGTCGACGACAGCAGGATCGGCAAGTTCACTGCATATCTCGCCGGACTGGTCGGCGGAGGCAGCGGCATGCCCACCACCTTGCTTCGCCTGCCCACCACCTTGCTTCAGCCGAAAGACGGCCGAGTTGACAGGCCGACCGACAGCAAGGGACAGGAGCGCGCCCTGCAGGAAATCAAGAAGGGTGCAAAAAAGAGCGCTCAGGCGGTGAAACGGATCGAAGATACGCTTGTCGACAAAGTCCACCTGACGGCCCGCACCGAATTGGAGGCCACGGGTGAGACGATCGCCGAAGAGGCCCGCAAGGGATACGGCCTGTTGCTGGTCGGCCTGGACAATGTGCTGACCGCCGATGGCGCCTTCGCGCCGGCCCTCAACGACATTGCCGCAGGATTTGACGGCCCGCTTTGCCTGGTCCTGAACGGCGGCAATGCTGGCGAAAAGATGCCGACGCTGAGGGCCGGCACCAGCATTCTCGTCCCCGTCAACGGTACCCAGGTGGCGCGTCGCGCCGCCGACTTGGCGCTGGCGCTGGCCCGTCCAAACCGGGCGCGGATCAAGGTTCTCTACGTCTCGCAAAAGGCAGCCAAGGGCCGCAGGTCGACATCGGTGTCGCATAGCCGCGAAGAGGCCGTCCTGAAAGACATCGCTGATCTGGCGGGCCGCTACGGCCTGCATATCGACACAGCGTTCCATACCCGCGTCACACCCGACAAGGCGATCACCCGGGAGGCGGCCAAAGGAGCGGCGATCGTCGTGATGGGCGTCACCCAACGTCCGGGTGAGGACCTGTTCTTCGGTGAAACCGCCGGCGCTGTTTTAGCCGCCTGCAACTGCCCGGTCGTGCTTCTGGCCAGCGCGCGGCCCAAGCACGACGCCGCTGGCGCTGAGCTGGCAGCGTGAATTTCACCGCGCATTGATCGGTCGGCAGGAATGTCGATCGAGCCTCTGAAAGCGCTGATCAGCCAAGCGTAAAAGAACTCGAACCGAACGGCTCGGTTCCGTTAGCAGAGAGTACAGGAAAGGGTGAACGCCGGCTCAAAGAATGTTCGCGCGGCAAATCACCACTGACCGCATAACTAATTGAAAAGAAATCAGAAGATTGTGGCAGAAGGGACCTTATGCCGGATTTTCAAGCGGCCAATTTGGCGCACCGGCACAAAATTTTCGTGATTGGCAACGACAGACTTGCCGACCCATCTCGGGGTGGTCCGAGCGACGCGAATTCCTCCCGAGGCACGCCACTTGACGGACAGACCAAAGAACTACCGGAGTACCGAAATGACCAAGCTCGCTCTTACCGCCGCCGCCATCCTCGTTGCCACCGGCACTGCTTTTGCCGGCAGCGACCATTATGGCTCGGACAACGTCAACCAGCCGGCCGCTGCTGCTGCTGCCAACGTCGACAACACCTTCACCGGTTCGATCCGCAAGCCGGTTACTTCCGAGCATACCGGTGCCAAGATAACCTCCGAGTCGCTGGCGCCTGAATCCGGCCAAGGCATCTGGGGCCGCTGATTATCACGGCCCGCAACACAAAGAGCGGCGGGCTTGGCCCGCTACTCTTGCTTTCGCGTATCAACGGGCGTGTGCGCCGAATAGCATCCTGCGCCAATCGAATACTTTGATCTGCAGGTTTCATCTGTAGCCACAATCTCGGTTGCTGAAATCGTCCAGCAACGTGCACATCGGAAAAGGCCGGGTGCGTATTCGTCGGCGCGGACAGCGCTCTCATCTCGAATGCGTCGAAAGCAACGACAACTCACGAATGACCAGTACATTGGAGTACCTGAAATGACCAAGACTGCTCTTACCGTCGCCACCATCGTCCTCGTCGCCACGGGCAGCGCCTTTGCAGGCAGTGATCACTATGGTTCGGACGGCGTCAACCAACCGGCCGCGCCTGTTGGCAACGCGCCTGTCGGCACCATCGACAGCGGGTTTACCGGTTCCATCCGCAAGCCGCTGACGGCCGAGCACAACGCCGTCGACACCGAGGCGACGACCCGGTTCGGCGCGGAGCAACCCATAGTGCCCCAATCTGGCCGGGGCAACTGGGGCCGATAGTTCCTCAAACCCCGGAGCACGAAGAGCGGCGGGCTTGGCCCGCCGCTTTTGTTTGTGCGAAGCCGGGTTTGGTCAAAGGTCGGCGGTCCCCCGGCCTGTCAGGCAGTCCCTAGCGAAGATCCTTCGGCCAAATGCAGTGCGTCAGCCGGGCGCTGCCGAAGGTGAGACCGGCCCAATCGCCATCGACGTCGAACCGAGCCAGGGCCGCGGTGGGGTATTTTTCCGCCAGTTTTTTCAGCGCCGCTTCATCAGATCCAGCCCCGGCAAGACCGCGCGCGAACTCCTCCAACCCGGGATTGTGGCCAAGCACCAGCAGCGTTCCGGTCCCCGCCTTCACTTGCCGCACCTTGGCGAGGATGTCCGCCGCCGCTGCCTCGTAAAGCGCCTGGGCAAATTTGGCCTGCACCTTCGCCGGCAATTCCGCCGAGACCAGCCGCCACGTGTCGCGGGTGCGCAGCGCCGGCGACACCAGCGCCAACTCCGGCAGCCAGCCGCGCCGGGCCAGTTCGCGGCCGACCAGCGGCGCTGCCTTCAGCCCGCGCGCGGACAGCGGCCGGTCGAAGTCGATGAGGTTGGGATCGTCCCAACTCGACTTGGCGTGACGCAGGAGCAGCAGTTGCTTCATGGATTCAACTCAAGTCCAAGGGATGTCGGGCTGAAAGTCTTTCCCATAGCCGCCGCCATGTTTTGTGCCCATGGCGGTATCAAAACTCGCCCAAAGCGCACCAAAGATGAACAGGCCTACATGCCGTTCATCTTTATCTCATCTGACCAAAATGTCTGCTTCAGTGATGGCCCAATCGCCCGATCGAACGTGAATTGCATCGACGACGGGACCTACTCGTCCGTCCTCGATCCGACAGAGATAAAAATATGCCGTGGCACTTTTCGGATCGTCCGCCTCGTCGTACTCGAAGACGCCGGCGAGATCACGCTTTGTCCGGATCGCGCTGTCGAAAACGTCCATTTGCTTGTCCGCAATCTATCAAAACAATGCCGAGACATCGCGTGCGCCATGCACGACGCGGACGATTTCGACCCGCTGTTCGGCCAGGCGATAAAGCACGAGATAATTGCCGATCGTCAACGCTCGCGCATCGGCAGCGATGTCGGGCCTCTTGGGACCGGATTCCGGGAATGTGCCCAATTGCACGATGCGCTCGGCAATAGCATCCAAAAAGCGGTCCGCGGCAAGCGGGTTGTCCCTTGCAATGCCAAACCAAATATCGATCAGGTCGTCTTCTGCCGCCGGGCTGCGGACAATGCGGATGTCAGCCATTCCGCCGGTTTTTGCTGGTGTTGCCCAACCGGCTGCGGGCTTTGTGTTTTATGTCCTCGATGTCGAACGGCGCAAACGGACCGCTCTCCAGCCCTTCCGTCCAGGCTTTCCGCAACCGCTCCGCTTCGGCCTCGCGCAAGGGCTGGCGAAGCCGCCATTCGCGCAGTGCCTCGCGGATCACTTCACTTGCCGAACCGTACTGCCCGCTGGCCACCGCGCCTTTGACCATGTCCAGCAGTTCCGGGGAAAGCGCTACGCTGACTTTTTCGACTGTCGCCATCAAGCCGTCTCCTCACGAAAACGGTAGCAAAATTTGCTACCAAATTCAAGAACTGACTCTTACGGCGTTATCCGCGCCAGGTGCTCGAGATCGGTCTCTTCGCGCATCGGGTCGGGCGCGATCACCACCGACGTGGCGTTGTCGGCATCGTCGGCGAAGCGCGAAAACACCGTGCGGCCGCCTTCCATTCGCGCCTTGCCTTCGGCGACCAGCCCCAGCGCCAGCGGATAGAGCTGGTGCTCGGCCTTGAGCACGCGCGCGGCCAGCGTGTCCTCATTGTCGCCGACCATCACCGGCACGGCGGCCTGGGCGATGATCGGCCCGTCATCCATGTCGAGCGTGACGAAATGCACCGTGCAGCCATGGATGCGCATGCCTGCGCGGAGGGCCCGCGCATGCGTATCCAGCCCCTTGAAGGCAGGCAGCAGGGCAGGGTGGATATTGATCATGCGGCCCTGCCACTTCTCTACGAAGCGCGCGCCGAGGATGCGCATATAGCCGGCCAGCGCGACGATCTCGGCGCCGAACGACAAGAGGGCCGCATCGATCGCCTCGTCATGCGCTTGCTTGCTGGCATAGTCGGAGCGCGAAATCACTCTGGTGGCGATGCCGCGCGCCGCGGCGATGCCAAGGCCGGCGGCATTGGCGCGGTCGGAGATGACGCCGACGATCTCGGCCGGATAGGCCGGGTTGCTCGCCGCCGCAACCAGCGCCGTCATGTTGGAGCCGCGCCCCGAGATCAGTACGACCGTCCGTTTCCTGGTCATAGGCCAATCGAGCCCCGATAGATGACGCCGGCATCGCGGCGCGGCACGATCTGGCCGATCGGCGTCACCGTCTCGCCGGCCTCCTGCAGAACGGCAGCGACCTGCGCCGCCTGGCCGGAGGCGACGACCAGGATCATGCCGATGCCGCAATTGAAGGTCCGCATCATCTCTTCCGGCGCGACGCCGCCGGTCTTGGCCAGCCATGAGAACACCGGCGGTACCTCGATGGCGCCGAGATCGAGCTCGGCCGAAAAATCCTTGGGCAGAACGCGCGGGATATTTTCGGGAAAGCCGCCGCCGGTGATATGGGCCAGCGCCTTGATGCCATGCGTGTTGCGGATCGCCTTGAGGATCGACTTGACGTAGATGCGCGTCGGCTCGAGCAGCGCCTCGGCCAGCGTCGCCTCGTCATTGAACGGCGCCGGATCGCCCCAGCCAAGGCCGCTTACCGCGACGATGCGGCGGACCAGCGAAAAGCCGTTCGAATGCAGGCCCGAGGAGGCAAGGCCGAGCAGCACGTCGCCTTCGACGATGTCGTCGGTCGGCAGCAGCTGGCCGCGTTCGGCGGCACCGACGGCAAAGCCGGCAAGGTCATAATCCTTGTCGTGATACATGCCGGGCATTTCCGCCGTCTCGCCGCCGATCAGCGCGCAACCGGCCTGCCGGCAGCCCTCGGCGATGCCGCCGACGATCGAAGCACCCTGCTCGGGATCGAGCTTGCCGGTGGCGAAATAGTCGAGGAAGAACAGCGGCTCGGCGCCCTGCACGACGATGTCGTTGACGCACATGGCGACCAGGTCGATGCCAATCGTGTCATGCTTGCCGGCGTCGATGGCGATCTTCAGCTTGGTGCCGACGCCGTCATTGGCGGCGACCAGCACCGGATCGATGAAGCCGGCTGCCTTGAGGTCGAACAGGCCGCCGAAGCCGCCGATCTCGCCATCGGCGCCCGGCCGGCGGGTGGCGCGCACCAGCGGCTTGATCTTCTCGACCATGAGGTTGCCGGCATCGATGTCGACGCCCGCTTCGGCATAGGTGAGCCCGTTCTTGCGCTTGCTCATTTCCGGCGCCTGCTCATCTGTTGCGCTTGCCTGTCGCTGTTTTCACTCGCGTGCGGGCTCTTCGCATGAACGGTTTTGCCCCGCAAGGCAAGCGCGCGATTAATGGTGTTTTCAGTTGGATGCCGCGGGAACCGGGCATGATACACTCCAACAGTAAAAAGAAATCCCTGCCAGAATTGCGGCGAGGCCACCGACGGTGGCAAGAGACCTGATCTCACCGTCGAAGGGCTGAGTTCCATACGAGAAGCCGGCGGCGAGCAAAGCCGCCGCGGCAGCCCACAGACCTGGATTTACAACGACCGACCGCGCGAACAGGAACGCCACGACCGCAGCCGTCAGCCAGACGGGCCAAAAGACGACCACGCCCACGGCCAGCTCAAGAGCGAAGGCCCACAGGAGATCTTGCGTCGCCACCTTGCGGTGCGGGGCTCCGAAAAATGCGAAGACCAAAAGACTTTCTGTCAGTCCGGCCAGATAACAAAGCGTTACTCGCCAAGCGATTGTGATTCTCTGCGCCATCGTCATTCAGCAGTGGGGAAATAGGCTGTCGCTTCACGGGCTCTTCGCATGAACGGCCGCACCTCGCAAGGATGACGGCGGGATCAGACGGTCTTGGCTCGACAAAGGAGTGGACAGTCGCCCAAGCTGCCCCCCTTATGGACGCCTCTCTCGTTCCGCCAGAACCATGTCGACGCGGTCGAGTTGTGCCTTGGCGTAGCCGCTCAGCGCTATTCCGCCATTGTTCGTTCGAATCCAGTGCACAGCCTGCTTTACCCGCTCGTAGTGCCCAAGTTCGATTTCGCAGGCAATCAGCGCGAGGAATTCGAACTGCGAAGGGCTGTGTGAATTCGTAAGGTTTGTCGAGCAACTCGCTATGTCCGGCGACGTAACTGGCGAGGTCCGGGTTCTGAGCGCTGATCCGTCGCGCCAGCTCGACATATTTCCCCAGCAACCTGTCTATGCTCGTCTGGTCAAGGTGCTCGAAGTAACGAGCATAAGCTTTCAGCTCATTGTTAAATATCGTTTCAGGATGAAACTGCGACAGTCCGGGCCAGATCCATTTTTTGCCGTACAGCCTTTCAAGCAACGGCCTGACGGTAAGAAAGTCCAGGTAAACGAGCATGTTCAAATGAACATCGCCATAGCTTGCAGTAAAGGCCTCTTCGAGAATCAGGCTGATATCGTCGCCCCGGTCGACTTCGAAGACGCCTTTCCGGATGCGGCGAAAGCCATGTCCCGTCATGAATGTATCGAGATACTTACGCGCTTCGCCAACGGCCAAAGACAAGGTTCCACTCCCTCTCTGTTGCGCATCGTGCCTTGCTAGCGGCCTATTAGTCCATCCACAGCGCGCCTTGTTTCCTAACGGCCAAAGGATAGCGCGCTTCGGGCTCGCTTCCATTTGGTTAGTTCAACGCTGGCTATTCTTCACGCACCTCTGCGTTGATTGCAAATTGCGCGGCGAAAGCCCGGATATAAGCCGGCCGAGCTTCCCCGCGCGCTACATAGGCAGCCAAGTTTTGATATTCGTCCAAAATGCCTGACATTCTTAGTCGCAGCAGCACCGATACCATCAATAAATCGCCTGCGCTGAACGTATCATCGAGCCAGTCGGCGACGCCCAAGTGGGCCGAGAGTTTGTCCAGCCGAGCGCGAACACGGTCCTTTACCAACGGCAAGCGCTCCTCGCTCCAAGGCTTGTCACGTTCGAATATTCTTGCCGTCGTTAATTCGAGGATCGGCGGCTCGACGGTGTTAAGTGCGGCAAACATCCACGTGATCGCACGCGCGCGGGCATTGCGATCCTTCGGCAGCAATCCCGCATGCTGCTCAGCAAGGTGAAAGACGATCGAGCCGGTTTCGAACAGCGAGAGAGAACCTTCCTCATAGGTGGGGATCTGGCCGAAGGGATGGATGGCCAGATGGCCAGGCGCCTTCATTTCTGCGAAGGAAACAAGACGAACCTCATACGGCTGCCCCACTTCTTCGAGCGCCCAGCGAACGCGCGTATCGCGCGCCAGTCCCTTGCCGCCATCGGGCGATCGTTCAAATGCTGTGATAGTGATTGTCATCGCGTCCGTTTCCTTGCTGGGCGAATTCCTCGGCTTGCTATCGTGAGACGAATGAGCCTCCCCGAAATCGACATCGGTCTTGACCTATTTCATTGCTGGCGCGCTCGTGGGGGATTGGCAGCTTCTGTGTCGCTTCTCACTTGCCGTAACCCTCCATCTCCATCATGTATCGGCAAACAAGAGCGACGGGATATGCGTTTGACCATCCCCAACATGATCACGATCATGCGCTTCGTGCTGGTGCCGGCCGTGGTGCTGGCCATGCTGCAGGACCGCTGGGACTGGGCCTTTGCGGGCTTCCTCATTGCCGGCATTTCCGACGGCGTCGACGGCTTCATCGCCCGCCATTTCAACCAGTTTTCCAGGCTCGGCGCCTATCTCGATCCGATGGCCGACAAGCTGCTGCTGGTCTCGGTTTTCGTGGTCCTGGGCTTCAGCGGCGAACTGCCGCTGTGGCTGGTCGTTACCGTGGTGTCGCGCGACGCACTGATCGTCTGCGCCGTGCTTTTATCCACCGTCATGGCGCATCCGGTCGAGATGAAGCCGCTCCTGGTGTCGAAGGCCAACACCGCGATCCAGATCGTGCTGGCGGCAGTGGTGTTGGGCGAACTCGCCTTCGACATCCGTCTCGATCCGCTGAGGCCGGCCCTCATATTGCTGTCCGGGGTCTTGACCGTGGCTTCGGCCGCGGCCTATCTCGTGGCTTGGCTGAGGCATATGAGCGGCTATGGCGAAGGCTCCACACCCGGCACCTGAACACGGGGCACCTGACCACCGGGCACCCGAACACCGGGCACCTGACGAACGGTCCATCGACGCCGAGGCCGAAGCCGCGGCAGCGGAGGCTGCGGCGTCGGCGTCGTTTCGCCGCCAGATACGCTTCTGGCTGATCAGCGCCATCATCCTCGCCGTCTTCCTCTATGTCTTCAGCGGCATCCTTCTGCCGTTCGTCGCCGGCATGGTGCTCGCCTATTTCCTCGACCCTGTCGCCGACCGGCTGGAGCGGCTTGGCCTGTCCAGGCTGATGGCGACGGTGGTCATCCTCATCGCCTTTATCGTCGTCCTGGTGCTGGCCTTCGTCATCCTGGTTCCGGTGCTCGCCTCGCAGATGGCTGATTTCGCCAGCAAGCTGCCGGACTATCTGACCCGGCTGCAGGGCCTGATCACCAGCTTCGACCCGAAATGGCTGGAAGAGAAATTCGGCGTCGACGCCAACGGCCTGCGCGAAGGCCTGAACTCGCTGCTGACCTCCGGCTTCGGCCTCCTGACCACTGTGTTCACCTCGATCTGGAGCTCCGGCGTGGCGCTGGTCTCGGTGGTCAGCCTGTTCGTGGTGACGCCGGTCGTCGCCTTCTACATGCTGCTCGACTGGGACCGTATGGTGGCAATCGTCGACAGCTGGGTGCCGCGCGACTATGTCAAGACCGTCAGGACGATCGCCAGGGACATCAACACGGCGACCGCCGGCTTCGTGCGCGGCCAGGGCACGCTGTGCCTGGTGCTGGGCGCCATGTATGCCACCGGCCTGACACTGACGGGCCTGAATTTCGGCATCCTCATCGGTCTGTTCGCCGGGCTGATCTCCTTCATCCCCTATGTCGGCTCGCTGACCGGCCTGGTGCTGGCCGTCGGCGTCGCCTTCGTCCAGTTCTGGCCGGACTGGACCATGATCGCAGCGGTGGCCGGTGTGTTCTTCGTCGGCCAGTTCATCGAGGGCAACATCCTGCAGCCAAGGCTGGTCGGCAAAAGCGTTGGCCTGCATCCGGTATGGCTGATGTTTGCGCTGTTTGCCTTCGGCGCGCTGTTCGGCTTCGTCGGCCTGCTGATCGCCGTTCCGGCTTCCGCCGCCGTTGCCGTTCTGGTGCGCTTCGCCATCGCCCGCTATCTCGAATCGCCGCTCTACAAGGGCCACGCCGACGAGCCGGTGCCGCCGCTGCAGGTGCGCCGCCGCGGGGGCGCGCGCGGTTGAGCCAGATGCCGGACAAGATCGATCCGCCGCGTCAATTGCCGCTCGATCTAGGCCACGGCACCGGCTATTCGCGCGACGAGCTCGTCGTCTCCAGCACCAACAGCCAGGCGGCGGCGCTTGTCGACCGCTGGCCGGACTGGCCGTCGCCGGTCGTTGTGCTGGCCGGGCCGGCCGGCTCGGGGAAAACCCATCTGGCCTCGATCTGGCGGACCCGCGCCGACGCGGTGAAAGTGGAGGCCGGCCGCATCGGCGACTGCATCGAAAATCTCGGCGCGCATCCGGCCCTGATCGACGATGTCGATGCCGGCCCGATCGATGAGCACGGCCTCTTCCACCTGATCAACGCGGTGCGCGGCGCCGGCTCGAGCTTGCTGTTGACGGCGCGGCGCTTCCCGTCCGCCTGGGGCGTCAGGCTGCCCGACCTGGCGTCGCGGCTGAAGGCGGCGGCGACCGTCGAGATCCACGAACCCGACGATCTTCTGCTGGCCGGCGTCATCACAAAGCTGTTCGCCGACCGCCAGGTCGAGGTCGAGCCGCATGTCGTGCAATATCTGGTGCGCCGCATCGAGCGCTCGCTGGCCACTGCCATGCGGGTGGTCGAACGGCTCGACCGCACCGCGCTCGAGCGCAAGACGCCGATCACCCGCGCGCTCGCCGCCGAGACCGTCAGCGCCATGGATGAAGGGCAGGGCGAGTTCGAGATTTGACGATTCCAGTTCCGCCACTGTCCCATTTCGAGAACAAAACCTGGCATCTGTCTTGCACCTGACAGCTTGCCGGCTAATCCCGGTCCTGATTGCGTATCAAATCAGGTAGTAGGCTCGCCGGGAGATGGGTGGTTGGGGTTCTCGCCCGGCGAGCTTGCCTTTGGCAGCATCGAATCGATAGCGCCATTGCGCGGCTGGCCTCAGCTCTCTCCGCCTGCAATCACCGCTCGTTCCGTGCCAAAGCGCTTGCGATAGTCGCCGGGTACCAGGCCGGTTATCCTGGCGAATACTTTGCGGAACGAGCCGGGATCGTCATAGCCGATCTCCCAGGCGATCTGGTCGATCGACCGCATCGTAGTTTCCAGCATCTCGCGCGCCTTGCCGACGCGCAGGTGCTGACAATATTCGGTCGGCTTGAGGCCGGTGGCGCTGCGGAAGCGCCGCAGAAAAGTCCGCTCCTCCAGCCCGGCATGCTCTGCCATAGCGCCAAGCGTCACGTCGCGGGCGCCGTTCGCCTGCAGCCAGTGCTGCACCTTGAGAATCGCTTCATCGCCATGGGTCAGTCGCGGCGCAAACGGACTGTAAAAACGTTGCTCGCGGCCCGGCGGGTCGACCAGCATGAAACGCGCCGTGTCCATCATCACGGTTGACCCGAGCACCCTGTCCACGAGCTTGAGGCCGAGGTCGGTCCAGGCCATGTAGCCGCCGGCGGTGATGATATCGGCATCGTCGATGACCAGCCTGTCGGCGTCGAGCAGGATGTCTGGAAAGCGCAGCGCCAGCGCGTCGCGATAAGCCCAGTGCGTCGTCGCCGCACGGCCGGACAACAGGCCGGTTTCGGCAAGCACGAAAGCGCCGGCACAGACCGAACCGAGTGTCGCGCCTGCCGCATGACGGTCCCTGAGCCAGCCGGCATAGGGCGCGGCTGCTTCCCGAGCGATCGGATCTCCCAAGGTCGGCGGGAGGATAACCATGGCTGGTTCATTGTCGGCGCCGGGGTCGCTGTCGAAGGTGCGGACTACGGTGTGGCCCGCGTCCTCCAATTGCCAATGACTGACGCGAAGCCTCGCCGCCTCGGGCGACCGCTCGACAGCCAGCCGGTTTGCCAGCATGAAAAGATCGGTCAGGCCGAGCACGGCTGCTTCCTGCACGCCGGGATACAAGACAAGGCCGATTTCGATCAGATCACGCGCAGCCGTCATTTGTCAGTTTTGCCACGTTGATTGTCCGTTTTGCCAATGCTCACCCTGGCCGCACTGTTATAATTTGTCTAGCTGAAGGGGGCTAAAAGCTTCCCTGTTACCCCCCGACTTTTCCATCAAGGAGTAGGACGATGAGCACATTCACCACCCATGACGGCGCCGAGATTTTCTACAAGGATTGGGGCAAGGGCCAGCCGATCGTGTTCCATCACGGCTGGCCGCTGAGCTCAGACGATTGGGACAACCAGATGCTGTTCTTCCTCGAAAAGGGCTACCGCGTCATCGCCCATGACCGCCGCGGCCACGGCCGCTCGTCGCAGACCGCGACCGGCAACGAGATGGACACCTACGCCGCCGATGTTGCGGCGCTGGCGGAGCATCTCGATCTCAGGGATGCGATCCACATCGGCCACTCGACCGGTGGCGGCGAGGTGGCGCGTTACGTCGCGCTTTATGGCGGCGGCGGCCGTGTTGCCAAGGCGGTGCTGATCGGCGCCGTGCCGCCGATTATGGTCAAGACCGACAGCAATCCGGGTGGCCTGCCGATCGAGGTCTTCGACGGCTTTCGCGCCGCTTTGGTCGCCAACCGCGCCCAGTTCTACAGGGACGTGCCGGCCGGCCCGTTCTATGGCTTCAACCGCGCCGGCGCCAAGGTCTCGCCAGGGGCTGTCGACAATTGGTGGCGCCAGGGCATGATGGGTGGAGCCAAGGCCCATTACGATTGCATCAAGGCGTTCTCGGAGACCGACTTCACCGATGACCTCAGGAAGATCGAGGCCCCCGTCCTGATCATGCATGGCGACGACGACCAGATCGTGCCGATTGCCGACTCCGCGCTGCTTGCGGCCAAGCTGGTGAAACATGGCACGCTCAAGGTCTACAAAGGCCTGCCGCACGGCATGTGCACCACCCATCCGGAGATCATCAATCCGGATCTGCTGGCCTTCATCCAGGGCTGACGGCTGGAGCCTCTGACGGGCAGCGCGGAGATCCGTGCTGTCCGTCGGTCGCTTGAGCATGCCGATAGGTTCAAGCGTGATCCGCTTGCGCTGCCGACGAGATTTCGCGTGATGAATGGTCGGAGTGGAGAGATTCGAACTCCCGACCCTCTGGTCCCAAACCAGATGCGCTACCAGGCTGCGCTACACTCCGAACGGTCTGTTGCCTAGTGATTTCGGCCCACCAAAGCAAGCGCAAAAACCATCGGCCTTGCTGCCGGCGGCATTGCGCAGTAATGACGGGTGAGTGCATGACCCGGGAATAGTAGTCTGGTTTCGAGGTCGTGTGCTTGCAACCAGCAATGAGGTGGTCATGTCAGCCCGCATTTTCAGCCCAGCCAAAACCGCGATGCAGTCCGGCAAGGCCAAGACCGGCCATTGGGTGCTGGAATTCGATCCGGAGCAGCGCAAGAAGATCGATCCGCTGATGGGCTACACCACGTCCGGCGACATGCGAAGCCAGATCAGGCTGACCTTCGACACCAGGGAAGAGGCGGTTGCCTATGCCGAGAAGGAAGGGCTGGCTTTCCGCGTCGAGGAGCCGAAGGAAATCAAACGCCGCCAGATTTCCTATGCGGAGAATTTCCGCTATGACCGCAGGACACCCTGGACGCATTGATCCTATGCCGGCCCTGCCGGCGCCCAACAAATCAGCCGGTCGTGCGGCCGGCCAGCGGTCCCGTAGCTCAGCTGGATAGAGCACCGGCCTTCTAAGCCGATGGTCACAGGTTCGAATCCTGTCGGGATCGCCAATAATTTCAGGGTCCATTCCGGACAGGTTCACTCGCCAGTCGCACAGGATTTCCAACACATGACAGCGATGGGCGCGGCGGCACTGCTGATCCTTGTCCTGACCTATGCCGGCGTCGCAATCGGCAGGATACCCGGGCTGCGCCTCGACCGGGCAGGCATCGCGCTGCTCGGCGGTGCGGCGATGATCGCCATCGGCGCGCTCGACATGGAAGACGCCTACCGCGCCATCAGCTTCGACACCATCACGCTTCTGCTCGGCATGATGATCGTCGTGGCGCATCTGAAAGTGTCGGGCGCCTTTCGCGCGCTCGGTGGGTTCGCCATCGAGCACGCCCATGCGCCATTCATGCTGCTGGTGATGGTGACGCTGTTGACCGGCGTCCTCTCGGCGTTCCTGGTCAACGACGCCATCTGCCTGGTCATGGCGCCGATTGTCGTCCATGTCACCCGCGTCATCAACCGCAACCCGGTTCCCTACTTGATCGCCACGGCGACCGCATCCAATTGCGGCAGTGTCGCGACCATCACCGGCAATCCGCAGAATATGGTCATCGGCGCGCTGTCGCGGATTTCCTACCCGGCCTTTTCGGCGGCGCTGGCGCCGGTCGCGGCGTTCGGCCTCGTCGCCGTCATCGTCATCATCCGCATCGTCTACCGCGCCGAATTTTCGCGCAAGGCCGAGCTCAGCCCCGAAGTCTATCGCGGCCGCATGCTGCCGGGGCAGGTGGTGAAGGCGGTGGTCGTCTGTGTCGGTTTGGCGATCGCCTTCTTCGCCGGCGTTCCAGTCGCCAAGGCAGCGCTGATCGGCGGCGCCATTCTTCTTTTGACCCGCGCCATCAAACCTGAGCGCATCTATCGCGAGATTGATGGGCCGCTGCTGTTCATGTTCGCCGGGCTGTTCATCGTCGTCGCCGGGGCGGAGAAGACGCTGCTGACGCCCGACATCGTCGCCTCGGCAAAGGACCTCGGGCTGAATGATGTCTGGCGGCTGTCCGGCTTCACCGCAGTGCTATCCAACATCATGAGCAATGTCCCGGCCGTGCTGGCGCTGAAGCCGTTCGTGCCCGGACTGGAAAACCCCGAGCGGGCCTGGCTGGTCGTCGCCATGAGCTCGACGCTGGCCGGCAATTTCACGCTGCTCGGCTCGGTCGCCAATCTGATCGTTGCCGAGCACGCGCGGGTCTCCGGCAAACCGCTGGGCTTCATCGCCTTCTTCAAGGTCGGCCTGCCGTTGACGCTGGTCACGCTTCTTGTAGGGACGGCATGGCTGGCAGCCTAAAAGCGCGTCGCATTAGACCGGCCTCATGCGACGCGCTTTAGGCTCTTTTTTATGCATGTCGTTATCGCAAAACCGCTGCACACCTTTGCGCGGCATGCATCAGCCAGTCAGGGCGATGTCACCGTCAGATGGCCTCTCATGTTGGGATGGAAGCGGCAGAAATAATCGACCGATTCCGCCTTCTTCACCGTCAGGCTCGCCGCCTTCTTCGGCGGGATCATCACTTCCCAGGCGCCGTTGACGGTTGCCGTGTGGGCGAACACGTCCTTGTTTACCCACCTGATCGTGTCGCCGACCTTCGCCTCGATCTTTGCCGGCGAAAACACAAGCTTCTCGATCGTCACCTCGATGGTTTCGGCCTTGGCCGGCGCGGCACCCATGGCCAATGCCAGCGCAACCCACAGATGCCGCCTCGACATCATTGGCCCAATCCTCACTTCAGCATGCCGGCGACGTGTTCGGCGTGCTGTTCGTGGCCCTGGAATATTTTCAGGCCGGTTTCCAGCAGGCTTTTCAGCTCGGCATTGCTGGCCGACGGAATCAACAGTGTTTCGAGCGCGCCATTGACCTGCTTGTGATAGGCCACCTCGCTGGCGACATAGGCCTTGTCGAACGCCGCACCCTTGAGCTTGGCAAGCTTGGCACGTTCCTCGGCCGCTGCCTTGGTCAGCGCCTTGCTGGTCGGATTATCCTCAGGCGTGACCTTGAGCTTCTTGACCAGGTCGAGAGCCTGTTTGTTGACCGCCTCGTGATCTCGCACCATGTCCTTGGCGAAATCCACGACCTCCTTGTTCTTCGATTTCTTCAGCGCCTGCTTGGCCGCCTCGACGTCAAGCACGCCTGCTGTGTAGGCGATATGTGCGATCTGCGGATCGGTCGGTTTGTCGGCAGCTTGCGACAAGGGCGCTGCGCTAAGCAGGAAAAATGCGGCCAGTGCCGTGGTCGATCGAATAAACATGATGCTCTCCTTCGCCCCGACGCGGAACTGCATCGGGCTTCGTTTTCAGTGATGCTCATTGGATGCAGGTCGCCGCCAAACGTTCCCGCGAAAATCGGCGCGGCCTATCCGGAAAGACCAAGCCGCTGCATCACGGCATTGGTCAGCCGTTCGCAGCGCCGGCCCGCGAAGGGAAAGGCGTCGAGCAGCACCGGGCCGATCTGGTCGTCCAGCGCCTTGCGCACCAGCGCGCGGGCGCGGTGCAGCCGGGTCTTGATGGTTTCTGGTCGCACGCCAAGCAGTTCGGCGGTTTCCTCGATGCTCAATCCCTCGATGACGCGCGCCACGAACACCATCCGGTAGACATCGGGAAGACTGTCGGTTGCCCGTTCGACAAGCTCAAGGATCTGCCGTTGCGCCATCGTCCGCTCCGGATCGTCGCTCGGGTTGAGGGGAAACCGGATGATTTCGGCTTGCGGGTTTTCAGGCATCGCTACCATTCGCCGCCTTTTGCGCAAGCGGCCGAGCGCTTCGTTGATGACGATACGCGATAGCCACGTGGCGAGCGAGGCATCGCCGCGAAAGGCCTCGAGATGGGCAAAGGCGCTGACATAGGCCTCCTGGACGATGTCCTCGGCCTCGCTGTCGTTACGCACGACGCCTCGGGCGATGCGGTAGAGCCTTTGGTTGTGCGTCTTGATGATGGTGCGGAATGCATCGCCATCACGTGCCAGCGCGCGGCCGACAAGCTGCATGTCACCGGAAGCGGCGGGCGTTGCCGTCAACGCAGCAGGCATGGCCGATCTCCTGATAGGCTTCTCATCGGACATTGGATGAATCGGCCGACAAAAGGTTCCCGACCAATCCGCTGGCCGGCCTCGATCCGTTTCAAGCGCCGGCAGAGGCTATTCTAACGCCTCCACCACACCGGCGTCTCTATTTTGTAGACGCCGTGTCATCGGCTGATCGGTCGCCATGACATCGCTCAGGATCGCAATTTTTCCAGGCTGTTACGCCGATTTCCTGACTCAGTCTGGAAAGGTGCTGGCTCAGGCCTCAGCGGCCGCCGCCAGCCCGCGCGCCAGGTCGGCCTTCAAATCCCCGACATCCTCAAGCCCGATCTGCAGGCGCACCAGCGGCCCGTCATACGGGCCCTTGGCGATGGTGCGGTCGCCAAGGAATACCGGCACGGCAAGGCTCTCATAGCCGCCCCAGGAATAGCCGAGGCCGAAAAACTTCAACGCGTCGAGGAAGGCGTGCTGCTGCTTTTGTCCACCGCCCGCAAGAACGATCGAGAAGATGCCGCTCGATCCGCAAAAGTCGCGCTTCCAAAGATCATGGTCGGGATGGCTGGGCAGCGCCGGATACAGCACCTGCGCCACGCCCGGCTGGCCCTCCAGCCAGCCGGCGAGGGCAAGCGCGCTCTTTTGATGGTGCTCCAGCCGCACGCCCATGGTGCGCAGGCCGCGCAGCACCTGGTAGACGTCGTCCGGCCCCGCGCAGCAGCCCATCGTGTTGAACGTCTCGCAAAGCTGCTTCCAGCAGTCCGCATTGGCCGACACGGTGCCGAGCAGCACGTCGGAATGGCCGGCCGGGTATTTCGTCGCCGCGTGGATCGAGATGTCGACGCCGTGGTCGAGCGGGCGAAAGTAGAGCGGCGTCGCCCAGGTGTTGTCCATCATGACGATGGCGCCGACGGCGTGTGCTGCCTTGGCGATGGCCGGTATGTCCTGCACCTCGAAGGTGTTGGAGGCCGGCGATTCGGTGAGTACCACCTTGGTGTTGGGCCTGAGCAGCGCCGCAATGCCGGCGCCGATGCGGGGCTCGTAATATTCGACCTCGATGCCCAGCCGCTTCAGCATCGTGTCGGCGAAATTGCGGGTCGGATGATACACGGAATCGACGATCAGCAGATGATCGCCGGCCGACAGGAAGGCGAGCAGCGGCAGCACCACGGCCGCCAGGCCGGACGGCACCGCGACCGTGCCGGCGGAGCCTTCCAGCGCATCGATGGCGCTGGTCAGCGCATCGGTGGTCGGGGTGCCGCGCGTGCCGTAGGTGTATTTCTGGCTGCGCGCCGCCATTGTCGCGGCATTGGGATAGAGCACGGTCGAGGCATGCACGACCGGCGGATTGACGAAGCCGAAATAGTCATGCGGGTTGTTGCCGGAATGGGCGAGCCGCGTGTTGATGCCCATCTCGCTGCCGTCTTTTGCCATTGCTTTTTATCCCATGAGTAAGTCGTTAGCCATAGTGCGGCGGCATTGGCCGCGCAACCGCACCGCACTCGCCAGGCCAAGGTCTTGAATATGCCAATTCAGCAATGCGCCGTAGATCCTCTGGACGGCTGCCAGGTGCGCTTGGCAAGTCACGGTCCGACTTTGCCGGCTTTATTGGCGCGCTGACCAATTTGCGAGCGCGTTTGTCTGCAATTTCAGGCATTTCAGGCGGTTGGTTTTCAAAGTCTTTCGGATTTGGTCATTTCCCTTGACCTCACAGGAATAATCGCCTTCGATGTTGTTCGTGAATGGGAGGCAGCGCGTCGGTTACGATGCGGGATTCCGGTAATGGGCCGGGATACATAGCTGCGTTCACACGGGAAAAAGTCAGGTTCGCCTGGAAAAAACAGAAAAGGGTCTGTGGGTCATGAAACACATTGCAATCGGCGTTTTGGGCGCCGCCGCGTTTGGATTCGCGGCTTCGGCGGCTTCGGCGGCCACGCTCGACGATGTCAAGGCGAAGGGCTTCATCCAATGCGGCGTCTCGACCGGTCTGGCCGGCTTCTCGGCGCCGGACGACAAGGGTGAGTGGCAAGGCATCGACGCGGACTTCTGTCGCGCTGTGGCGGCCGCCGTGTTCGGCGATGGCACCAAGGTGAAGTTTACGCCGCTCAGCGCCAAGGAGCGGTTTACCGCTCTGCAGTCGGGCGAGATCGACATCCTGTCGCGCAACACCACCTGGACCATCAATCGCGACACCGCACTCGGCCTGAACTTCATCGGCACGACTTATTATGACGGCCAGGGCTTCATGATCAACGCCAAGAAGCTACCGGGCGTGAATTCGGCGCTGCAACTTTCGGGCGCGGCGGTCTGCGTGCAGAGCGGCACCACGACCGAGCTCAACCTTGCCGACTATTTCAAGTCGAACAAGATGGAGTACAATCCTGTCGTCTTCGAAAAGCTGGAAGAGGTTAACGCCGCCTATGACGCCGGCCGCTGCGACGTATACACCACCGACCAATCGGGCCTCTATGGCATCCGCCTGACGCTCGGTGCGCCGGCCGACCACGTCGTGTTGCCCGAGATCATCTCCAAGGAACCGCTTGGGCCGGCTGTACGCCAGGGCGACGACCAATGGTACCACATCGTCAAGTGGACCTATTTCGCGTTGCTCGACGCCGAGGAACTCGGCATCACCAAGGCCAATGTCGACGAGATGAAGAACTCGGACAGTCCCGAGATCAAGCGCGTGCTCGGCCAGGAAGCCGACACCAAGATCGGCACCGATCTCGGCGTCTCCAACGACTGGGTCGTCAACATCGTCAAGGCCGTCGGCAATTACGGCGAGATGTTCGAGCGCAATGTCGGCTCGGGCAGTCCGCTGAAGATCGCGCGCGGCATCAACGCGCTGTGGACCAAGGGTGGTCTGCAATACGCTCCGCCGATCCGCTGATCGAAAATGGATCCGGAAGGCAGATCGTCTGCCTTCCGGTCTCTCTTTCCAGGGGACTGTCGAATGGCATCGCAGGAAGTTCTTCGCGAGGAGCCAAGCCGCGGTTCCTTCATCAATGATCCTCGTGTCCGCGGTATATTCTTTCAAGCGTTGGTCCTCGTCCTGCTGGTAGCGGGGGTCTGGTGGGTTACCCACAACGTCATCGTCAATCTGACGCGCTTGCACATCGCTTCCGGCTTCGGCTTTCTCAAGGGCCGCGCCGGCTTCGACATCAGCGAAAGCGCCATCGCTTATTCGTCGGATTCGACTTATTTCCGAGCCATCCTGGTCGGCTTCATCAACACCGTGATCGTGGCCGTCGTCGGCATTATCACCGCCACCATCATCGGTTTCATCGTCGGCATCGGCCGACTGTCGCGCAACTGGCTGATCAGGAAGATCTGCACGGTCTATGTCGAGGTCTTCCGCAACATCCCGCCGCTGCTGGTCATCTTCTTCTGGTATTCCGGCGTGCTCGCCGTGCTGCCGCCGCCGCGCGAGAGCATTAATTTGCCGTTCGGCTCCTTTCTCAACCAGCGCGGCTTCTATTTTCCGCGCGCTGTCTGGGGCGAGGGCTCCTGGCTGATCCTGGTCGCCCTGCTCCTCGGCATTGCCATGGCCTGGTTCGTCGCCCGCAAGGCGCGGCAGCGGCAGATGGCGACGGGTCAGCCGTTCCCGGTGCTCTGGACATCCATAGCGTTGATCGTCGGCCTGCCGCTGCTGGCCTACGCGCTGAGCGGCTTTCCTCTGAGCTTCGAATTCCCGAAACAATCGACTTTCAACCTGGTCGGTGGCTTTCAGGTCAGACCGGAGTTCCTGTCACTCTATCTGGCGTTGTCCTGCTATACGGCCGCCTTCATCGCCGAGATCGTGCGCGCCGGCATCAGGGGCGTCAGCACGGGCCAGACCGAGGCGGCCGCGGCACTCGGGCTGCGCTCGGGATCGATCCTCAGGCTTGTCGTCGTGCCGCAGGCGATGCGCATCGTTATTCCGCCGCTGACCAGCCAGTATCTGAACCTGACCAAGAACTCTTCGCTCGCCATCGCCATCGGCTATCCGGACCTGACGGCGACTGCCGGCACTGTCTTGAACCAGACCGGGCAGGCGGTCGAAGGCGTGGTGATCATGATGGCTGTCTATCTCGCGCTCAGCCTGATCACGTCGGCGATCATGAACGTCGTCAATGCCAGGATGGCGCTGGTGGAGAGGTAGGGCCATGCAGGAACACGACATGTCCTGGGTGCGGACGGAGATGACGCTGGCGCAGCCGGCGCCGTCGAGCGAGCGTGGCCTCACCGCCTGGATCCGCAAGAACCTGATTGCCACCACGGGCGACACCATCTTGACCATCGTCGGCATCGCGCTGGTTGCCATGATCCTGCCGCAGATCGTCAATTGGGCTTTCATCAACGCCCAGTGGACGGGACCGGACCGCACGGTCTGCGCCACCGTGGCGCAGGGCGGCATCCAGTCGGACGGCTGGACCGGCGCCTGCTGGGCTTTCGTCAACGCCAAGTTCGGCCAGTTCATGTTCGGCACCTATCCTGTCGAGGAGCGTTGGCGGCCGATTGTGGTGGCCATCCTGTTCGTGGCACTGCTGGTGCCTTTGCTCATACCGCGCGTACCGCGCAAAGGGCTGAACGCCATTCTTCTCTTCCTGGCGCTGCCGGTCGTCGCCTTCGTTCTGCTGGTCGGCGGCATGTTCGGCCTGCCGCATGTCGAGACGTCGCGTTGGGGTGGGCTGCTGGTGACGCTCAGCCTGTCCTTCGTCGGCATTGCCGTGTCGCTGCCGATCGGCATCGTGCTGGCGCTCGGCCGGCGCTCGAACATGCCGATCGTCAAGCTGCTGTGCGTGATCTTCATCGAGACGGTACGCGGCATCCCGCTGATTACGGTGCTGTTCTTTGCCAGCGTGATGCTGCCGCTGTTCCTGCCGGCCGGCGTCAGCTTCGACAAGTTCCTGCGCGCGCTGATCGGCGTGTCGCTGTTTGCCGCCGCCTACATGGCCGAAGTGGTGCGCGGCGGCCTGCAGGCGATCCCCAAAGGCCAGTATGAGGGCGCCGATTCGCTCGGCCTCAGCTACTGGCAGAAGATGGGTCTGGTCGTCATGCCGCAGGCGCTGAAGCTGGTCATTCCCGGCATCGTCAACACCTTCATCGGCATGTTCAAGGACACCAGCCTGGTCATCGTCATCTCGATGTTCGACCTCCTCGGCATCGTCAAGCAGAACTTCTCCGACGCCAATTGGGCGACGCCGCAGACGGCCAGATCCGGCCTGGTGTTCGCGGCCTTCATCTTCTGGCTGTTCTGTTTCGGCATGTCGCGCTATTCAATGTACACGGAACGCCGTCTCGACACCGGCCACAAACGCTAAAAAAGGGGACCTTGTCATGGCCATAGAAAACGCCGTCAGCGCGGAAGAGATCAAGGTCAATGCCGCCAAGATGCACATTTCCACCACCGATGTCGCCATCGACATCATTGCCATGCACAAATGGTACGGCGAATTCCACGTGCTGAAGGACATCAATCTAAAGGTGATGCGCGGCGAGCGCATCGTCATCTGCGGCCCGTCGGGCTCCGGCAAATCGACGATGATCCGCTGCATCAACCGACTGGAGGAACACCAGAAGGGCAAGATCATAGTCGACGGCAAGGAACTGACCAACGATCTGAAGAAGATCGACGAGGTGCGCCGCGAGGTCGGCATGGTGTTCCAGCATTTCAACCTGTTTCCGCATCTGACCATCCTGGAGAATTGCACGCTGGCGCCGATCTGGGTGCGCAAGATGCCGAGGAAGCAGGCCGAGGAAATCGCCATGCATTTCCTCACGCGCGTCAAGATTCCGGAACAGGCCAACAAATATCCCGGCCAGCTTTCCGGCGGCCAGCAACAGCGCGTGGCGATCGCCCGCTCGCTGTGCATGAACCCGCGCATCATGCTGTTCGACGAGCCGACTTCGGCTCTCGATCCGGAAATGATCAAGGAAGTGCTGGAGACGATGGTCGGGCTGGCCGAGGAAGGCATGACCATGCTCTGCGTCACCCACGAGATGGGCTTTGCGCGCAAAGTCGCCAACCGGGTGATCTTTATGGATCAGGGTCAGATCGTCGAGCAGAACACGCCGGCCGAGTTCTTCGACCACCCGCGCCATGAACGCACGAAACTGTTCCTGTCGCAGATCCTGCACTGATCCTGTACGCCGGTTCGGGACAAGACCGGCGGACCGGGCTCTCTGTCTTGCTCGGGCCTTACGCGTATTCGACGAGCGGTGATGCTCGGGAGGATCTGCCCTTTGGTCGATGGCGAGCATCAGCAATTATCTTAGCACCCACAATCCTGCGACGATTGCCGCATATCGTGCAGCCTTGCCCAATGCGACAAGCATCACGAATATGCCGAGATGCATGCGGGCCGCGCCTGCCGCGACAGTGAAGGCGTCCCCGACGACCGGCAGCCAGGCGAATAGGAGCAGCCACGCGCCAAAGCGGCGAAAGCTCCGGCTGGCCCGCTGGTATCGTTCACGGGTGATGGGAAACCATCGCCTAGATTGCAGCGTATCGATGCCACGCCCCAGCGTCCAGTTCACCACCGAGCCGAGCGTGTTGCCGATTGTGGCGACCGCAAGCAGTAGCACCGGATCGCCACGGCCGCCGGCGATCAAGCCGGCGAGCACAACTTCCGACGAGACCGGCAAGATGGTTGCGGCTAGGAATGCGCTGGTGAACAGGGCGCCATAGATTGCCAGTGCAGCCACGTCGAGCGACCGGCTAGGCCTGCACGTCGACGACGCCCATCATGCCGAGCTGCTCGTGCTCCAGGATGTGGCAATGATACATCCTCCGCCCGGGGCGATCCTGGCGCAGCAAAAGCCGCATCGTTTCGCCGCGCGCCACGTTGACCGTGTCCTTCCAGGCGAGATAGGCCGGTTTCGAGACCTGCCCACCACGTTCGTGCTCGACCACTTGGAACTGCGTCCCGTGAACATGGAACGGATGGTCCATGTCGGCCTTGTTGACGATTTCCCAGAGCTCGACCTGTCCTGTTTTCGACACCACGTCGATGCGGCCCATGTCGAACGCCGCGCCGTTGATCAGGAAGCCCATCTGCATATCCGTCGCGCTCATCGTCGTCGTTTCGGTGAACACGAAACGCCGGCTGACGGCAGGGGTGCCAAGTTGCGCAATTGGTCGAAGCTTTTCCGGCAGCGGAGGAAACGTCTCTGCAGGCGTGTCCAAAACATTGACCGTAAGCAATGTCAGGCCTGCATCGGCGGGGCGGCCTGCGCCCATCCAGCCGCGATCGTAGTCGAGCGTGTTCAGGGTGACAGGGCCGCGCTTCTCAAACGAGACGATCAGTTCAAGGCGTTCCGCCGGGCTGAGCAGGACATCCTTGGCTGCCACCGGCGCCTCCAGCAGACCGCCATCGGTGCCGATGATTGTCATGGGTGCGCCGTCGAAGGAGAGCCGCAAAAAGCGCGCGTTAGTCGCGTTGTAGAACCGAAATCGCCGCTTTGTTCCAAACGGAACCGATAGCGCGGGATTTTTTTGTCCATTGACCAGCACGTGATCGCCGACGCGCCCGTTCATCAAATCGACCATGGTGTTGTCCGGCATGGTGCCGTCGGCGGCAAGGCGAAGGTCTGTGAACATCAGCACAGTGTCGCCATACTCGGCCGGGATCGGGTCCGCCTTCGGCTTGACCACGAACGCGCCGGCAAGTCCGCGATAGACCTGCTCGGCCGTCTTGCCGTGCGGATGCGGATGATACCAGTACGACCCCGCGCTTCCTTCGGGCAGTTCGAAGCTGTAGGTGCGCTCCGTGCCCGTCGCAACGGGGTCCATAGGATTGCCATCCTGGTCAGCTGGAACCGGCATGCCATGCCAATGGATGGTGCTCGTCTCTTCAGGAATTCGGTTCGTGAATGCAATCTCGACACGGTCGCCTTCAGTCACCTCGATCAATGGCCCCGGGCTCATACCATTGTATCCAAGGATTGGCGTGTCGAGCCCTTCTGCAAAGCGAACCATGGCGGGTTCAGCCGTGAGGTTTGCTCTGAACAGGCGGGGCGCATTGGCTTCATTGGCTAGCAGCGGCAACTCGCGCAACGCCTGGCCCTCAGGCAGCATGGTCGCGCTTTTTGGTGCCGCGCCCATGTCGTGGCCCGCGTGCCCCATATCCATGCCGGGCATCTCGTCCATCTTCATCTGGGCGATGGCGCGCGGGCTGGCGAGAACCGTGGCAACGCCTGCCGCCAGAAAACAGCGTCGATCCATGTGTTGTCTCCGAGATTAAGGTCACGCGCGTCGGCACGCGGTGTAACTCACGTGGCACGCTCCGTAGCCAGGTTGACACTAGCCTCGGTCACGTCATGCCGCCGTCTTCAGCGCCTTTCAAGCGGGCGACACAGGAGGCGGAGGTCATGCCCTCGATCCCAATCTGAATCGCGGGAGCGGAAACAGGCTCGGCTGGGGTTATGAGCGACAGCGTTCATGGGTTTGCAGCTCCAACTGGGTAACTGCGACACGATAAAGGTTCCCATCACGGGAAGGTCAAGGGGCAAATTTCGAGCGCTGCTTCGGCACCACAGCGATGATTTGAGCTGGCTCAAAAGCCCTTGACCTTCCTGTGATGGGAAGCCCCATGACAACCCCACTAGAGGAGAGCCGCAATGATAAGACTGACAGTTCCGGAAATGAACTGCGGGCAGGCGTCATCAGATCAGTCGGTTACAACGAAAATTGGCCTGCCTGAACAGCGTACGGTCGGCGCGGATCATAAGCGCGCCAGCCGCGTTTGTTGCCATTAGGAGTTGTATAACAAGCCGAGTGGGCGAGTGCGGCGATAGGTCAAGGGTTCATCCTGATGCTCATCCAACCGATCGATTATTTCCTCGTCGTCTGGTTCGCGCTGGCGCTGGCTTCGACGCTTTATGTCGGCTTCGACCAATATCGCAACAATCCCGAGCCGGTGGTGATGAAATGGGGCTTCATCCTGGTCACCCTCTATATGGGTCCGCTCGGCTTGCTGCTTTATGTGCTCGCGGACAAGGAGCCACGGCCGGGCGAGCATGATGTGTTCACCCGGCCGCTCTGGAAGCAGGGCGTCGGCTCCACCATCCACTGCGTCGCCGGCGATGCCACCGGCATCATTCTTGCCGCCGCCGTCACGGCGGCGCTCGGCCTGCCGATGTGGATCGACCTGATCGTCGAATATCTCGCCGGCTTTGCCTTCGGCCTGTTCATCTTCCAGTCGCTGTTCATGAAATCGATGATGGGCGGCACCTATTGGGAAAACGTACGCAAGAGCTTCCTGCCCGAGTTCATCTCCATGAACTTCATGATGGCCGGCATGGCGCCGGTCATGAGCTTCCTGATGATGGGCCGCGACATGCGCGCGATGGAACCGACGGAGCTGTTGTTCTGGGGCGTGATGTCGATCGGCGTCATCGCCGGCTTTGCGCTTGCCTACCCGGCCAATGTCTGGCTGGTCGCCCGGGGGCTGAAGCATGGGCTGATGACACAGCGCGCGCAGGCAGCCGGCATCGATGGTCGAGAGCAGCCTGCAACGAGGCAACATGCGCAGATGCAAATGCAGCAGGCCGACGCCAGTGGCCATCGCGGACAGCGCCACGATATAGCTTCCCACAAAGGCAAAGGCGGCGGCCATCACATGGAGACAGATGCCACAACGCCGCAGGTGGCTGCCCTGGGTGCCGTCTCCCTGCTGGCGCTCGCCATCGGCATGATCGCGCCGGCGAACTGGCTGAACCTGACGCTGTCGGCACGCGACGTCGGCGGGGTGATCATGCCGCGAGGCATGATCATGGATCGCGACACGCCGGCTGATACGATGCGCGACATGGCCGCTACCGATCCACGCCTCGTGGCCGCCTCTTATGGCCTGACGGCAAGGGGCGACCAGGAACTGCCGTTTCGGATAGAGAATGGCATCAAGGTGTTCGAGCTCAGGCCTTCAGTGGTCCGCTGGCAGATCCTGCCGGACGTCGCGGTCGACGCCTATGCGTATAATGGCCAGATTCCCGGCCCGCGAATTCACATTCGCCAGGGCGATCGGGTCAGGATCAACGTCACCAACGGCCTGCCTGAGGAAACGACGGTGCATTGGCATGGCTTGATCCTGCCGAACCAGATGGATGGGCCGGCCGAGATCACCCAGGCGCCGATCGAGCCCGGCCAATCCTATTCATACGAATTCACCGCAACCCAGCACGGAACCTATTTCTACCACCCCCATGCCAAGCCGGACCGGACCCAGGCGCTCGGCCTCTACGGTGCGCTGATCATCGATCCCGCCAATCCCGCCGACGAGGTCGCGGCCGACCATGATTACGTCATCCAGCTTCAGGAATGGCTGGTGCGGGAAGGGCTGACCTACCCGTCGATGCCGATGGACGGCGGCATGCCGAATTTCTTCACCATCAACGGCAAGGCCTATCCCTCGACCGAGACGATCCCGATGAAGGTCGGCGACACGCTCAAGGTGCGGTTCATCGGCACCAACAACGGCTTCATCCATCCGATGCATATCCATGGCGGACCGTTCGAGGTCGTTGCCCGCGACGGCGAGACGGTCCCCGCTTCGGGTCGTTTCCTTGCCGATACGATCAACGTCGGGCCGGGTCAGCGCTACGACGTGATCTGGAAGGCGCAGCGTCCGGGCAAATGGCTGATCCATTGCCACATCCCGCATCACACCACGAACAACAATGTCGAGGAGAAGGGCGGCGGCGGACTGATGGTCGTGATCGATGTCACCTGACCGTAGCCGTCTAAAAGGAGCGTCAGTGCATGTGGCCGTGGTCATGCGTGTGCTCGTGAGGATGGTCGTTCTCTCCACGTTCCGTTGAAAACCGCACATTCGCCTCAGCCAGGGCCGGCATATGCTGGGATAGTTCGTCCTTCACCGCTGCGGCGATCTTGTTCGCTTCCGACAGCGGCAGGGTTTCGTCCGCGGCAATTGCGATGTCGGCGTGCAATCTATGACCGATCCAGCGCGCCTTGGCATCGACAATGCGCGTGCCCGGAACATGCTCGGCGGCATGTCGGATTTCGTCCATCACACCGGGTTCGATTCCATCCAGCATGCGGGTCAGCACCGAGCGGGCCGATTGCCAGACGATACCGAAGATCGCAATCGTGATCAGCAGACCGACGATCGGATCGGCCAAGGAAAAGCCGAACCAAACGCCGACGGCTCCGATGACCACGGCAAGGCTGGTAAGTCCATCTGTGCGGGCGTGGTAGCCGTCGGCAATCAGTGCCGCGCTGTTGATTTCGCGACCGACGCGGATACGGAACACGGCAACCGCCTCGTTGCCGAGGAAGCCGACAATGCCCGCCGCAGTCAGCCAGCCGAGGTGTGTCACCACTTGTGGATTGATCAGCCTGTCGATGGCTTGGTAGGCAGCGACTACAGCGCTGAACAGGATGATGAGCACGATGATGATGCCGGCCAGATCCTCGACCCGGCCCAAGCCATAGGTGAAGATCCGCGACGGCTTGCGCCGCGCCAGCACGAATGCAATCCATAGCGGGATCGCCGTGGTCGCATCGCCGATGTTATGGATCGTGTCGGCCAGCAATGCCACGCTCCCCGACAACGCAACCACGACCATCTGCAACGCCGCGGTGATGGCCAGGATCACGAACGACCATTTGATTGCCCAGATGCCCCGGTCGGTGGTGGCAATTGTCGCGTCGATGACGCCATGGCTGTGACCGTGCGGACCGTGACCGCCGTGATGATGTGCGGCGTGCGAGCCGAACCCGAGCCAGTCCAGAATGCGGACTACGATGGCATTCATAGATATTTCGCCAGCTGCTTGAGTTCCGCCAGCGAGTTGCCGCCGGTTTCGACGCTGTCCGTCAGGCAATGCTCGATGTGATCGTTGATCAGCTCGCGCTTGGCGCTGCTGATGGCCCTTTCGACGGCATGAAGCTGCTGCGCCAGGTCAACGCAAGGGCGATGCGCCTCGATCATCGCCAGCACCGCCGCAAGGTGGCCTTGCGCGCGCTTCAGGCGCTTTACGATGGAAGGATGCGAGGCGTGGAGGTGATCTGACATGCTTGAGCATATCCTCCCGGGGAGGATACGCGTCAAGCTCTAAGTCAGCTGTGCAACTTTCGGAGGGGCTTCACCGTGAGCATTGCTTGTTCTATGCCTTTCCCATGAAGAAGCTTGCCCGTTTTCTTGGCCTGCTGGTCGTTGCAGCAGTCCTTGCGGTGGCGCTGGGCACGCTGCTGCCGCGCCCGCTCTGGCCGGCGGCCGTTGCCGATCCGATCGGCACAAGCCACCGTATCCTGGTGCTGCAAAATCCGATCCACACCGACATCGCCATCCCGGTCGACGACGATGTGCGCCGGCGCTTCCATTTCCTGGTCAATGCCGGCATTCCAGCAGACATGGCGGAGGTCCGCTACATCGTCTTCGGCTGGGGCGGCCGCGCCTTCTATCTGGAGACGCCGACCTGGTCGGAGCTGAAGGCGGTGCCGGTGATGAAGGCGCTGACGGTCGATGCCTCGGCAATGCATGTCGACATTTCCGTCGACATCGCCGAGCCGCATCGCGACGTCGCTGGCTTCGACATCGGCGAGGAGCGGTTTACGGCGCTGCTCGATTACATTGCGGCAAGCTTCCGGCAGGGGCCGAACGGGGCCATCCCGATCGAGAGTGCGGCCTATTCCCGCTTCGATCGGTTCTTCGAAGCCAATGGTCATTTCAACGCGCTGATCGGCTGCAACACCTGGACGGCGGCGGCATTGCGCACGGCCGGGCTGCGCACCGGCTGGTGGAATCCGCTGCCGGCCTCGCTCGGCCTGTCGATGCGGCTTTACAATTGACAAGGCGACTTAGGACCGCCGAGCGTCCAACGCCCGCCAGCCATAGAGCCAGTCGAGATCGGCGGCGAGTTTTTCGGGCGAGCGCATCGCCAGGAACAGGTTGCGGGCCATCGCCACCGGCCCGGCCGCATGCCAGGCGAGGCGATTGACGGCGCCGCGGCGGGCGACCTGGGCGACGCGCGGCCGCCGCGCCTGTTCCCAGGCGGCAAGCGCCCCCTCAAGATCGGCTGTGGAGGCCGCAACGAAGCCGGCAAGCGTCGCCGCGTCCTCGATCGCCATCGCCGCGCCCTGTGCGGCAAACGGCGTCATCGCGTGCGCCGCATCGCCGATCAGCGCGATGCCTTCCGGCGTCGTCCACCGCCGCTGCTCGACAATGTGGATCGGCCATGCCGTCCACGGCGCCGCCTCGTTCGCCAGGCGAACCAGCGCCGGCGCGGTACCGCGCATGGCGCTGGCGAGGATGGCGGGATCGGCATGCCCCGACCAGCTCTCGGCGATGCGCTCGCCCTTGGTGAAGGCCGCGAGGTTGAAGACCGTGCCACGGCTGACCGGATAGGCGACCATATGAAAGCCTGGATAGAGGAATGCGGTAACGCAATCGGGCGCACCGATCACCCTGAAGGCTTGTCCGGCGGGGCTGTCGGCGGCCACCGTGGCGCGCCAGGCAAGCTCGCCCGAAAACCGGCTTCTCCGGAAATCGGCTGCGTTGCGGGCAAGCGTTTCTCGCACCGACGACCAGACGCCATCGGCGCCGATCAGCAGACAGCCAGCCTCGACCGTGTCGCCATCAGCCGATGCAGTGACGGTAACACCTTTCGATCCGGCTGCGATGTCGGTCACCCGCGCGCCGGCGATCAGATCGATACCGGGCTGCTCCGAAACTCGCTGTATCAGCGCTGACTGCAGATCCGCGCGGTGGGCAACGAGATAGGGCGCTCCCCAGCGCGTTTCGGCCGCCTGGCCAAGCGGTACGCGCGCCAGCTTGCGCAGCGTGGCGGCATCCTTGAGCACGACCGCCTCCGGCCGCACCGCCGTCGCCAGCAGCCGATCGAGTACGCCGAGCTGCCGTAGGATGCGCGTCGCGTTGGGCGAAAGCTGGATACCGGCGCCGGCAGCCTCGAGGTGCTGCGCCTGTTCGAACAGTTTTATCCGATAGCCGCGCTCGGCGAAGGCCAGTGCCGCGGTCAGCCCGGCGACGCCCGCCCCGGCGATGACCACCTGCCGGGACTGCGTTTCCTGCATCAGGCTTGTCGCGGAAGAATCAGGCGGCCTGGTCGAGATAGAGGCAGCCCGGCGGCTGCGTTTCCAACGCCTTCAGCTTCGGCGAATAGCGATAGAGCGTCGAACAATACGGGCAGACTTTTTCATTGTCGTCGCCCATGTCGAGAAATACATGGGGGTGGTCGAAAGGCGGATTGGCGCCGGTGCACATGAATTCCTTGACGCCGATGTCGATTGCCGGATAGCCCGCATCGTTCTGGAAATGGGGAATGGAACCGCCTGCCATCGTCGTCTCCTGATCTTGTCGATTGCATCTGGATCATAACCCGTCTCTTTGCAAGATCGATGAAATGAAACTGTCGCAAAAGCCTGTCAGAGGATAAGTTAAGCCGGTTAAGGCTATGGTCGTCGAACGGTGTGGGAAGAGCGGAAACCATGAACGAACTGAAGCCGGTGCAGAACGAATTCATCACCGTCGAGGCGGCGAGCCGCGAAGGCGGCAATCCCGACCGCTTCGTCAACCGCGAGTTTTCCTGGCTGCAATTCAACCGGCGCGTGCTCGAAGAGTCGCTGAACGCCAATCATCCGCTGCTCGAGCGTGTTCGCTTCCTGTCGATATCGGCCGCCAACCTCGACGAGTTCTTCATGGTCCGCGTTGCGGGTCTTGCCGGCCAGGTGCGCGAGGGCATCGTGCTGAAGAGCCCGGATGGGCGCACGCCCGAGCAGCAGCTCGAACAATTGCTGCGCGAGGTCGAGCGCCTGCAGGAGGACCAGCAGAAAAGCCTTTCGGCGCTGATGCTGCTGCTCGACAAGGAAGGCATCGAGAGCATCACCCGCGATGCGCTGAGCAAGGACGAGAAGATCTGGCTCGAGGACCATTTCCAGGAGCAGGTATTTCCGGTGCTGACACCGTTGTCGATCGATCCGGCGCATCCGTTCCCGTTCATTCCCAATCTCGGCTTCTCGATGGCGCTGCAATTGCGCCATCGCAAGAACGGCGAGGAAATGAGCGCGCTTCTGCGCCTGCCGGTGGCGCTGAGGCGCTTCATCCGTTTGCCGGATCGCAAGCGCCATGTCCGCTTCATCCCGCTCGAGGAGGCGGTCGGTCTTTATATCGGCAAGCTGTTCCCGGGCTACGAGGTCAAGGGTTCCGGCACGTTCCGCATCATCCGCGACAGCGATATCGAGGTCGAGGAAGAATCCGAGGATCTGGTGCGCCTGTTCGAGACGGCGCTGAAGCGGCGGCGCCGCGGCTCGGTTATCCGGATCGAATTCGACCGGCTGATGCCGCCCGAACTGCGCGACTTCGTCGCCGGGGAGCTTGGCGTTTCGGCAAGCCGCATCAGCGTGCTCACCGGTCCGCTGGCGCTCAGCCAGATCTCGGAGATCGTCGCCGTCGCCCGCGACGATCTGAAGTTCACGCCCTACAATCCGCGCTTCCCCGAGCGCATCCGCGAGCATGGCGGCGATTGTTTTGCGGCGATCCGCGAGAAGGACATCATCGTCCACCACCCCTACGAATCCTTCGACGTCGTGGTGCAGTTCCTGCGCCAGGCAATGGCCGATCCGGAAGTGGTGGCGATCAAGCAGACGCTCTATCGCACCTCCAACGACAGCCCGATCGTGCGCGCTCTGGTCGACGCCGCCGAGGCCGGCAAGTCGGTGACCGCGCTGGTCGAGCTCAAGGCGCGCTTCGACGAGGAGGCCAACATCCGCTGGGCCCGCGACCTCGAGCGCGCCGGCGTCCAGGTCGTCTTCGGCTTCCTCGAACTGAAGACCCATTCGAAAATGTCGCTGGTCGTGCGGCGCGAGGATGGCAGGCTGCGCAATTACGTGCATCTCGGCACCGGCAACTACCACCCGGTCACCGCGCGCATCTACACCGACCTGTCCTTCTTCACCACCGCCCCGACGATCGCGCGCGATGTCGCCCAGCTGTTCAACTTCATCACCGGCTATGCCGAGCCGGCCGAGCAGATGCGGCTGGCCATATCGCCGTTCACGCTGCGCGACCGCATCCTCAAGCACATTTCGGACGAGATCAGTCACGCGCTGGAGGGCAGGCCCGCCCGCATCTGGATGAAGATGAACGCGTTGGTCGACCCGATCATCATCGATGCCCTCTATGATGCCAGCCGCGCCGGCGTCGAGATCGATCTCGTCGTGCGCGGCATCTGCTGCCTGAGGCCGCAGGTGCCCGGCCTGTCGGAGAACATAAGGGTGAAATCGATCGTCGGCCGCTTCCTCGAGCACAGCCGCATCTATTGCTTCGGCAACGGTCACGGCCTGCCCTCGGACGGGGCGATCGTCTACATCTCCTCAGCCGATCTGATGCCGCGCAATCTCGACCGCCGTGTCGAGACCATGGTGCCGATCACCAATCCAACTGTGCACGAACAGGTGCTCGGCCAGATCATGCTCGGCAACATCATGGACAACCAGCAAAGTTTCGACGTATTGGCTGACGGAACCTCCCGGCGCGTCGTGCTGGAGGAGGGCGAGGAACCGTTCAACGCGCAGGAATATTTCATGACCAATCCGAGCCTGTCCGGACGGGGCGATGCGTTGAAGTCGCATGCGCCCAAGCGCATCGCGCAGTTCAAGCGCCGCAAGAAACAGAACGCAGCGACGGGCTGATGATTTCAGCATCCCAGGGCCGGCTTCAGGACCGCCGACCGCTGTCCATTATCGATATCGGGTCGAATTCGATCCGTCTTGTCATCTATGAGGGGCTGGCGCGTTCGCCGACCTTGCTGTTCAACGAAAAGATGCTGGCCGGCCTCGGCCGCGGCATCGTTTCGACCGGAAAGCTCGATCCCGAGGCGGTGACGCGCTCGATGGAAGAGTTCCGCCGCTTCCGCGCGCTCTCCGACCAGGCCGGCGCCGAGCGCATATATGTGCTGGCGACCGCCGCCGCTCGCGAGGCCATCAACGGCCCCGACTTCATCCACCGCGCCGAGGATGTGCTCAAGACCGAGATCCAGGTGCTGAGCGGCCGCGAGGAAGCCCATTCTTCGGCGCTCGGCGTCATCTCCGGTTTCCACCCGGCCAACGGCATTGCCGGCGACCTTGGCGGCGGCAGCCTCGAACTGATCGACATCGATGGTGAGACGATCGGTGACGGCATCACGCTGCCGTTGGGCGGCTTGCGCCTGCAGGACATGGCGAAGAACTCGCTGACCCAGGCGGCAAGGATCACGCGCGAGCAACTGGCGCGGGCGAAATTGCTGAAGGGCGGGCAGGGCAGGGCGTTCTACACGGTCGGCGGCACCTGGCGAAACCTCGCCCGGCTGCACATGGAAATGACCAACTACCCGCTCGGCGTCATGCACCATTACGAGATCGGCATCGAAAGCGCCGCGAACTTCCTCCGGCAGGTCGCCAAGGCCGAGATCGACAAGATCAAAGGCATCGAGGGCATCTCCAAGAACCGCCGTTCGCTGCTGCCCTATGGCGCCATCGTGCTGCAGGAGATCATGGCGGCGATGCAGCCGTCGAAGATCATCGTGTCGGCGCTGGGCGTGCGCGAGGGCTTTCTCTATTCGCTGCTCGACAAGGCCGAGCAGAAAGCCGATCCGCTGATCTCGGCGGCGGAAGAGCTTGCCCGCCTGCGCTCGCGCTCGGTCGACCACGCGCATGAGCTTGTCGAGTGGACCGGCAAGGCGTTCGCCGCCTTCGGCATCGACGAGACCAGGGATGAGGCGCGCTACCGCCACGCCGCCTGCCTGCTCGCCGATATCGGCTGGCGTGCCCATCCCGAATATCGCGGCAAGCAATCGCTCAACATCATCGCCCACGCCTCCTTCATCGGCGTCGATCATCCCGGCCGCGCCTTCCTGGCGCTTGTCAGCCTGTTTCGCCACGAGGGCGTGTTCAATGAAGCCGCTCCGGAAATCCGCGGGCTGGCGACACCGCGCTATCTCGAACGGGCCCGTGTGCTGGCCGCGCTGCTGCGCGTCGTCTATTTGCTGAGCGCGGCAATGCCCGGCGTCATGCCGCGACTGAAATGGGAAAACCGCGGCAATGGCGTGCTGGCGCTGGTGCTGCCGGCAGCGCTGGCCGATCTTTACGGTGAGCGCCCCGCCGGCCGGCTGGCACAACTGGCAAGGGTCACCAATCGCCGGCTGGTGCTGGCGGTCGAGGGCGGGCCTAGCATGTCTGTCAAATAGACGCCCGCGCTGTCGCGTCGCGACCGTTGAGGAAAGAAGGGAAACGCCGTGAAATCCAGGCAGGTTCTTCAGCTGTTGGTTGCGGGGATCTTCGTCCTCTTCGCGGGCACCGCCAGTGCCCAGACGCTGTACACCCTGTCCGTCGTGGCCAAGGGGACGTTCGATCTGGATCGACATTATCCCAAAGGGATGGGCGTCAGAATGCCGTTCAATTTTCATAGGATGTTGAGAACACCCCAGAACGGGGAGCGTATAAATTACTTTGTATTCAAGCCAAGCACGGACGTTCTCAAATTTATGAAATCGCTGTCGAAGAGCGATTTGTTTTCAAGGCTCGAGCCATGTTCAAGAGGTATTGACCAAGCTCTTTCCGACAGGGCTCAGACCATTGGCGGATCGATCAAGCCCATTTTTGGTCGAGTCGATCTGTTACCATACGTGAAGAGACAAGAACTGATTCAATCAGATGGTTATGTGTACGTCGCCATTGACAGCAATCTTCGAAATTACGTCAAGGACCCAAACGATTTTGGATCCGAGTGGGTGGCAATGGCGGTAAAGAAGAAACAGCTCTGTCTGTATGTGGGAGTGGGGGAGATGGGGTTCCGCGGTTTTGCGTCGGTGCCCGTCAATATAAGTCGCCTCGCAAATTTCGTCTTCCTAGACACCAAGTAGACAGGTGCGGGTGGCGCTCAGGCGCGGGCTCCAAGCATTCTGCTGTCGATCGAGTACGCCCCGGCGCTGGCCATTGCCAGCGCCAGAAAACCGCCTGATATGGCGATGTCCTTCATCAGCATCTGTGAATGCATGAAGGTCAGCGTCGGATCGTCGCCACCCTGGCCATAGTGGCCGATGAAGCCCGCCGCGATGCAGAACGCGGCAAGCAGGAGCGCCACGATCGGCGTCTTGAGGCCGACGAGGATGAGCAGTCCGGCGATCAGCTCGAACAGGCCTGTCGCCCAAGCCACCAGCGTCGGCAGCGGCAGGCCGAGGCCGGCGAAATAGCCTGATGTGCCGGCGATGTCGGCAAGCGCATGGAAGCCGGACGGCACGAACAGCGCGGCGAGCAGCAGCCGGGACAGCAAGAGCAGCGCATTGCGAGGCATGGTCTCCTCCCATATCGGCGGCTGATCCTAGCAGAGTTCCAGCCAGCGGATATAAACCGACAACGAAAAAGGGGCGCGGAAAATTCCGCGCCCCTTTGTTCAGGAAATGCTGGGCCGCTTCA
Organism: Mesorhizobium sp. M0701; assembly: GCF_040320365.1. Lineage (NCBI taxonomy): Bacteria > Pseudomonadati > Pseudomonadota > Alphaproteobacteria > Hyphomicrobiales > Phyllobacteriaceae > Mesorhizobium > Mesorhizobium sp. M0701. Next base: position 321,461 of record NZ_JAMYPO010000002.1, read on the forward strand.
GCCGCGCTTGGCGTCGATCGAATACGCGCCTGGACCCGAGGAGGCGAGTACGAGGAAGCCGCCGGCGATGCCGAGGTTCTTCATGAAATTGATCATCTGCATCTGATCGGCCCAGCCGGTGTGGGCGACCAGCGCGGTGGCGACGGTGAAGATCGCCATTACCCAGCCGACGATCCGGGTCTGGAAACCGACGAGGATGGCCAGGCCGCCAAGCAGTTCGATAAGGCCGACGACAATGGCGGTCACCATCGGCAGCGGCAGGCCGAGGCTGCCGAAATAGCCGGCCGTGCCGGCAATCGCCGTCAGCTTGCCGAAACCGGAAAGCAGGAAGATGACCGAAAGCAGGATGCGGCCGAGCAGGATCGTGCCCGAGGCGCCGGAGGCGGTGCCGGAACCGGCAAACGAAGTATTGGTGGACGTGTTGGTGGACATGCGTAACTCTCCAGAAGGGTTTGGCCAAACGGCTTGGGATACCCGTCCACTTAGCGCAGTCCGACTGTTCACCAAAGACGTCAGATTGGTTACGGATTGTTCACTCAGGTAACGTTTTCGCGATCAACTTACCCTGGGTGCGTCATGTCCTCCGGCCGCACCAGCCGCTCATAATCGGCTTCGCTGACCAGCCCGGTGGCCAGCGCTTCCTGGCGCAGCGTGGTGCCGTTCTTGTGCGCCGCCTTGGCGATCTTGGCGGCGTTGTCATAGCCGATCGTCGGCGCAAGCGCCGTCACCAGCATCAGCGAACGGTCGAGTGCTGCCTTGATGTTGTCTTCGCGGGCCTCGATGCCGACGACGCAATTGTCGGTGAACGACACGGAAGCGTCGGCCAGCAGCTGTACCGACTGCAGGAAACAATAGGCCATCAGCGGATTGTAGACGTTGAGCTCGAAATGGCCCTGGCTGCCGGCGAAGCTGATCGCCGCGTTGTTGCCGAACACCTGCACGCAAACCTGCGTCATCGCTTCGCACTGGGTCGGGTTGACCTTGCCCGGCATGATCGACGAGCCCGGTTCGTTTTCCGGCAGCGACAATTCACCGAGGCCCGAACGCGGGCCGGAGCCGAGCAGGCGGATGTCGTTGGCGATCTTGAACAGAGCCGCCGCGCAGGCATTGATGGCGCCGTGCGAGAAGACCATGGAATCATGGGCGGCCAGCGCCTCGAACTTGTTCGGCGCGGTGACGAAATCGATGCCGGTGATCGCGGCGATGCGCGCCGCCACCTTTTCGGCAAAACCGACCGGAGCGTTGAGACCGGTGCCGACCGCGGTGCCGCCCTGTGCCAGCTCCTGCAGGCCGGGCAGGGTCATTTCGATGCGCTTGACCGACGAGGCGACCTGCGCCGCGTAGCCCGAGAATTCCTGGCCGAGCGTCAGCGGCGTCGCGTCCTGCGTGTGGGTGCGGCCGATCTTGACGATGTGGGCGAAAGCCCTGGTCTTGGCCTCGAGTGCCGCATGCAAATGTCTCAGCGCCGGCAGCAGGTCGTGAATGATGCGCTCTGCGCAAGCGATGTGCATGGCCGTCGGATAGGTGTCGTTCGACGACTGGCTCATGTTGACGTGGTCATTGGGATGCACCGGCTTCTTCGACCCCATGACGCCGCCCAAAAGCTGGATCGCCCGGTTGGAGATCACCTCATTGGCGTTCATGTTGGACTGGGTGCCTGAGCCGGTCTGCCAGACGACCAGCGGGAAATGCTCGTTCAGCTTGCCGTCGATGACCTCCTGGGAGGCCTCAATAATGGCCTTGCCGATCGCCGGATCGAGCCGCTTCAGCTCCATATTGGCCTCCGCTGCCGCCCGCTTGACGATGCCCAGCGCCCGCACGATCGAGGCCGGCTGTTTCTCCCAGCCTATCTTGAAATTGGCCAGCGAACGCTGCGCCTGCGCGCCCCAATAGCGGTCGGCGGCGACCTCGATGGGACCGAACGTGTCGGTTTCGGTTCTGGTCTCTGGCGCGCTCACGAAGTCTCTCCGGTTTGCAATTTGCAAACGGCGTATCGCGTTGCACAAGTGCCTTCAAGCGGAGATTGCGGGTGACGGGAATGCAAATCGGTTGAAGGTGCTGGCAATCTCCCCACTTGAGGGGGAGATGTCGCCGAAGGCGACAGAGGGGGTCGGTAGGTCTTGACGCAACTCCCATAGCGGACGGAACAGGCTGGTGTTCCACGCGAGACGACCCCCTCTGGCCCTGCCGGCCATCTCCCCCTCGAGGGGGGAGATCGCCACCTCACCCCGCCGTGTATCCTCCATCCACGGCGAAGATTCCGCCGCTGGTCCATGCCGCTTCGTCGCTGGCGAGATAGACGGCGATGCCGGCAAGGTCGCTGGTTCGGCCGATGCGGCCGAGCGGATAGCTGCGCTCGACATAGGCCTTGAGCTCGGCTTGCGCGGCCTCAGGCAGGTTTTCGATCGACCTGCGCCGCATCGCTGTGTCGACCGTGCCGGGCGCGATGGCGTTGACCCTTATGCCGCGCGGCCCAAGCTCGAAGGCGAGCGACTTGGTCAGCGAATTGAGCGCGCCCTTCGACAGCGAATAGAGGCTGGACGGCCGCTTCGGGATCATCTTGTGCGCGAAATAGGACGAGATGTTGATCACCGAAGCCGCGCCCGGCGCGAGATGCGGCAACAGCCGCTGGGTGAGGAAGAATACCGCCGTGACGTTGAGTGCGAAGGACTGCTGGAACTGATCCTCGCTGACGGTTTCGAACGGCACAAGGAACGCCACGCCGGCATTGTTGACGAGGATATCGACAGGTGGGCCGCGCCTGGCATGCTCGACCACGGCATCGATGCCGGCGCTGGCCGACAGGTCGGCCGAAAGCGTTCCGACATTATCCCCGAGCTGCTTGCGGGCGGCGTCGAGTTTTTTGCCGTCGCGGCCGACGATCAGCACGTCCGCGCCTTCGCGCAAAAACGCCTCGGCGATTGCCAGCTCGATCCCGTCCGAGCCGCCGGTGACCAGTGCCCGTTTGCCGCCTAGTCTCATCCAACACTCCCGCACGTGCCGCCTTGTCTGATAACGAGAACAGCGCCGTTGCCAATTGTGGTCAAGCCGCCGGCCTATCCTACAATATGATGCGCCTGTCTATTCGGCAGCGGCTGCACCGCGCCGAACAGCCAGCCGCGTAGCGACGAAATCCTTGACCTGATGAATGGCCTGTTCACGCGTGACGCTGCCGGGTTGCAGGCCAAGCCGCAACCACAGCCCGTCGATCAGGGCGGTGACGCCGAAAGCGATCTCGTCAGCATCGCGCGCCGGCGCCAGACCGCGCAGGCCGGACAGCAGGTTGGAGCGCATGCGCGCATGGATCACCTTCTGGATGCGGGCAAGCTTTTCGTCGCGCGGCACCTCCGCGCAAAGTGAAAGCCAGGCGTGGCAGAGCGAAGGCTGGAAGAGATGCGGCTCGAAATTGCCTTCGATGATGGCATCTATCCTTTGCATTGGCGTGCGCGCCTGTCTCAGCCGCTCGACCACCGCATGCCGCAGCACCAGGTTCGATTCCCGCATGGCGTGCTCGAACAGTTCCCGCTTGCTGTTGAAATAATGCAGCACGATGCCCTTCGACGCGCCGGCCTGTGCCGCCACCTTTTCTATGGTCGCGCCAGCTATGCCTTCGCGCTGAAGCACGGCAAAGGCGGCTTGCCGCAGCTCCTTGCGGCGTATGTCGCTGAGACGCTTGAGTTTCACGGGCCGGGATCCTGCATCGAAAACCGACGTTGACATTTTTGTCCGCCGAGATCAATGATTGACCACTGGGACAATATAAAAACCGAGTGGTCAACATCGTTGGTGAAATGAGGAGAACCGAAATGCTTCGTAGCCTTGGAATAGGCGCCTCGCTCTGCGTCCTGCTGGCGATCCAGCCGGCCTTTGCGGCTGAACCTGAGCAATGCAAGGTCGTGCGCATGGCCGAGCCTGGATGGAACGACCTTGCCTTCACCACCGGCGTCACCAGCGTCTTGCTCGATGCGCTCGGCTACAAGCCGGCAAGCTCGCTTCTGGGCATCAACGTCATCTATGAATCCTTGAAGAACAATGATTTGGACGTGTTCCTTGGCTATTGGGATCCGGCGATGATCACCTACTACGAGCCCTATAAGAAGGACGGCTCGGTAGACGATGTGCGCGTCAATCTCGTCGGCGCCAAATACACCTTTGCCGTGCCGACTTACGTTTGGGAGGCCGGCGTCAAGGATTTTGCCGACCTGCAAAAGTTCGCCGACAAATTCGGCAGGAAGATGTACGGCATCGAGCCGGGCTCGAACCAGCTGATGATGGACGCCATCGCCGATAAGTCGCTCGGCCTCGATGGCTGGCAGGTCGTCGAATCGAGTGAAGCCGGCATGCTTTCCGAGGTCGGCTACGAGATCAAGGAAAAGCGCTTCATCGTCTTCCAGGGCTGGGCGCCGCATCCAATGAACACGATGTACGACTTCAAATATCTGAGCGGCGGCGACAAGTTCTACGGCCCGAACTTCGGCGCCGCGACGGTGACGACGCAGGTGCGCAAGGGCTATCTGCAGCAATGCCCGAATGTCGGGCAGTTGCTGAAGAACCTCGCCTTCGATATCGATTTCGAAAATCTCGGCATGGGCTATCTCATCAATGACGGCATGAAGCCGGAGGAAGCCGGCCTGAAGGCCCTCAACGAGAATCCGGATAGGCTCGGCGCCTGGCTTGCCGGTGTCACCACATTCGATCGCAAGCCCGCGCTCGATCCAGTCAAGCAGCAGCTCGGCCTGTGATATCGGCCGATCAGGCGGGCTGGAACGGCCGCAAGCGCAGGGTCGGTGCCGGCTGCACTGAAACGGCCTGCGTCGAAATCGCCGGGCAGGAGCCCACGCTGGTGCTGGTGCACGGCTTCTCCGACACGAGCCGCAGCTTCTCCTTGCTGGCGCCGCATCTCGCCGGGCGCCGGCTTGTCATTCCAGACCTGCGCGGGCATGGCGCCTCGCCGGCCAGGACACGCGGCTTCGCCCCAGCGGATTTCGCGGAAGATGTGGCGAGTTTGATCGAGCGTTTGCGGCTCGAGCGGCCGGTTCTGGTCGGGCATTCCCTGGGCAGTATGGTGGCGATCGAGGCAGCCGCGCGCTACGCCGAGCTGATCGGCGGCCTGGTGCTGATGGCCGGAACGCTGCGGCCGCAGATCGGTGAGGATCACCCGATGACCATTGGTGTGCGGGCACTTCGAGACCCGATATCGCCGGCCGATCCGTTCTATGACTATTGGCATGCCTGCGAGACCGAGGTTCCAGCGGACTTCCTGACCATGATTGCAAAGGAGGCGTCAGCCATGCCGGCGGCACTTTGGTGCGCAATCCTGGAGCAGGTTCGGCGCGTCGATCTGACCGACAAGGCGCGCAGGCTGCGCCTGCCGGCGCTCGTCATTGCGGGCGGGCGCGACCTTCTCTTCGACGAAACGCACCAACGGCGGCTCCTCGAAGAAATCCCTAGCGCCGCGTTCGTAAGCGCGGTGCGATGCGGACACAACCCGCACTGGGAGGATCCGGCATTGGTCGCGGCAGCCATCGGCCGGTATTTCAAGGTCGGTACCAAAGCTGGACCCCAGCCGACAGCCGAAGCGACCGGTAGTCCGGGCTGAGAGCAGTCATGAATCTTTCCGAATACGTGGCGTTGGATGCCGTCGCCCTGGCCGGGCATGTTCGCTCGGGCGAATTATCCGCCGTCGAGGTCGTCGAGGCGGCTATCGAAGCGATCGAAAGCATCAATCCCGCCCTCAATGCCGTGACGCTGATCGATGCGGACCGGGCGCTTTCCGTCGCGGCAAGCTGCAACCGGCAGGCGGCACTCGCCGGCATTCCTTTCCTGGTCAAGGACACCGGCGTCAATGTACGGGAGTGGCCGACGACGCACTCGTCGCTCTACTTCAAGGATGCCGCGCCGAAGCCCGACAGCGAGATCGTCGGGCGCTGGCGGGCCGCCGGTCTGATCTTGCTGGGCAAGACAAACACGCCTGAATTTGCCAACGACTTCGTCACCGAACCCAGCTTTCGCGGCCCCACCTCGAACCCCTGGGATCCTTCGCTGACGGCGGGCGGCTCAAGCGGCGGAGCTGCTGCCGCGGTGGCGAGCGGCATGGTGCCGGTCGCCCACGGTTCCGATATCGGCGGATCGATCCGGGTGCCGGCTGCCTGTTGCGGCGTGTTCGGCATGAAGCCGTCGCGCGGGCTCACGCCTGTCGGGCCTGGTCGAGGTCAGGTCGGCGCCGGGCTCTACGCCGAGAACGTCCTGTCCCGCACCGTTCGCGACAGCGCCGCCATGCTGGACATGACTGCCGGTCCAGAACAAGGAGCGCCTTACTCCGTGTCCAAATCGGTGCCGTCCTACCTGGATTGGTTGTCTTCCCCCGGCGAGCGTCTGCGCATCGCATGCCTGGCGCACCGGCCGGACGGCACGCCCGTCGCGTCCGAGATCGGGGCAAAATTCCAGGAAGCCATGATCCTCCTCGAGGAAATGGGGCACGAGGTCACAGAGGCGCGTTTCCCGCGGGAAGCCAGCGCCGAAGCGGACTGGAGCATGTTCTGGATGTCGGAGATCGCGCGGCTGGTTGACGAGCGCGCCGACGAGATCGGGCGGATGCCGGGGGCCGGCGAAATCGAAAGCCTGACTCGTCACGCGCTCGACCGTTTTCGACGGTCTTCGGCCGCCGACTATCTCAGGGCGCAGGACCATGTGCACAGCGCTTCGCTGGCGATGGCGATGGCGTTCGATGCGTTCGACCTGATCCTGACGCCGACGACGGCCGAGCTTACGCCCCGGCTTGGCGCCATCCATGGCGATGGTGCTCTCTTCGATTACGAGGCTTGGGCGAGCCGGGCCTACGGCTTTGCGCCTTTCACAGAAATCTTCAACGTCACCGGCCAACCGGCCGCCAGCCTGCCGCTTTTCCAGTCGAAAGACGGCCTGCCGATTGGCATCCAGCTCATTGGCCGCAAGAACGAGGATCACCGGCTGCTGCGCGTTTGCCTTGACCTGGAGCAGGCAACCGCATGGACCACGCGTTACCAGGCGATCCATGCCAGGCATTTTCAGGCGTGAACCAGACAGGGGGTTCAGTGCACATAGGTGGCTTTCAACGGCGTTGGTCACGCCGGCGTTGGCTGTCCGAGCAGCGATCGCGCCGTGGGCGCCAGGCGCAGAACCTCCACGGGCCTGGCCAAATCCCGCTGCGCGGCCTGCTCGAACACTTGCCACTCCGGGGAGGCAGCCAAGGCTGCCTCGTGGCGGGCATGTGCATCGGCGCTGGCGAAACCGGTGATGCTGATGAAGACGTTTTCGCTGGCCCGCACCGGCAGCCGCGGAAAGCTGTTTTCGGCATGTTCGGTAACGAAGGCGGCAAGCGGCCGTGCGCCAAGTGCGGCGAGCACCGGAAGAGCTGCGGTCTGACACTCCTTGGCGAAACGGGCTTCCAGGCCCGGTTGCAAATGATGAATCCTGATGACAACAATTGCCTGCAAATCGCTGCCTGCGCACGGTTTTTCGAGGTCCGCCTGGGGTAATCGTAGCGATCCCGAGAGGTCTAGGCCGGCGCCTGGCCAGGCCGGCTTCAGCAGCAGCACGTCGTCAGAATCGATCATCGTGGCGTTGGCGGCGTCGCGCCAGGCAGCCCAGACCGGCCCGTCATAGAAGGCGGTCAGAGCGTTTTTTCGCGCTTCCATACCGTCGAAGCCGCGCAGCCAGACGAACATATCCGGCCGGTCGAGATCGCGGAACTGGCCGATGATGGTCATCCCCGCGGTTTCCTGGCCCTCGATCAGGTGATTGTCGAAGATGCCGATCAGCGTCTCGCGCCTGCCGGGTTTCAGCGTGTATTGCCTGAGTTCGACGACGGGCGAGGCGAGCAGATCGGGATTAGGTAGGGCGTTCAAAGGCGGGTTCATTGCGCGATCTCCAAAACAGGACAGTCATCCTGTTTTACAAAACAGACCGGTTGTCCTGTTTTGTCAATCTGCTATCGTGTGAAGATGTCAGCAGAGATATCCGCTCGCCCAAGTTCGCGTGCTCAAAAACGCACCAACGACCCCGAAGGCATGCGCAAAAAGGTGCTCGATGTCGCCGAGGAGGCGTTTCAGGCACGCGGCTATCATGCGTCCAGCATGGGCGACCTGATGGCGACGGCGGGCGTCACCGGCGGCGCGCTGCACCACCATTTCCCAACCAAGAAGGCGCTCGCGCTCGCAGTGATCGAGGAGCGGGTCGCCGCCGCCGTAGAAGAGACATGGATCGCGCCGATGCGGATGGCTCCCTCAGCGCGCGAGGGCGTGCGCTCCGTGTTCGCGGCCGTCGCGGCGGAGCTGGAGCGGCAGGGTTTCGTGCGCGGCTGCCCGCTCAACAACCTGGCGCATGAACTGTCGCTTGCCGATCCGGATTTCCGCATTGCCCTTGCCAGCATTTTTTCTACCTGGCGTCAGGCGATCGCCGACAAGATCAGGGCCGACCAGCAGGCGGGCCGGGAGCAGGGCATCGATCCGCAGCGCTTCGCAGCGTTGGCTGTCGCCAGCTATTCCGGCGCCATGTCGATGGCCAAGACCGCGCAGGACGCAAGCGTGCTGCGCGATTGCCTGATGGCATTGGAACAGGGAGTCACGAGGCGACGTCGCAGGATACTGCACAGAGCGCTTTAACGCTGGCAGGACAGAGGCCGCAGTCGCTGATATCGCGACCGAGGCGGGGAGGCCGAGCTCTCCTAATTCGGCAGCGGCTTGATCAGCTCGTAGCCGACCACGCTTTCGGCACTGGTGCCCTCGTCATAGCGCCTGGCCACAACTGCCTGCAGGTCGGGTGCGTAAAGCGCGATGAATTCGTCCCGCGTCTCGCCGGCCTCGCTCCTGATCGTCTGCTTGACTGCGAGCACGGAGTATTTGCAATCACCCAGGCTGAACGTCTCCTTGCCCTTGACGTTGATCTCCAGCGTCTCGGTGCCCTTCGGCGGCTTGTTCGGTGCGAGACGGGCAAATACGATCTTGCTCTTGGCACCCGCCTTCAGCGGGAACACCTTCCTGAGATCGGAAAACGGGATCATCGCCAGCTGCCCCGTGCTGCTGTCGCGAAACACTTCGATCAGCCCGCCGAACAGGTACTGCGACTGCGGCGATTGCGACTGGTATTTGTTGGCAACCGCCACCATTCCGCCCGCCGCCGGACGAAATTCGCTGTGGATGCCGGGCCTTTCGAGAATGAAGCCGGCCTTGGCCGATTTGGCGTCGATGCACCCGGCGCCATGCGCTGCGCTCGTCACCGCCAGAATCGCCATTGTCATGCCGATGGATGTAGCTTTCATGGCGTCCTCCTTTGCCCGCGCAAGTTGAATGCCGAAAGCAATGCCAGACCTGGGAGAACGTGTCGACATACTTTGCGAGCAACTGGACTGCCGGTCCGCGTCGTGCTGAATTTTAGCGCATGATGTATCGCATTCCCGCCCGGCCGGTTTCCCGGCGCAGCTTCCTGATGCAGGCAGCGGGCCTTGCCGCGGCCGGCGCCGTTTCGCACCCGGCCTTCGGCCAGACCGGCCAGCGCATCCCGCCGATCGACGCCACTTTTCTGTTCATCGCCGATGTCCATGCCTGCCGCATGGCAAACGGATTGAGCCCGCATTGCGAGCAGGAGGGCAAGACAGACGCTGCCTTGCTGCGCAATGTCGCCGCACTCAACGGCGTCGGCGACAGGCAATGGCCGGCTGAAATCGATGGCGTTGCCACCGGCCTGCGCTCGACGGGCAACATCGGCACGCCGCTCGGCCTCGTCGTTGGCGGCGACATCACCGATGATGGCGGCGGCCAGATCACCCAGCCCAGCGAGGGCACGCAACTGCTTCAGTTCAGCCAGCGCTACCAGCAAGGCGTCGGCCCTGACCGCGTGCACATGCCGGTCTATGTCGGCCTCGGCAACCACGACCTCGACCAGAACGGCCCGCGCTCGCATGTCGACTGGTACCGCCGCGAAATGCGCGACTACGTCGAGATCAACCACCGCCCCGGCGTGTTCTTCAAGCCGCCTGCGCCGGCGACCGACTACGATGTCGGGACCGATTGCTATTCATGGGATTGGGGCGGCCTGCATCTTGTCCAGACGCACCGTTTCGCCGGCGATACCGGCCATGGCGCCACCAGCAGCCTGCCATGGCTGAAGCAGGACCTGGCAACCTATGCCGGCGACGGCCGCCCGGTCATCCTGTTCCAGCATTATGGCTGGGATACTTTTTCGATCGAAAGATGGGACGCCGCCGAGAAAACTTTCGACGACGGCGGCAAGGGTCCGCCCCACTGGTGGAGCGAAGCCGACAGGCAGGCGCTGCTGGCTGTGCTGAAGGGTTACAACGTCGTCGGCATCTTCCATGGCCACCAGCACGCGACGCCGATGATCTACCACCGTGACGAGGTCGACTTGTTCAAGCCGAAGGCCGCCTTCATGGGCGGCTTTGCGTTGGCGCGGGTGACGGGAAACAGCATGGATGTGGTGCTGGGCGAAGCCGCCGGAGATCATGGCGAGGTCACCTTCACCAATGCATACAGCAAAAGCCTGACTTTCTGACGGGCAGGAGAGGGCCAAAAAAGGCGGCCGAGCCGCCTTTTCCTCGTTTGCGAAGGGCCACCCTCAAAGCGCCTTCTTCACCTTGTCCTTCACGTCGCCGTAAGCCTTCTGCATCTTGCCGGTCGCCTTGTCGACGTCGCCTTCGGCCTCGGTGCGCCTGTTGCCGGTGGCCTTGCCGGCGGTCTGCTTGACCGAGCCCTTGGCTTGCTTGGCAACGCCGGCAACCTGATCCTTGTTCACCATCTCGCATCTCCTGAACCGTTCGCCTGGAGAAACGGTCGCGGATCGCTTAGGTTCCGGGTTCTGCCCGTCGATTGGGATAGCTTCCGGCCGCGAAGCCGACAGGATAGGGTGCACCAGAACGCCCGAACAGACAGGGCCGGAGGGACAATGGCTGAATTCACGCTCTTCATCGGCAACAAGTGTTTTTCGTCGTGGTCACTGAGGCCATGGCTGGCGATGAAGCACCTGGAGATCCCGTTCGAGGAGGGTTTTGTGCGCCTGCGCACGCCCGAGACCGCGGCCAATCTGGCCAGGATATCGCCGACCGGCCAGGTGCCGGTGCTGAACCATCGGCTGCCGAATGGCGAGGTCCGGATCGTCTGGGAAACCCTTGCCATCCTTGAATATCTCGCCGAGCTGTTTCCCGGGAAAGAGCTTTGGCCGGCCGACATCGGCGCCCGCGCGCTGGCCCGCTCGGCGGCGACAGAGATGCATTCCGGCTTTCGCGAGGTCCGCTATGGCTGGCCGATGAATTTGCGCCGGCCGAAAGGCTACAAGCCGCTCGACGCCGAAGGTGAGACGCAACGGGCGCGCATCGAAGGGCTATGGCGCGAATGCCGCGAAAAACACGGCAAAGTCGGCCCGTTCCTGTTTGGCCGTTTCACCGCGGCCGACGCCATGTACGCGCCGGTCGTCACCCGCTTCGACACCTATGGCGGCACGCTGGCGCCCGACACCCGCGCCTATGTCGACGCCGTGCTTTCAATACCGGCGATGCGCCACTGGTATGCCGAGGCGGCGAAAGAGCCTTGGCCGGAGCCCGGTCCCGACGAATAGAGCCGAGCAACCGAGGAGCCGGTCTTCCGCTTTGCGGCCCACGGCCTATCTGAAGCTCGGGCAGGGGCCTTGGAGACTTCACAATGACTTCTGTTTCTTCCGCACTGGCCGGCAAGGTCGCACTCGTCACCGGCGCCTCCTCGGGCATCGGCGAGGCAACCGCTGTGGCGCTCGCAGCCGCCGGGGCCAAGGTGGCGATTGCCGCACGTCGCGCCGATCGTCTCGAAGCGCTGGCCGCACGTATCGAAAAGGCCGGCGGCACGGCGCTCCGCATCGAGGCCGACGTCACCAGCAACGACGATGTCACCGCCATGGTCGACAAGGTTGTCACCGAATGGGGCCGCCTCGACATCCTCGTCAACAATGCCGGGGTGATGCTTCTGTCGCCGGCCGCCGAGGCGTTGCTCGACGACTGGCGCCGCATGATCGAGCTCAACCTGCTGGCGCTGATGGGCGTCACCAAGGCGGCGCTGCCGCATCTCAGGGCCGCCAAGGGTCACATCGTCAATGTCTCGTCGATCGCCGGCCGCGTCGCCAATCCCGGCGCCAGCGGCTATGCCGCAACCAAGTTCGGCGTCGTTGGCTTTTCCGAATCGCTGCGCCGCGAAGTCTATGCCGATAAGGTTCGCGTCACCGTCATCGAGCCTGGCCTTGTGCGCACCGAACTCGGCGACCATGTCACCAACCCGGCGGCGAAGGCCGGGCTCGACCAGCGGCTCGCCGCCATGGAGGCGCTGACCGCCGAGGACATCGCCGCGGCCATTCTCTACGCCGTGGGCCAGCCGGCACACGTCAACGTCAACGAGATCGTCATCCGCCCGACCGACCAGGAACGGTGAACGGCGTCAGATATTTTCGCTACGCCTCAAATCCCGCCCGCAGGAAATCGCCACACTCCTCGACCAGCCGCGACGGGTCCCTCGCGAGGTAGACGCCGAAATCCGCCATCGGCGCCGGCGGCAGGTTGAATCGTCCGTTGAGGCTTTGGCAGTCGGGCGGTAGTCCTTCCTGCAGCAGAAGGCCGATGCCAAGCCCGGCCCTCAGCGCCGAGATCAGCGTCGCGAAAGTCGACACGCGGCAGCCGATCTTCCAGCCGATCCCGGCCTCGGCGAGCGAGGCCAGCATTCTGTCCTGCCAGGAGCAGGCGCCTTCGAAGATGATCAGCGGAAGCTCGACCTCGTCATCGATCTCGATCATGCGGCTTGCCGCCCAGACCAACTGTCGTGACAGATGGCCTCGCGGCGCCTTTGTGAAGCGCGCCGGATCGGCCATGACGATGTCGCATTTTCCTTCGCCCAGCGACTTGCTGAGATCGCTGCTGCTGGCTGATGTCAGCTCGATCTCCACGGAAGGATGCCGGCGGCGGAAGTCGGCAATGATCAACGGCAGCCGTGTCACCGCCAAATCCTCGACGATGCCCAGCCGGACACGGCCGACCAGCCTGCGGCCTTCTATCTCGCGCCTGGCATCGTCGCCGATCGCGATGGCCTTGCGGGCGAAGGCGAGCAGGATCTCGCCGGCCTCGGTCAGCGTCACGCCGCGCGGCGAACGGCGCAGCAGCTCGGCGCCGACTTCACCCTCGAGGCGCTGAAGCTGCATACTCACCGCCGCCTGGGTGCGGGCAAGCCGATCGGCGGCCCGGCTCACCGTTCCCGTATCGGCCACGGTGACGAAGGCGCGCAGCAGCCTGATGTCGATATCTCTTGTCATAAGAATTCCTGATAGCTGTGTCAGCACTATCAGGCTACCCGAAAGCCCGATCTGAATTCAAGGTCCGCTCGCACCAACGAAAACAGGAGCAGCCACCTTGTCCTACAGACGAAGATTTGAGGAGTTCGGTGTCGCCTGGCCGTCGCTCGATCGGCCCGCTTTGCCGTTCTCGCCGACGGTTCGGGTCGCAGACATCGTCTATGTCTCCGGTCAGATCCCCGAGATCGGGCAGGAGATCGCTGCGATCGGCCAGGTCGGCGCAGAGATCGATCTGGCCGCGGCGCGGAACGCCGCCCGGCTCTGCGCGGCCAACATCGTCTATTGGCTGGACAAGGAATTGGACGGCAATCTCGACCGCGTCGTGAGATTCGCCAAGCTGACCGTCTATGTGAACGCGGCGGCCGGCTTTGCGGCCTATTCGGAGGTCGGCAACGGAGCATCCGAATTTCTGCTCCATGTTTTCGGCGAGCGTGGCGAGCATGCCCGCTGCTCGCTCGGCATGGCCGGCTTGCCGGCCAATGTTCCGGTCGAAGCCGACGCCATTGTGCATGTCCGCTGATGCACGCCCGGAACATGCACTCGGGCCTGATCCGAGAGTGCGCAGCGAAACCAGGGGAGGCTTGGCTTGATAAGTACAAATCTTGAGAGGCGGAAGGCGCTGGTTCTCGGCGGAGGCAAGGGCCTGGGTTTCGGCGTCGCCGAAGCGCTCGCGGCGAAAGGCGCCGAGATCATCCTGGTCGGACGCGGGAAGGAGACCCTGGACGCGGCGCGGCGCGCGATCGAGTCCGCCGGCCACATCTGCTCGACCTTCGGCGCCGATCTTTCCGATAACGACAGCGTCTCCCGGCTGATCCGTACCATCGAGGACGAGCATCAGCGGATCGACATCGTCCTGCTCAATGGCGGCGGCCCGCCGCCCTTCGCGGCCAGCGTCTTCGATGCGAGCGTCTGGGAGAAGCAGTTCACCAGCATGGTGCTGAGCCAGATGCGCATCGCCATTTCTTTCCTGCCAGGCATGCGGGCGCGGCGCTGGGGGCGCATCATCGCCGTTTCCTCCACGTCCGTCCACGAGCCGATCCCCGGCCTCACCGCTTCGAATGCGTTGCGCGCGTCGCTTGCCGGCTGGGCCAAGACCCTGGCCGGCGAAGTGGCGGCGGACGGCGTCACCGTCAACCTGTTGCTGCCTGGCCGTTTTGCGACGGACCGGACGAAACAGTTCGACGTGATGGACGCCGCCGACAGGGGTGTGGACGCTGCTGTGATCGCCGCCGAGAGTCAGGCCGAAATCCCGGCAAAACGCTACGGGACCCCCGCCGAATTCGGCGCGGTTGCCGCATTCCTGGCCAGCGACGACGCCGCCTATATCACCGGCGTGGCTTTGCCGGTGGATGGCGGGCTCAGCCGGGCCATGCTGTGAGGGGCAGGCGGCGCGAATGGTCGCATCACAGGAACGCCCCTCGTGCCTTTTATCTGCGCGGGGGGCGTCCTGTTTGTCGTCCGCCTTTTCTCAAGATTGCTCTTTCGAGAACGGCTTTCGACACCGAAAAAAATGCCTCGGCGCCAAAATGGTTCCCGGCTGATTGGTTTTTTCGGCGGGCAATAGCCCGGCTTTCACCGTCCGATGTGCTGGCGCGGGCCGCCGCCGCGCGTCTCCGCGAGTGTGGCAAATCAAAAAATTGACACAACGCGCAAAGAAGTCTATAAGAATTTTGTCGATATTTGTTTGACCGACTTTTGTTATCCGCGTGCTTAGGCGCGCCTTTGGCGAACTTCCCCCATCAAAGTCGAGACAAACGTTGTTGTGCATCCGCATGACGGCGAACGAATATTTGCCATGGAAAGGGTTCGTTATGAGCACAGGCACAGTTAAATGGTTCAACGCCACCAAAGGTTTTGGTTTTATTCAGCCTGACGACGGTTCTGCCGACGTTTTCGTCCACATCTCAGCCGTCGAGCGCGCCGGAATGCGCGACATCGTCGAGGGCCAGAAGCTTGGCTACGAGATGGTCCGCGACAACAAGTCGGGCAAGATGTCCGCCGACCAGTTGAAGGCGGCCTAAAACGGAATTAAGCCTCACCGGTGACCACGGATGTACTGGCACCGGTGAATGGCAAATTCCAGCGCATGATCGCGGGGACGTTAAGTCCCCGCTCATGCGCATTGAGAAGAACGTTTCTTTGCGCGTCTCTCGGGATGCGCGGGCGCTCTCATGGAAGGTCAGGCGGTGCCTGGCCTTTTTCATTTTTGCGCTTCGATCGCCGAAAGAGCGCCGCTCGACGGCCCGGACGTGCTAAGGACGTTCCAGCAATTTGAAACCGGCTGCCGTATTGCTTTGTGCGGGATCCTGGCCGAAAGACCAGTCTCGCCACTTTTCGGCGGCGTGCTCCGAACCGGGAGAAAGACCTTGACCGCAACTTCAAAAAAACCCCGCGACCAGGCCGAATCCATTTTCAGCAAGACGCGGACCCAGTCGATGTCGCTCGACCGCATCAATTCCGAACGGGATGCCGTCAGCCAGGCCCGCGAAGCCAAGACCGCGCGGCTGCGCGAATTGCGGCTGGAGAAGGAAGCCGACGACATGGCGGCGGCGGTTGCGCTCGCGGCCTCGCCGAAACGCGCAGGCAAACGCTGATGGCCACCAAACGCGTGCCTCAAAAGGCGATCGCCGCAGATTCGACCATCGCCGATGTCGTGGGCGAACTAGACAAGCCGGTCGAATATGTCCGGCGCGTGCTCGAAAAGCTCGAGCGCTGCAGGCGTGTCCACGGCGATGCCCAGGTTCGGCTCGGCGTGCGCGGTCGTGCCGAATGCCCCAATTATCTGATTGAATACGTCCGGGAAAACGCCAAGACCCGCGAGCGCATGACCTTTCAGGATGCCGCTTACAGCGGCAGCACGCATCGCGAGCTGGCGCCCCGGCACATCGAGGAAGCCAGGAACTGGTCGCCCGAAGAAATGAACATCACGGCCGTTTCGGCGCTCATCGGCCGCCTTCGCAATCCGAATGCGCCATCATCGCGTTTCTCTGACGAGGATTGATATGGCAATCAAGTTTTCCGCCAAGGGCCAGCCGGCAGCGCCTGCTGCCGCCGTGAAGCCGGTCAAGCCGGCCGCCGCGCCAAAAACCGGCGAAGCCGCCGAAGCGGGCACCGATCTGTTCAGGTCGCCGGCGGAAGCACCGCCGCGCAAGCCCAAGAAGAAATAGCGCCCTTGCAGCAAAATGCCGACCGGAAATCTGCGCCAAGGCTGCTTGCCCTGGCGGTCGCAGAGGAGTTTTCGTCGCCACAAGAGGGCGCCGGTCCGATTGCCTTCGATTGCCAGACCTGTGGCGCCTGCTGCGCCTACTCGTCCAGATGGCCGCGCTTCTCCACCGAGGATGACGCGCAGCTCGACCTTATCCCGCAAAAATACGTGGCTGCCGACGAAGCCGGTATGCGCTGCGAAGGCGCGCGCTGTTCGGCACTGTGCGGCGAGGTCGGCAAGTCAACGGCCTGCGGCATCTACGACATCCGCCCCGACGTCTGCCGCGCCTGCATGCCGGGCGATGACGACTGCCTGATCGCGCGTCGGGCTCACGGTCTGCCGACGCTGTAATGACGGCCCTCGGGCTGGCGTCTCAGTTTGAATTTCGTCAATCAGATGGGCGAAAGTCGCTGCGGTAGAGGCCGGGCGATCGTCCGGTCAATCGTTTGAATGCCTGCGAGAACGACGGCACCGATTCATATCCGACGGCGCGCCCGATCTCGCCAATGTTCTGGTTCGTTTCCCGCAGAGCCTTGGCGGCAAGGTTCATCCGCCACCGGGTCACATAGGACAGCGGCGGCTGTCCTACCAGTTGAGCGAAGCGACGCGCGAAGGTGGCCCGGGACTGTGCTGCGCCGCTGGCAAGGGAAGCGATGGTCCAGGGATTGCCCGGCCGCTCGTGGATCAGGCGCAAAGCCTGCGCAATGCCTTTGTCGCGCAAGGCGCCAAACCATCCCCCTGTTCCGAGTGGCTGATGTTCGATCCAGGCACGCAACAAGAAGATCAACGTGCTGTCGAGAAGGCGTGGGGCGACAATGTCGTGGCCGCCGAGATCGCCTTTCGCTTCGACCTGCAGAAGTTCCAGGGCAAGCCGCAGCGGCTCGCTGGTGCCAATCTGATTTCGGGTCAAATGGATCAGCGGAGGAAGCAGCGAAACCATCGGGTATGGCCCGACGCCGTCGAGTGAATATCTCGCACAAAGAAGAGTTGTCGCGCCGCTTTCGCTTTTCGGTTCCGCTCCGCTCCGATTCGCGGAAAGGACGGCGGATATCGATGCCGTCGGTGCATCCGCCGGATTGCAAAGGGCATGCCCGATACCGCTCGCGACAAGGATGACATCTCCCTCGCCTAAGCGGATCGGCTCCCTTTCACCGGCTAACCGCAGCCAGCATTCGCCGTTCTGTATGACGTGGATGGCGGCATTCCTTGTCGGATCCACCGAAATACCCCATGGCCGATGCAGGGTCGCGCTGCCGATCATGGCGCTGCCAAATCTCAGCGAAGCAAGAACTTCGGACAAGGCGTCCATGAGAACCATCCTCCAACGATGAATAGGACGACGCTATTAGACGATTGGATAAGAATCTAGGGAATAGCGTATCGACCATCTCACAATCGCAACAGATCATGTTGGCAATGTCGGCGTGCGGACGCTCCTGTCCACACCGGGCAGAAGCAGGCACGGGAAGGAGCAAAACATGCGTGACGAACCATCAAATCCAGTTCCAGCCAAGATCCATAATTCGCTCGAGACCAACAAGGCGATCGTCCTGGACTTCATCGACAAAGCAGTAAACCAAGGCAACATCGAAGCTGCTTCGATGCATTTTGGCGAACGCTACATCCAACACAATCCGAACATTGCCGATGGTGCGGACGGTTTCAAAGCCTATCTGCAGCAGCTCAAACAGTCATTTCCCCTCGTGAGAGCAGAGGTGAAGCGGATTTTTGCCGAAGGGGATTTCGTCATCGTGCACATGCACGCAAAACGCGAACCCGAGGAGGACGGCCTGGCCATCGTCGACATTTTCAGGCTGAACGAAGGTAAGCTCGTCGAACACTGGGAAGTTCGGCAGCCTATTGCCGATAGCAAGCTGCACGCCAACAGCATGATCTGAATGCGCATAGGCTCTCAGGTTGGCTTGTGCCCGCACGTTTCGCTGATTACGCTGCCGGCGGCAGGGCCAGCACCGGGAGACCATCCGTGAGCATCGAATTTCTGTTGACGTCGCTGATTGTCGTGGCTTCGCCCGGTACCGGCGTTCTCTATACGCTGAGCGCCGGGCTTTCGCGTGGTGCGCGCGCCAGCATCATTGCCGCTTTCGGCTGCACGCTCGGCATCATTCCGCACATGGCGGCCGCCATCACCGGCCTCGCGGCTCTGCTGCATACCAGTGCCATCGCCTTCGAGACGCTGAAATATCTCGGCGTCGCCTATCTTCTCTACATGGCCTGGAACACGCTGAAGGAGAAGGGCGGCCTGAGCCTCGACGAAAATGTCGCGCCGCGCTCGGCCGGCAAAGTGATCACTTCGGGCATCCTCATCAACATCCTCAATCCGAAGCTGTCGATCTTCTTCTTTGCCTTCCTGCCGCAATTCGTCAGCACCACCGAACCGCATGCGCTGTCGAAAATGCTGGAGCTCAGCAGCATCTTCATGCTGCTCACCTTCGTGGTCTTTGTCGGCTATGGCATTTTTGCCGCGTCGATCCGCAGCCATGTCGTGTCGCGGCCAAAGGTGCTGACCTGGATGCGCCGTACCTTCGCCGGAGCCTTTGTCATGCTCGGCGCCAAACTGGCGCTGGCGGACCGGTAGACAGGAAGGTCGCGGGCAGCGCAAATCTATCCCTTCACATAGCCCATGGCCTCGACGATCTGCCCGTCCGCAACGCGCATCAGGTTGACGCCGCGCAGCGAATTGCCGTCGGCCATGCAGTAGCGCCAGCGGATCGTCGCCCGGTCGCCGGCGACGAAGGTTTCTTCGATGTCGAAGCGCGTGCCGGGTCCGGTCGCGATCGCCGACCACAGTTCGACGCAGGCGCCCTTGCCGATGCGGCGGGCGCCGTCCGGGGCCGGCGTGGTGTTCTCGATCACGCAATCTTCCGCCACCAGATCGTCGAGCGCCGACGGATCGTGGCGCTGGAAGACGTCGTTGTAGCGCCGCATGATCTCGGCCGTTTCGGCGGAGCGTTTGACCGTGGCGATGTCGATGATGAGTTCCTGTGTCATTGGATATTCCTTCCCTTCAGTGATCGGTAGCGGTTTCGACGAGGCGGGCCTTGAGCGTGATCGCGGCGACGCCGGCCAGCGCCCGCGACACGAGGCAGCTCTCCTTGGCCGTCTGCGCCAGCCGCTCGAACTCCGCCGCCGCCAGCCCGGCGACGCTTGCCTCGGTCTCCAGCTCGATACGGGTCAGCGTCGGTCCGGCCGCGGTGGCGCCGAGATGCGCTTTCGCGATCGTGTGGATGCGTGCGGGAGTGTAACCTTCGCGGCCGAGGATGGCGCTCAGCGCCATCGAGAAGCAGCCGGCATGCGCCGCCGCAATCAATTCCTCGGGGTTGGTGCCGGGACCGTTCTCGAAACGCGACGGGAACGAGTAGGCGCCTTCGAAGACGCCGCTGCCGAGCTTCAGCCGGCCCGAACCTTCCTTCAACGATCCCTGCCATTGGGCCTCTGCTTCACGAATGGTCATTGTGTCTCTCCTTTGATTTGAGGGGTCGATCAGATTTTGGGGCGGACCTGCCAGGCGCTGTCGACGACCACTTTCCCGAAGACGTCGCCTTGCTGGAAATAGCGATAGGCGTCGTTGGCCTCGTCGAAGGCGAACACCTTGTCGATGACAGGCCTGAGCCGATGCACCGAGATGGCGCGCAGCATGGCTTCGAGGTTGGTGCGATGGCCGACGAACAGGCGGCTGATGGTGGCGAGGCTGCGCTGGTAGACCGGGCCGGGGATCTGCACCGTCCCGCCTTTCGCATCCTGTATGGTGAGAAGCACGATGCGCCCGTAAAGTGCGCAGGCGATCATCGATTGCGCGAAGGTCGGCGGGCCGCCGGTCTCGACGACGAGGTCGATGCCGCCGGTCTGCTCGCGCACCGCAGCACCCCATTCCGGCATGTCGGCGGTCGAGACGACGAGGTCGGCGCCCAGCGCCTGCAGCCGGTCCAGCTTCTCGTTGCGCGAACTGACTGCCACGACACGGCAGCCGAGCAGCTTGGCGAATTGCAGCGCAAATAGCGCGACGCCACCTGAACCGATGACAAGAACCCATTGGCCGGGCTTCGGCATTTCGGCCGCCGTCACGGCATTCCAGGCGGTCAGGCCGGCGCAGGTTAGTGTCGCCGCTTGATGCCAGTCGAGATGATCGGGAAGCCGCACCGCCCATTGCTCGTCGAGCACGGCGTATTCGGCCAGCATCCCGTCCAGCGTGCAGCCAAGCTGGTCGATCAGACCGGCATTGATGCGGCCATCGATCCAGCGCGCAAAATAACTGCCGGTGACGCGGTCGCCGACGGCAAAGCGGGTGACGGCATCGCCGACCGCAACGACTTCACCGGCGCCGTCGCTCAGCGGAACGACCCCTTGGCGCGGCGCCAGCGGATAGCTGCCGTTGAGGATCATCGTGTCGCGGCGGTTGAGCGAAGCGGCGCGGACACGCACGACGATCTCGTGCGGCTTCGGCGTCGGCTGCGCCTCGTCGCGCATCACCAGGCACTTGGTCCCGCAGGTTCCTTCAAGACGATAACTGCGCATTTGCCTCTCGATATGTAGACTGATCTACATATTATGTAGACCGATTGTCATATTCAAGGCAAGGCCTATAATGCTCACTCCTGACAGAGGTTGACATGGCGAACGACACCCGTACCCGCATACTCGAGACCACGGGACGCCTGCTTCGGCAGCGCGGCTATCACGGCACTTCGCTCAACGACATATTGAGCGCCTCAGGCGCGCCGAGAGGCTCGCTCTATTTTCATTTTCCGGGCGGCAAGGACCAGCTGGTCATCGAGGTGACGCGCGACAGCGTCGCCGATGTGACGCAGAGGCTGGACGCCGCACTCGCTGCCGAAAAGGATCCGGCGGTGGCCGTCCACCACATTTACCAGTCGGTCGCCCGCATGCTGGAAGACAATCGGTTCACGCTCGGTTGCCCGATCGCGCCCGTGGTGTTGGACTCGCCGACAGACGTGCCGGAACTGGCCGAATTGTGCCGGTCCGCCTTCGAGCAGTGGATAGGCTTGCTCAGGGCGGCCTTCGTCAGGGCAGGGGTGCCCGAGCGCCGCGCGTACGCGCTCGCATTGCTGGTCGAATCATCGCTGGAAGGGCTGATGGTGATCGCACGCGCCACCCACGACCGCGCTCCGGTGCTGGCGGTAGCCGATGAGGTCGCGGCGCTGATTGAGGGGGCATTGCCGGCCAAGAGTGCCGCTGCCGCGGTGCATTGATGTTTATGCCTTCATCGCATCGAAGGCGGCGCGGCGTTCCGCCAAAAGGGCCAAGGCTGCAGCTCGACGATTGATGTTCTGCGCCGCCGCGACGCCTGGAAGTAACGGCATGGATCCTAGGGTCTCCGCAACGTCGCTTCGCTCCTGCTCCGCCCTAGGATGACGAAGCAAAGGGTTCGTTCAGCCAATCTCGAAGGTTTGCGATTTCGCTGTCTGTCGTCACCCGCTACACGGGGACGCACTCCCAATCTCCGCCACATCAACGAAAAAGGGCGGCATCGCTGCCGCCCTTTCCGTAAGCTTGCGAGATTGGCTGGATTAGAAATCCATGCCACCCATGCCGCCCATGCCGCCGCCGCCCATGCCGCCAGGCATGCCGCCGCCAGCCGACTCCTTCTTCGGAGCCTCCGCGATCATGGCTTCGGTGGTGACCAGCAGGCCGGCGACCGAGGCCGCGTCCTGCAGAGCCGTGCGCACAACCTTGACCGGATCGACGATACCCATGGCGATCATGTCGCCATATTCGCCGGTCTGGGCGTTGTAGCCGAAGGTTGCCCCCTTGTTCTCAAGGATCTTGCCGGCAACGATCGATGCTTCCGCACCGGCGTTGGCCGCGATCTGGCGGGCCGGAGCCTGCAGCGCGCGGCGCACGATGTTGATGCCGGCGGCCTGGTCGGAGTTGGCGCCGGTTGCCTTGATGCTCAGCGAAGCGCGCAGCAGTGCGACGCCGCCGCCGGGAACGATGCCTTCTTCG